>JAFGHQ010000036.1 GCA_016930035.1 Gammaproteobacteria bacterium | reverse complement strand
TCCAGATGAATTTTTGATGAAAACCATCCAAGGTTTTCACCCTTCGGGCGTACTTTGTACGCCAAAATTCATTCCAGATGAATTTTTCTGGATCCTAAATCAAGTTCAGGACGACAAATTGGCAGATTCCAACAGCCCCATAGTGCAAATTTGAATATTATCATGGCAAAGGCTATTCTGAATTTTTACTTAACCATGCAGACAATTCTGTTATTTCTGCCCGCACCATGGGCTATGATATCTCAATTCAAGCTGAAGTTTTGGTAATACCAAGGGGGATAAACAGTTCATTTCTTTTAGCTCCAGACTAGTATCTCTAAGTATGAGATACAAGCCCAGAGCCTACTATTTTAATCCTCTCTTAAACTTAACCCTCTTATTTTGGTTTCGATAACTTCAGTAAAAGACTCCCGATCACTATCTGAATAATCACTACTTTCTGGATCTGTCTCTATTTCTGTTAAGCATTTTGTTTGACGGCCGTATACCTTAAAGGGCTTAGGAGGAAACGACCCGCTTATTTGTCGATAGGATAAACCTGTCTTTTCAAAAATATATTCTCTACTCTCTTCTACTATTTCCGCCGAAGATTCCTTCTTGGTTTTTCGGTGGAAATAGCCCGGATATCGTTTTTCTTCTCCTGATTGGAATTTTCGTTTTTTAATGCATCGATAACCCGATTTTGCGGCGGCATCATAGATATCATAAACATATCCTTGGTAAAAATAGCGATTTCCCTTACCTGTGGTGGGAGGCTGGGGAAGAGCTATGTAAATACGGTCCTCTAAACCTTGTAACATGCTGGCACTTCTAAAAAATCTTTTTATCAGAAGGGGTAATGTTCTTGCTTTGAAAGGACTTCCATCATGAGGAAAATTAAAATGAATGCGAGAAATTCTTTGCCCTGACCATCTTTCGTTTTCATGAAGCTTGGTACCATCAATCTCATACAGTATCTTTACTCCTTGTTTTTTTAAATATTTTCGGTGAGTTTCAAAAGTTTCAGGATAATCGATTCGTAGAGATTCTTTAGAACGCAGTTCAGTAGCAATAACCGAACGTGATAATTCAGGATGCTTTTTAATAAATGCTTGTGAAAAGCTAAAATCAGCTTCTCCGATGAATAAGCGGGTTCGGAATCCATCAGAACGTGTTAAGAATATTTCACTAGGGGAGGGGCGAAAATAAACCCCTGCTTGTGCGTCCATAAATCTGCCGTCGCTATATATAATCTTAGGTCGGCCAAACAAATCTAGTACACCAGTATTGCCTAGTTCTTCCAAATATTCCCCCCAATAACCTTCTTTGATATCATCAAATATGATTTCTAAATCTTGTTGATCTAGAAAACCTAATTCAAATGCCCTCAAATCAACTTCATCAGGAGCTATGTCGTTAATGTAATTAAAAATCATTTCCCGATATTTGCAGATTAAGTAGCGAGTTATCTCTTCTTTATTAGCTAAAGATTCTGCGAGTTGAAAGTTTTCCAACCAGTCAAGCAGATCTTTTGGCTCTATACTATCATCAAGAACTTCTGAAATGAGATCAAAAATTTCGTCAGAGTCTATTTCTGTTGTTTGATATTGTTGGATAAGAAGATTAAAAAGTATTGAAATATCCTGGTTTTCTAATATTTCTCGAAGTTCATCTAATCTTTGACTTTGTTCCTCTACACTTGCTCTACGATTTTCCTTTATTGCATTTAGAATTTCTACCGGTATAGATTCTTCAAAACTCATATTGATTTCCTTTAATACAAAATTATTGGTTAGATTATCCCAATTGTTTTAATTTGTTTATTATTTTTTAACCCTATCGATTTTAATATTATCTCGACCATTATGATAAGAATATCGAATTGATATTAACTAATTCGGTATAAACATCGAAATGGTCAAAAATGCTGTTATTTCTCGATCCATCATTTCCGAGCTCATTGAATGAGCTCGGGAACTATTGCAAAGTGTATTTCTATGATGGTGTTCAGATAATAGGCGTGATAATATTAATTTTTTAAATCAATATTAAACACGCGGTGTAATTTTTTATATTTGTATATATAACATGATAAAATGAAATGGATCATCATTTTAGGAAACTATTCGTGAAAAAACAGTTTTATTTTTTATTTTTTATTTCTACTTTATTAACTTTCGGTTCGCCAGCCTTTGCCATTGATTTGTTGCAAGTTTATCAACAAGCGTTGCAAAATGATCCGACGTATAAAGCAGCAGAAGCTCAGCAAATGGTTGAGGTGGAAGCGGTTCCACAAAGCATAGCATTATTGTTACCACAATTAGCTTTAGAAGGAAGCGCTGGTCTTTCTAGAACTGACAAGCGAGGAAATATAGAGACTTATCCGCCTACGACGAGAGAGACAGTAAAACAACGAGGCGTGGGATATTCGCTCGATTTACAACAGAGCATTTTTAATTTTCCTAATTGGCAAAAACTAGCAGCAGCTCAGGATTCTGTAAAAGCCGCCAACGCAACCTACAATGCCGCCGTTCAGGATTTAATGAATCGCGCAGTTCAGGCGTATTTTGGTGTGCTTCAAGCTCAAGAGATTTTGAAATATACTCAAGCTGAGAAACGAGCCATTTATGAAGAATACATCCGCGCGAATCAAAGTTTTAAGGTTGGGTTAAATACGATTACTGATGTCTACAACGCTAAAGCTGCTTATGATGAAACACTCGCCGCTTACGTGGCTGCTCAAAATGATCTGGAAAATAAAAAGGAGGATTTAAGAGCGATCACGAATCAATTATATCAACAATTTTCTGAGCTAAAGGATTTTACGCCTGCTCCACCCTCCCCAGCAGACATTGAAAAATGGGTTACAAAATCCGCTAGCCAAAATTGGCAACTGGTGGCCGCCAGATATAATACGATGGCAGCCCACAAACAGATAGCCGAAGCGCAAGGCGGACATTTGCCGGCTTTGGGGCTCGAAGCAAAATATGGCAATCAATATAATCGTACCTTTGGACAAGGTAATGAGCGTGACAAAACGTTATCAGCAGATATGCAAGTTACCATGCCTATATTTAGCGGCGGAGGGATAACTTCAAAAGTTCGACAAGCAATGGCAAATTACGAATTAGTGAGTCAAGAACAGGAAAAAACTTATCGGGATGTGATGAATACGGCTCGAAAATCATATCTTGGTGTTATGTCCAGTATCAGTAAAATACAAGCGGATAAACAGGCAATAATTTCGAATCAAAGTTCTTTGGAAGGCACTAAAGAAGGTTACAAAGTAGGTACACGTACCATGGTTGATGTGCTCAATGCTCAAAGGGCACTTTATGAAGCTCAAAAGAATTATGCCATTGACCGGTATCAATACATTTTTAGCAGCATAGCACTTAAAGAAGCCGCAGGAACTTTAAATGTCAATGATTTAAAAATTGTTAATAATTGGCTCCAAGAGCACATTGCTATAAAAAATAAGCGAACGGCCTTACCCCCAAAGGTTGTCCAAAAGAATAACATTAAAAAACAAGACGAGATATTTTTGCAAATCGGAGCGTATCGTAGTCAAACTAATGCTAGGAAGGCCTCAAAAGTTGCTGAATCTTTAACGCATTCGCCAGTCAAAATCATAAAGTCAACTTCCAAGAACCGATCTCTCTACAGTGTTCTCGTTCGTGCAACCAACCAAAAGCAAGCCAGTGAATTCTCCCAGAAATTACAAAAAGCCGGGTTCGGAAAACCTTTTCTTGTTCGATAATGTAAGGACAGGTCGCGACCTGTCCTTACATGAATTGGTCTGAGGCTACCCCCTCGCTAGAAACTAAAAATTCGACAGTTTAATTAAAATATGAACCATTACATTGCAGCAGATATCGAAGTTTTAAGTGGTTTGGAGCCAGTAAAAAGAAGGCCTGGTATGTACACGGATACGGGCCGGCCAAATCATTTAGCCCGAGAAGTCATCGACAATAGTGTTGATGAAGCTTTGGCCGGCTTTGCTAACACGATTAAAGTGATACTCTATCGCGACGGCTCTTTATCAGTTGAAGACGACGGCCGAGGAATGCCTGTCGATATTCATCCTGAAGAGAAACTTACCGGCGTTGAGCTGATACTAACAAGACTGCACGCAGGTGGTAAATTCTCTGACAAAAATTATCAATATGCAGGCGGCTTACATGGCGTCGGCGTCTCTGTCGTGAATGCTTTATCCAGCCGATTGGAGGTTGAGATTAGAAGAGACGGTTATCGTTATGAAATGTCATTTTTACAAGGCGAGAAAGTAGCAGAATTAGGCATGGTAGGTACCGTTGGTCAACGTAATACTGGAACTAAGATTCGATTTTGGCCTGATTCTTCTTATTTTGAAACCACAAAATTCTCAATACCCAAATTAAAACATATTTTACGCGCAAAAGCGGTTCTTTGCCCCAAATTGCGCATCATTTTTGACAACGAAGAAGACGGCTCTCACGAAGAATGGTATTACGAAGATGGTTTATCCGATTATTTGCTTGAACATCTCGATACATATGAACGCTTACCCCAAATGCCCTTTATGGGCGCATTTATTGAAGATAAACAAGAGGTGAGTTGGGCTGTGCTTTGGTTGCCAGAAGGTGGGGAAGCCGTTACCGAAAGCTATGTCAATTTAATCCCGACGCTTCAAGGCGGCTCTCATGTAAGTGGCTTTCGTGCAGGCCTGTGTGATGCTATGCGCGAGTTTTGCGAACTCAGGAATTTACTGCCTAGAAATTTAAAAATCAGCCCAGAAGATATTTGGAACAATTGTTGCTACATTTTATCTGTTAAACTGACCAATCCTCAATTCTCAGGACAAACCAAAGAACGCCTGCTCTCGCGTACCTGTTCAAACTTTGTATCAAGCATAGCTAAAGACGCCTTTAGTCTGTGGCTCAATCAAAATATTCAAGTGGGCGAAGCTTTAGCGGAATACGTTATTGCTCAAGTACAAAAACGAACGCGATCCGAAAAGCAAGTAACGCGGAAAAAAATCACCACAGGCCCTGCCCTCCCGGGAAAATTAGCCGATTGCCGATCCCAAGACATGCAACAAAGTGAACTTTTTTTAGTGGAAGGTGATTCCGCAGGAGGGTCGGCGAAGCAAGCAAGAGACCGACGTTTCCAAGCAGTCATGCCGCTGCGAGGAAAAATTCTTAACACATGGGAAGAAGAATCTTCGCATATTTTAAGTTCCAAAGAAATTCACGATATAGCAGTAGCATTAGGGGTTGATCCTGGGTCTTCAGATGTCACAGGATTGCGTTATGGAAAAATTTGTATTCTAGCGGATGCGGATTCCGATGGCTTACATATTGCTACATTACTTTGTGCTTTATTTTTGAAACATTTTCGAGTTTTGGTTGAAAGAGGCCATATTTACGTCGCCATGCCGCCGCTTTATCGAGTGGATATCGGTAAAGAAGTCCATTACGCTTTGGACGATGAAGAAAAGGAGCTTATATTGGAACGAGCTGACCAGAGAGCTAAAGTTAAAGTTCAGCGGTTTAAAGGATTAGGCGAAATGAACCCAATTCAACTGCGCGAAACGACTATGTCACCTCAAACACGCCGCTTGGTTCAGTTAACCATGAATGATTTTTCCCAAACCCAAAAACTTATAGATATGTTATTAGCTAAAAAACGCGCTCAGGATCGAAAAGCCTGGCTGGAAGAAAAAGGCGACCGGATAAATATTAATTAATAAAGAACCATGAACACTACTGAAACATTAAATTTTGATGACATTGAAACACAACCCGTGCATGAGTTTGCGGAGCGGGCATATTTAAATTATTCCATGTACGTAATTCTGGATCGGGCTTTACCCAGTATTGCTGATGGGTTAAAGCCGGTGCAGCGTCGCATTGTGTATGCAATGAGCGAATTGGGGTTAAAAAATACGGTAAAATTTAAAAAATCTGCTCGAACGGTTGGCGATGTGATCGGAAAATATCACCCCCACGGAGATACAGCATGTTATGAGGCGATGGTCTTAATGGCCCAACCTTTTTCCTATCGTTATCCGCTTATTGAGGGACAAGGAAATTGGGGATCTGCGGATGATGCAAAATCTTTTGCGGCCATGCGATATACAGAAGCACGATTATCTCCATATGCACAAGTTTTGTTGTCCGAACTGGATCAAGGAACGGTTAAATGGCGGCCCAATTTTGATGGGACTTTACAAGAGCCGGAATTATTGCCCGCACGATTACCTAATGTTTTACTGAATGGATCAACTGGAATAGCAGTGGGTATGGCAACAGATATTCCTCCTCATAATTTGCAAGAAGTGGGGCAAGCCTGCATTCATTTTTTAAAACACCCTGATGCGACACTGGAAGAAGTTGCTCAATTGATTCAAGGCCCAGATTATCCCACTGGCGCTGAAATTATCACGCCCGAAGAAGAAATTTTAGACATTTATCGACAAGGTACAGGAACTATTCGCATGAGGGCGGTCTACAAAAAGGAAAAAGACGAAATTATTATTAGTGAATTGCCTTATCAAGTTTCCGGGGCAAAAGTACTTGCCCAAATTGCTGACCAAATGCGAGCTAAAAAACTGCCGATGATTTCAGATTTGCACGATGAATCGGACCATGAACACCCCACTCGTTTGGTTATCATTCCGCGATCAAATCGCGTCGATGTTGATGAACTGATGAGCCATCTATTTACAACCACGGAATTGGAAAAAACCTATCGGATCAATTTTAATATGATTGGACTTGAGGGCCGCCCACAAGTCAAAAGCTTAGATTGTATTTTAAAAGAATGGATTCGCTATCGAATCAAGACCGTGCGCTGTCGTCTTCAATTTCGTCTCGATAAAATTTTAGATCGTTTACATATTTTAGAAGGTTTGCTCATTATTTATTTGAATATTGATGAAGTAATTCGAATCGTTCGGTATGAAGATGATCCAAAAACGCAACTCATTAAACGTTTTCAATTAACGGATCGCCAAGCCGAAGCAATTTTAGATCTAAAATTGCGATATTTAGCCAAATTAGAAGAAATCAAACTTCAGGAAGAAACCAAAAAGCTCACTCAAGAACGTGAAGAGCTCGAGTCTGTGCTGTCATCAGACGAAAAACTCAAATCTTTAATTGCTCAAGAAATCGAATCGGATATAGCACAATATGGCGACGTACGACGTTCTAAAATAGTGAAACGAAAAGAAGCCACATCGATGAGTATATTAGATACTATGCCCAGCGAACCTGTGACAGTGATTTTGTCAGAACAGGGTTGGGTAAGAGCGGGCAAAGGGCATGACATTGATCCCACAAGCTTAAGTTATAAATCTGGTGATGCTTATTTAGCGACTGCCCATGGAAAAAGCACTGATGAGGCTATATTTGTGGACTCAAGCGGCAGAGCTTACTCCACATTTGCTCACAAACTACCATCCGCCAGAAGCCAAGGGAAACCCTTGACAGGATATTTTAATCCGCCAGCAGGAGCGATATTTCAGACGGTTTTAATGGGCGAAAAATCTCAAAAAATTTTAATGGCTTGTGATGCCGGTTATGGTTTCGTTACCGTTCTAGAAAATCTACTGTGTAAAAATAGAGGTGGAAAATCCATACTCCATTTACCGAAAAACGCCAAGATGCTTAAACCTTGTTTAATTAGGAATTTTGACAAGGATTTCATTGTGAGCGTTACGAATGAAGGAAGATTGCTCATTTTTCCTGTTAATCAATTACCGGAACTCAGTAAAGGAAAGGGAAATAAAATTATTCATATCCCTGCTTCAAGAATACAAAACAGAGAGGAATTTGTTGTAGATGTCGCTATAATTGGCGAAAATGAACACTTAAAATTAGTTTCAGGTAAACGATACATTGTTTTAAAATCGAACGACTTTGACCATTATTTGGGAGAGCGCGGCAGGAGAGGAAAAAAATTACCGCGCGGTTTTCAGCGAATTCATTATATAGAAGCCATTCATACATCAGTGGAGGAAATACGATGAGAGACTATGTTAAAAAAACCCTATTAGAAGGTGAACGAATTATTTTAATGAGTCATCGGCATTGGATTGTATTCATGCCAGCCATTATATGGTTAGTAATAACCCTTTATTTTTATTTTTCT
Organism: Gammaproteobacteria bacterium; assembly: GCA_016930035.1. Classification (GTDB taxonomy): domain Bacteria; phylum Pseudomonadota; class Gammaproteobacteria; order UBA12402; family UBA12402; genus JAFGHQ01. The sequence continues at coordinate 7,875 of JAFGHQ010000036.1, read as the reverse complement.
TTTTCATATATTCGAAACCTTGCTATTTTCCCACTGATATTAACCGTTGTGCAGGGTTTTTTGGGGACAGTTGACTATTTGATTTCAGAAATAGCGGTCACAAACATGCGTGTTGTCGTCAAAATTGGATTTATTGCCCGATCATCTTATGAAACATTAATAAACAACGTAGCCTCCATTGATGTGACCCAACCTTTTTGGGGGAGAGTTTTCGGTTATGGAACCGTAATCGTTTATGATACGGGTTATCGAGCAACGGCGTTTTCCCAAATACCTGCTCCCTTAGAATTTCGTCGAACTGTTCAATCTCAAATTGAGGGGCGTATTCCTAGAGTTCAAGTGGTCCCCGATGAAGAAAAGTGAAGAAAATACAAATCGCTTTACAGAAACATATTGGGCACTATAGAATACGCCCCCTTTCATGGTGGTATAAAAGCAAATAAAAAGAGGTGAATACAACAACATGCCAATAGTTCATATAAAAGAAAGAGAACCCTTTGAAGTAGCAATTAGACGGTTCAAACGAGCTTGTGAAAAAGCAGGCATTATGGCGGAAATGCGTCGTCATGAAGCTTATGAAAAGCCAACTACTGCAAAAAAACGTTTGAAGGCCCAGGCTCAAAAAAGATGGTTGAAAAAACTTTCTAGAGATCGCATGCTGCCTGCAAGAAGTGGCGGAGATAAAGAAAAAAAGAGACGAGAATCTATATAAACATTGAAAAGCGATTTCTCAATTCAAAATTATTTCAGTTATGTCCTTGTTATCCATAACTGACATTAAAATAAGGTCAAAGCTCATATGTCTAAAGAAGATCTTATCAAAGAACGCCTTCAAGCAGACATGAAGAGTGCTATGCGCACACAGGACAAAGAACGTTTAAGCATTATTCGTTTTGTTCTAGCAGCTATTAAGCGACAAGAAATTGATCAACGAACCGAGCTTACCGATCAACAAGTACTGGAAGTTTTGGAAAAGCTGGTCAAACAACACCAAGACTCTATTTCCCAATATGAACATGCTGGAAGAAAAGAATTAGCTGAAAAAGAACGTTTTGAATTATCTGTAGTAGAAACTTATATGCCAAAATCGCTTTCTAATCTAGAAATCGATAGCCTAGTCCAAGAAGCCATATCATCGGCAAAAGCCACTTCAATTCGAGATATGGGTAAAGTAATTCAATATATTAAGACTCATGCCAAGGGTCGTATTGATATGCAAGTCGTCAGCCAGAAAGTAAAAACCCAGCTAAGTTAATTAAAAATTAAACATTAATTCTTAATCCATTAACCATGTCTTACATTCCTCGCCCATTTATTGATGAATTATTATCGCGCGCCGATATTGTGGGTATTATAGAATCGTTTGTATCGTTAAAAAAACAAGGCAACAATTACATAGGTCTTTGCCCTTTCCACAATGAAAAAACTCCTTCTTTTGTTGTGAGTCCTAACAAACAGATTTATCACTGTTTTGGTTGTGGCGTGGGGGGCAATGCGATTAGCTTTGTCATAGCTCATGAGCGCCTTACTTTTGTTGAGGCCGTTGAATTGTTGGCTCATCGTTTAGGGCTTACTATCCCCTCTGAAACAAATTCGATTAAAAGCCCGGGGCAAAAAAAATCTCAGGATCTTTATAGTATTCTCCAAAAAGCATCAGAATATTATGAAAAACAATTGTATCAATCCAGACAAGCTATCGAGTACCTTAAAAATAGAGGATTAAATGAAGAAATTGTAAAACATTTTCATATTGGTTATGCCCCAGAGGGTTGGGAAAATTTATTTCCGGATCAAAGAGCGGATACAAATTTTAGAAAGCAATTAGTTACAGCAGGTTTGTGCATCGAAAAAGAAAAAGGGGGCGTGTATGATCGTTTTCGCCATCGTGTTATGTTTCCCATACATAATCAGCACGGAAAGATCGTTGGATTCGGAGGAAGAGTTATCCAAAAAGAAGATACCCCTAAATATTTAAATTCTCCTGAGACCCCAATTTTCCATAAAGGCAACTTGCTTTATGGATTATATCAAGCTTTCCAAAGCCATTCAGAAAGACTATTGGTTGTTGAAGGCTATATGGATGTTATTGCCTTGACTCAACATGGAATTGATTATGCAGTAGCGACTTTAGGAACAGCAACGACAGAACATCACATCAAATTATTATTTCGACGTACATCTGAAGTTATTTTTTGTTTCGATGGGGATGCAGCGGGGCAGTCAGCAGCTTGGCATGCATTAGAAACTATCCTACCGGTATGGCAAGACGGGTGGAATCCTAAATTTATGTTTTTACCCCTCACGGAAGATCCGGATAGCATGATTCGTCAAGAAGGAAAAGAGGCTTTTGAGCAGAGAATGCAAAGAGCACAAGGGTTATCCAGCTTTTTATTTAAACATTTACTGAGCCGATTTGATATCACACAAACAGAAGAACGTGCTGCTTTTGCAGATCAAGCGCTAAAAATGATTCGTCAAGTAGCAGCGCCTTTAACGCAAGCTCTATTGCTGCAAGAACTTTCGAAACTTACTCGTATCCCCGTTGAGCAACTGAAAAAAATGACGGCTTCCCAAAAAATATTTTCAATATCTCAAAAATCAACCCCACAAAAAATAAAACTCTCGCCCATGCGATTAGCCATAGCCCTTCTGGTGCAATATCCGGAATTAATTTCACATTTAGATGAAAAAATTTTTGATTTTAAAATACCCGGCATAGAATTGTTTAAAGAAATTATTTTGATTCTAAAGAATAAAACGTTGACGACTGGAGTTTTATTAGAACATTTCCGTGGAACAACTCATGAACACTTATTAGATCGATTGGCTCATTATGAATTTATCATTCCAGAAGAGAAACTTAGATTAGAATTTAAAGGGGCTTTAGATCAATTAGCCCATTATCACCGAGATTTATTAATAGAGCATTTACTCTCAAAATCGGCCGCAGGAGATTTAACAGAAACAGAGCGACAAGAATTATTGGTATTGTTAAGAGAGAAAAGTTGATTTTTAGCAAATATACACTAGACTTATTTTTACTTAAGAAATTAGGCTCTTGAAAAAATAAAAAAACGATAAATATAGTAGATAGAATTAAAAATTAAGCATTAAAAATTATGACAGCAACAACCAAAACAACCGATAAAAAACAATCGTTATTTAAGATAGCGAGGGAACAGGGCTATTTAACTTTTTCTCAAATACAAAATAATCTACCTCCTCAAGTTTCTTCCGATCGTTTTAATAATATTGTCAAAATTATCAATGATATGGGCATTAGGGTTTATGAAACCGAGCCCAATCAGGAAACACTCCAAAGAAACACGCAAGAAACAGATATTATTGTCCCTGATGAGAATCAAGATGCTGATGGCGAAGGAACCGTTACGCCCCCCCAACAAGGAACGACAGACCCGATTCGTATTTATATGCGTGAAATGGGCAATGTGGATCTATTAACCCGAGAGGGCGAAATCGAGATAGCTAAACGAATTGAAGCCGGCACGCAATTGATTTTAGAAGCATTAGTTGATTATCCGGGTATTATTGAATCGGTTTTGTCTCAGTACAATCGTATTCAAACAAGTGGCGAGCTGGACCGTTTGAACGATCTTTTAACGGGTTTCCTTGATATTGAAGAAATCAACAATATTGCCCAGGCAAAACAAACAGATTCTGATAATGCAGAAACGGTTTTTGTCAAACAAGAAAAGAAAAAGCCCGAAACGGAAGATGAAGAAGAGGATGGTGGAGATGAAGGCGGGGAAGGGATAGTTAGTGGTCTGGACCCTCTCGTAGTGCAGGAACGATTCGAAAGGCTCCGAATCATCTATGAAGCCTTTAAATCTTCAAAGTTAAAACACGGGGAACCCCACCAAGATACACAAAAAAAATACCAAGAACTCACAGCCTGTTTTAGGAATTTTAAATTAACGCCTAGAAAACTCGATAAATTTATACGAGAAGTTTCGAATGTTGTGCGCATTATTCGAAAATACGAGCGTGAAATCCGGGATTATTGTATTAAAACAATCAAAATGCCCCGAGAAATTTTCATTAACGAATTTCCCGGGAATGAAACCAATCTTAAGTGGATAGAAACCATCACAACTTCAAATAAATTCCAAGCAAAGCTTCCCAAAGCCTTAAAAACTGAGATTCATCGCATTCAACGAAAATTAATCGCCATCGAAGAGCTGAAAGGAATTACGATTTCAAAAATTAAAGAACTCAATCAGCGTATGATGATCGGCGATCGCAATGCCAAACATGCCAAGAAGGAAATGATCGAGGCTAATTTACGATTAGTGATTTCGATTGCTAAAAAATATACCAATCGAGGCTTACAATTTTTAGACCTTATTCAAGAAGGCAATATTGGATTAATGAAAGCCGTGGATAAATTTGAATATCGACGCGGCTATAAATTTTCTACTTATGCCACTTGGTGGATTCGACAAGCAATTACCCGATCGATCGCAGATCAGGCACGAACCATTCGTATTCCTGTTCACATGATCGAAACGATCAATAAAATGAATCGAATATCTAGGCATTTTCTCCAGAATTTTGGACGTGAACCTGGGCCTGAAGAATTGTCCAATCTGATGTGTATTCCTGAAGATAAAATCCGCAAAGTATTGAAAATAGCCAAAGAACCCGTTTCGATGGAAACTCCTATAGGCGATGATAAAGACGCTTATTTGGGCGATTTTATTAAAGACACCAAAGCGCTATCTCCTTCCGATTCAGCCACATCTGAAAGTTTGCGCGAAGCTATGCGCAGTGTGTTAAAAACACTTACCGAGAGAGAAGCTAAAGTGCTTCGCATGCGTTTTGGAATCGATATGAATACGGATCACACGTTAGAAGAAGTAGGAAAACAATTTGATGTAACCCGCGAGCGTATACGTCAAATCGAAGCAAAAGCATTGCGCAAACTAAGACATCCTAGCCGATCTGAGAAAGTACAAAGCTTTTTGGATACTATTGAGGAAGAAGACATTTTATGACAAAATCCGTTCGATTGAATATCGAACGGATTTTGTCAATTAAAAATTAAAAATGAAGAATTAAGAATCTTCATAAAATTTAAAATTCTAAATTTTGAATTTTAAATGAATGAGTCGCTTGCGCGACAACCATTTTAAGTAAGAACAAGTCCGCTCTTCGTTCTTTGAACTACGGCTTTTGAGGAGAAAAATTCAAGTTCTGGATAGAACCGAGTATTTTGCTTTTAGGCGAGGCGTCAAGCGATGAGTTTTTGGAGTTTACATTAGGTAAATGACAAAAACGAAGAGCGCAGGCAACAAAGCATAAAAGCAAAAAACGAAGGTTATATCGGGCCCATAGCTCAGCTGGTTAGAGCAGAGGACTCATAATCCTTTGGTCCTAGGTTCGAATCCTAGTGGGCCCACCAATAAAATCAAGCACTTACAGTTATTTTTTTCTTACCCTCTAAATGCCTTGCGTGAGTTTTGCGTGATTTAATAATCAAAGATTAGCTATTATAGTCACCAAGGTTTGAGATTATTGATTTTTCTATACCGACGTTCGCGACCAGATTATATGATAAATCAATAAGTTATGTGATAATATTATTACTGTTAAAGAAAGATCAGTCAATTTCTAAAAGAGATACAAGGATTATTAATCCCCAACTCTTAAAAGCACTAAAAATTCCAATCTTGTTAGTCAAACCTTGTTTTTTCTGAAAAAATATCTAAAATGCATAGTATGACTATACAAATACGACAAAAGACAAGAAATTTGTTAGCTAATTGGCGACAAAATACATTGGCATCTGCTGCGTGGTTACAAACGCAAAGTATATCGCGTCCTTTGATAAATTATTACTTAAAATCTGGTTGGTTAAAAAAAGCAGGGCACGGTGTTTATTCGCGATTGGATGACAAAATCGAGTGGCCTGGTGTCGTATACGCGCTACAACAAGATTTCCCAGGAACATACCATATCGGAGGAATCACGGCTTTAGAATTTGAAGGCCTTGCACATTTTATCCCAATGCGCTCTCAACCATTTTTATTTTTGTTTACCGAGCACCCACATTATTCAAAAACCACCCCAAAATGGTTCAAAGATGCAATAAAAAATAAAGCTTCTTTCTTAGTTGTTTCAAAAAAACTATTTTTAACACGAGAAATAGGTTTAGAAATAAAAGAATTTCAAACCATACCATTATTAATCGCATCACCAGAAAGAGCGATATTAGAATTATTAGCTATTGCTCTTCAAAAAGATACAATCAGTAACGCAGAATATATCATGCAAAATATGGGGCAATTACGCCACCGACTTATGCAACAATTATTAGAAGATTGCACGCACAAAGCAGCAAAACGTTTATTCTTACATTTTTCCGAAAAATATGATTTGCCCGTGATGAAGTCGATTAATGTATCAAAAATAGATTTGGGAACTGGGCGTATTCACTTAGAAAAAGGTGCGCACTATGACTCAAAATATAAAATATCAATCCCTGAAGAAATAGAAGAGGATATACCCGATGTATAGCCAAAATTACATAGATCAGGTTAGGTTGCTAATTTATTGTTTGCCGTATTTGGAACAGACACCTCAATTTGCTTTGAAAGGAGGAACAGCGATTAATTTTTTTCTTCAAGACATGCCGCGACTTTCTACTGATATCGATTTAACTTATGTTTTATTAAATAATCGAGACAAAGCAATAACAGATATTGCTTCAGGTTTGTATGAACTTGGTGAGGTTATTTCTAAAAAATTATCACCCAGTAAAATTCAGCATGAAATCGGAAAGCGACTAAAAGAAATCATACGATTACGAGTCCTGCATAATGGCACTCAAATAAAAATCGAGCCCAATTTTATTGTAAGAGGCACTTTATATCCTACAGTTAAAAGAGATTTATGCAAAAAAGCTTCTGAATTTTTCGATTTTCCAATAAGAAATGTATGCACATTATCCAATGCAGATATTTATGCAGGAAAAATTTGTGCAGCGTTGAAACGACAACATCCAAGGGATTTATTTGATATCAAAATATTGTTTGAGCAACAGAATTTGACCGATGAAATTAGACAAGCATTTGTCGTTTATTTAGCAACTGATTCTAAACCCATTCATGAACTTTTATCGCCTAATTTAAGAGATATATCCCAAGTTTATGAAAGAGAATTTGCGAATATGACTACTGTACCCATGGCGTTGAATGAGCTGCTGGAAGTTAGAAACCAATTAATTGATACCTTATCCAACGATCTTACAGAGACCGAAAGATATTTCCTTTTATCCATAAAAAAGGGAGAACCCGATTGGAATTTACTGCCTTTTGACCATTTAGACCAACTGCCTGGCTTAAAATGGAAATTATTAAATGTTAGAAAAATGAGCAAAACCAAGCATCAAAAAATGATTGATAAATTAAAAACTATATTGAAATTGTGATTTTTTGGGGTAGGAGATTAAAATAAATAGCTTTACGAACTCATTATCGATTTATTTACGATATTGAGATGTTGATAGTCTTAGGGTAGGACATAAAATTTTCGGATAAGTTTATTTTTATGAAGAGAATTGTTGTTATAGGTTCTAGCGGCGCTGGAAAAACATCGTTGGCTAAAATCCTTGCCAAAAAATTTGGTATGTTACACATTGAATTGGATGCATTAAATTGGCTTCCCAACTGGCGAGCTAGATCACCAGAAGCATTACGACAACTTGTTTCGAAAAATATTCAACAGCCTCAATGGGTCCTATGTGGAAATTATTCATATTTGAGAGAGATGATTTGGGCTAAAGCAGACACGATTATTTGGTTGGATTACCCTTTTGGGTTATGTTTTTGGCAAACACTGACTCGCTCTTTGCGC
>JAFGHQ010000035.1 GCA_016930035.1 Gammaproteobacteria bacterium | reverse complement strand
TTTGTTTAGCGAGGGATACCACAGGGCTCCAGGGTGGTACACTTTTTATTACCGCTTTTGGAACATTATTGCATTACCGGTGACACCCCTGCACCGCCACGTGGTAATCGATATGCACCTTGGCTTTTTTCCATTCCCGCAGTTGGAACCTCTCGGCAGGCAGCGCTTTCAGCGCCGGTTGGTCGAGTTCTTCGAAGAGCTGGTTGCGGGATTTGCCGAGCCCCTGCATGGGACGATGGTTGAGCTTCTCAAGTTCAACGGCGATGGCCGCGTTGAGCTCAGCCAGAGAGAAGAAGGTGCGGTTGCGCAGGGCCGCCAGGATGCGCCTCTGGGCCTGGAGCACGCCGTTCTCGACCTTGGCTTTGTCGCGGGGCTCACGGGGACGGGCGGGCACTACGGCCACCCCGTAATGGGCGCAGAGCTCGGCGTAGACCGGGTTGATCTCCGGATCGTAGCGGCAGGAGGTCTTGACCCCCGACTTGAGTTGGTCGGGAACGACGCAGGCCGGCACCCCGCCGTAATATTCGAAGGCGCCGATGTGTGCCCGGGTCCAGTCTGGAATCTGCTGACTGGGGACCGCGACGGCATAGATGCGGGAGCTGGCGCCCATGACCGCGACAAAGAGTTCCGGCTCGATCACCTCGCCGGTCTCGCGGTCCACATGAGAAGGCTTGTCCCCGGAAAAATCGACGAACAGCTTGTCGCCGGCCTTGTGTTCGAAGCGCATGACCGGGTCCAGAGTGCGGACATAACGGTGATACAGCTCACAGAACTGGCTGCGGCCGTAGCCGTCCGGGTGGATAGACCGGTACTCTTCCCAGAGAAGCTGGAGGGTGACCCCCTTTTTCTTCTTCTCGGTGCGAAGGTACTCGAAATCAGGCAGCGGCTTGCGGGAAGCAGGGGCACTGCCGTCAGGCTTCAATAGAGTTTTCAAAGAGCTGTCGTCCAGGGCACTGAGCGCTTCCCAGCCAAGCCCTGAACCCTGGGCACGTCTGAGAAAATCGCCTACGGTTGTGGGTGAGACCGCGCACGCATGGGCAATCGCCCGCCGACTCAGGTGATGCTCGAAGTGCAGTCTCAGGATTTCTCTTACGGTTCGCATTGATTTCTTCCTGCCTTTCTTCACCATGACCTCCGGAATATTTTTTTCCGGGGATGGTAAGGGGTAATGGCAGGAAGATGAGAAAATTTTAGTCCGAAATCAACTGGACACCCAATCCGGAAAAGCCCGAAAAAGTGTCCAGTTAAAATCGGAAATGGTGTCCAGTCAAAACCGGAATGAGTGTCCAGTTACTTCCGGAATTGGTGTCCAGTTCAAATCGGAATCGGTGTCCAGTGTACTCCGGATTTTGCAATTTATCAAAGAGTGCTGGAAACTCTATTTTTCAACTGTCTAATTGACAGGGACGTTTACGAAATAATTGAATAATTATTGGAGGCGATATGGGTATTATAAAAAGAACTTGTATTTTTATTAAGGCTAAGGTGTTATCCTTTACCTCTAAAGGAACATATGATTATATGTATGTCCACCGTATTCAAGAACTTATTTCAAGAGGGCTAAAAATAGGTAAGAATGTGACTATTGAATCAGGGGCAATTATAGACGAAGGGTATCCGTATTTAATCAGCATTGGTGATAATTGCACAATTGCAAATCATGTAAAGCTAATTGCTCACGATGATACACTGTATAAATTTACAGATGGTTACGCAAGAATTGGTAAGATAGATATAAAGGAAAACTGTTTGATTGGGGCAAATTGCGTTATTTTGCCTGGAATAACGATAGGACCGAATGTGCTTGTCGCAGCAGGATCTGTTGTGAATAAAGATATTCCACCAAACTCTTGTGTGGCAGGAGTACCTGCAAGATTTTACGCAAAATTTGATGAATTTTTAGAAAAGAATAAGCAAGATATACGAGATTTCCAAGTGTTTGAATATTCGAAAATCCGTTCATATGGAAAGATTAACGAAGAAACAATTAAACAGGTTCGCGAAGCAACTAAGGATCATATCTGTTTTGTAAAGGGCAAGAAGGGAAGTAGATATGATTATCAAACTTGGACATAAGCGGTTATCCTTCTTAAATAATGAAAAAAAATAAATCAAAATTTATATAAGGTTGTCCGAAATTAAAGGAATGAGATTATGGTTTCAAAAAAAAGGTTACTTATAAATTTTTTGTCACCGTTTGCTTTGGGAATAATGTCCTTAAAAAAAAGGGGCAAAAGAGAAAATGATAAATTAATAATATTGGCCTATCATGGGATAGATGATGTCGATTTGGAGAAGTATCCATTATCAAACGGTAACATTACTGCAACAACAGACCAATTTGAAGCCCAGTTAAAACTCATAAAAAGAAATTTTAATGTCTTGACATTTAAAAAATTACATGAGGAGTACCTACTAGAGGGAAGATTCCCTGAGCGCGGTCTTATTATTACATTTGACGACGGCTATAGAAATAATTATACACATGCTTTTCCAATATTAAAAAAATACAATTTACCAGCCACCATTTTTTTGGCCACAGAATATATTGATTCTAACAAGAAATTTTGGTTTGATGAATTGTGCTTCAAAATTTTTCAATCGGAGAAGGAAAGCTTAGGATTTGCTATTGAAGATAAATTGTATTCGTTTGATATTTCTGATTATAAAGCAAAAAGGGATTCAGACTTAAAGGTGAAAAGGATTTTGAAGAAAATCAGCAACAGGGAAAGGCTCAAAATACTTAATGAGATTTACTTGAATTTGGAACCGATAAAGGTTGACAAGGAACAAAAACGATATGTTTTGAATTGGGATGAAATTAAAGAGATGTCTGAGAATGGGATTGAGTTTGGTTCCCACGCAAAATCTCACCCAATTTTATCAAAGCAAACATACAATGAAGTAAAGAACGAAATATTTGATTCAAAAAAGGATATTGAAGAGAGATTAGGTGAGTGCATTGTTTTTTCCTATCCCAATGGTGGTAAATCAGATTTTGGGGAAAGGGAAATGTGCCTTTTAAAGGAGGCTGGTTATAAATACGCAGTTAATTATATTCAAAGTAATAATAACAAAGCAATATTAAATTATTATTCTTTAAACCGACTTCATGTGGAATTGGAAGTTGACATAAAACAGTTCCAAACGGGTCTTATTTGGCCAAAAATGATGTTCTAATTCTCAACAATTTGTTTTTAAATTTAAATTCTCTGGGTTAGAAATAAAAAACTTTTTTGGATAAATATTTAGGGATCAGAGTAGGGTATGATAAATAATGAAAATATGGTGCCAGCAATTATTTGTGACGCACACATTGTTTCACAAGTTGCTATTATTCAAGAATTGGGCAAATTAAAAATTCCAATTTATGCAATTTCAAACAGTGATAAGGCTGTAGGGTTTTACTCAAAATATATTTTTGAGAAACATATATGTAAATCCGCATCGCACACAGAAGATTATATACGTTTTATTATAAAAAAATTACCAAAAGGTGTGATATTTTGCTCGAATGACCCTAATGCAGAAATCATTGCAAAAAATAAAGATAAACTTATAAATAATGGGTTTAAATTAATTGCCCCGGATAAAGAAATTTTCGATGGAATTCGTAATAAGGACAGACTTTACATAACCGCAAAAAAAATTCAAATTCGAGTGCCTAAATGCTATCTAATAGGATCAGTTGATGAATTGTTAGCAATAGAAAAAAAATTTCAGTACCCCTTTATTATAAAAGCTACCAAACTTGCAGGAGGTGTTTATAGATTTGTGAGAAATCACGAGGAAATTGTTGATGTTTATGAAAAAATGCGGTCTTTGATCGAAAGTCTAGAATGGAAAGATCGAAGTTCGAGTTTGATGGTTCAGGAATGGATTGACCAGCGAGATGTAAAATTATGGAATTTTAATGGTTTTGCCTTTAAAGGGAATATCCTTTCTTTTTCGATGGGAGAAAGGGTTAGAACAAATATTTCTTCTGAAGGCATAATCGGTAGCACACTATTACATGGTAGAACTGCCTTCAATGAAAAAATTTATAAACTAAACAAAATTTTTGTTGAAAATACACAATTTAGCGGGATATTTGAATCTGAATGGTCCGAGAATAATAAAACAAGCGAAACCTATTTATATGATTTCAATCCAAGACCTAGCGGGAATATTCGCTGGGCATTTAAAAGCGGTGCTAATTTGGTTGGAGACTATTACAGATTAGCTAATGATTTACCGTTGATAACACCTTCACCAATGAAAAAAAATATTAACTACTACAAAATATTTTATGAAGTTAACGATTTTTTTAAATCTAATGATAATCCCAATAATTCCTTTAATCAAAGAGCATCAATATTAAAAGAGAATATTTGTGCCATCATGAAATACAATAAAAATGCCATTGACATCTTTGATATAAATGATCCTTTGCCTACTATTATTTGTTTGTTAAAAAGTAATTTTATAATTTTATTTTTAAAAAATATAATTAAATTATTTATGTCAATAGTGCCAAATGGCCTTAGGTTAAAAAAATAGGCCATGACATACGTTAGAAGAATTTACTAAAGCTAAAATTTCTGGATATTGTTCTTAAAATAACAGCATTCGTAAGCTTCCCTAAAACGTAGACATGTCAAAAGTAGAGTTTTCTGGCAAAATACAACCAGGAGGCTCTGATGAAAAATTCTCGT
>JAFGHQ010000034.1 GCA_016930035.1 Gammaproteobacteria bacterium | reverse complement strand
ATTGTTTCATCTTAGTACTTGATCATGATACAATTTTGTCAACGAATTAGGTAACTTTTACAATCCTGAACTTGATTCAGGATCCAGGGATATTTAACCTTAACATCCCTGTCAACTGGATTCTGGCTTCCCAGCCAGAATGACGAATAAGTATTATTTATTATATGTGCAAAAATGCCATTTCTATAAAATATCCCTAAAAATACTCTTATGCTCGAAAACCTAACGCAACGCTTTAGTCAAATTGTCAAAAACCTTTCCGGTCAAGGCCGTCTTACCGAAGCTAATATTCAAGAAGCGCTTCGGGAAGTTCGCGTCGCTTTGCTGGAAGCTGACGTCGCCTTATCCGTCGTTAAAGAATTTATTGAGCGCTTACGCATTCAAGCATTAGGAGAAAAAGTCCTAACAAGCATTTCTCCCGGACAAGCTCTGATTAAAATCGTTAATGACGAGTTAATTGCCATACTCGGAAAAGCTTATGCAGAATTAGATTTAAGCGCACAACCTCCTGCGATTATTTTACTCGCCGGGCTTCAGGGCTCTGGTAAAACGACCACTGCTGCAAAACTAGCCCATCTGATCAAAACCAGACTTAAAAAAACTGTGCTCGTCACCAGCTGCGATATTTACCGCCCTGCCGCCATTGAACAATTGAAAACACTAGCACAACAAATAGATGTTGAATTTTATCCGAATGCCCCTGATCAAAATCCGATTAAAATCGCTCAAAATGCTACGGATCAAGCAAAACGTCAAACCATCGATGTCGTGATTATCGATACTGCTGGTCGCCTTCATATTGATGATGAAATGATGGACGAAATTAAACAAATTCATACGATCGTTAATCCGATCGAAACATTATTCGTCGTTGATAGTATGACAGGACAAGATGCGGCTAAAACCGCAAAAGCATTTAATGATGCACTTCCTCTAACCGGCGTTATTTTAACTAAACTTGATGGGGATACACGAGGAGGCGCCGCACTATCTGTTTTCAGCATTACGGGAAAACCGATCAAATTTGTTGGCGTCGGTGAAAAAATCGACGCGCTCGAACCCTTTCATCCAGATCGTATGGCATCCCGAATTCTGGGAATGGGCGACATCGTCACATTAGTTGAAGAAGTTCAGCGAAAAGCCGATCAAGAAAAAGCTGAAAAAATCGCTAAAAAATTTAAAAAAGGGAAAGGATTTGATTTTGAGGATTTCTTAGATCAACTGGAACAAATGAATAAACTAGGCGGAATTGGCGGCATTATGAGCAAATTGCCTGGCATCGCTTCCATGCCTCAGGCCGTTAAAAGCCAAGTAAACGACAAAATGCTCGTTCATATGAAAGCCATTGTCCAGTCTATGACGCGGCAAGAAAGACGTTTTCCTGACGTTATTAATGGTTCACGCAGACAACGCATTGCAAGGGGTTCTGGCACCGAAGTTCAAGAAGTCAATCGTCTTTTAAAACAATTCAAAATGATGCAAAAGATGTTCAAAAAAATATCCCAAAAAGGCGGCATGCTCAACATGATGCGTCAAATGGGACAACTCAAAGGCATGATCGGAAAAACCGGCTTCCCCCCGATGTAACTTTTGGTGTCAGACACCAAAAGTTACATCGACTACCTTTGAAAGTGTGCGAATGGTAGCATTATGAAAAATCTCACATACAGGAAGATCAATATTAAAATGACGGTTAATTGCATCAATGGTTTTAATCGCTGCAACGGAATGGCCACCTAACTCAAAGAAATCATCATCAATGCCAATACGCTCCACATTTAAGATTTTTGACCAAATTTGGAGCATTTCTTTATGTAAATTTGTTTTCGGAGCGCTATATTTTTTGCTGATCAAATCTCGATTCCGTTGAGGTTTGGGCAGAGCTTTCCGATCAATTTTTCCATTAGGCAATAAAGGTAAGGTCTCCAGTATCGCAAAAGTTGAAGGAATCATATACTCCGGCAATTGTTCTTTCAAAAATTGACGAATAAAAAATAACGTATCGTTCTTTCTCTTTTTTTCTTTCTTTAATACCAAATAAGCTGCTAAATACTTATCTTCTTCATTCTGATTATCACCATGAACAATAACTACTGCTTGGCTGACTAACTCATGTTGCGCCAAATAATGCTCGATTTCTCCTAGCTCTATTCTAAATCCTCGGATTTTGACTTGATGGTCTAGGCGGCCTAAGAATTCCAAATAGCCATCCGGCAACCAACGCACTAAATCGCCAGTTTTATACAAACGCGAATTAGGATCATTAGAAAATGGATTGGAAATGAATTTTTCTTTAGTCGATTCAGGTCGATTTAAATAACCACGTGCTACTCCCTCTCCACCAATGTAAAGTTCCCCTGGGACATAAACTGGAAGTGGATTTAATTGTGGATCTAAAACATAAACTTGCGTGTTAGCTATGGGCTTACCGATAGGGATGGTTTGATAATCATTTTCTAAACCAGCATAGCATTCAAAAATTGTTGAATCAATTGTCACTTCAGTTGGCCCATAGATATTGAATAACTTTGTATTAGGAAATATTTCAAAAAACTTCTTGACTGTAGACGGGGATAATACCCCTCCTCCTGAAATAACCCTTTGCAATTTCAATTTTGTTTTTTGGCCATCAACTAAATATTTTAAATAGAGAGGTAATAACGAATAAAGAAAATGTATGGTTTTAACTTCATACAAGTCTATGAAATGATCCAAAATTTCAATAAGATTTTGTTGAAGCTGCGGTATAATAACAATTTTTGCTCCAACAATAAGAGGTAAAAAATATTCAGCAATAGCAGCATCAAAGCAGTACGTTTTATAAAATAAACTACTGCTTTGGCAGTTTAAATCATAGATTTTTTGTAATAAGAGCAATCGAACCGTGAGATTTATATGTTCTATCATTACTCCTTTGGCTAATCCTGTAGATCCAGAAGTATAAATAATTTGAGCTAAATTATGTGGTTGCGTCACAGTTCCTAAATTAATTTTAGATCCAGTAAAAATTTTAGACGAATCTTTATCAAATAAAATAGAAACACATCGGCATCCTTGCAAATCAAAAATTAAATTTGATCTGGTTAATAAGAAATCAGCTTGAGTATCGTTTAATATGAAACTTAAACGTGCTTCAGGGTAATCTGGATCTAAAGGTACATAAGCGCCGCCCGCCTTCAAAATACCTAAAATCCCAATAATCATTTCAAAACTTCGTTCTAAGCAAATAGCCACTAAAGTATCAGGCTTAACTCCTAATTTGCGAAGATAATGAGCTAATTGATTAGATTTTTCGTTAAGTTCTCGGTAAGTAAGTCGCTGATCTTCATATATCACAGCAATATTATCAGGTGTTCTTACAACTTGCTCTTCAAATAATTGCTGAACAGTTTTTTGCGGAAATTTTTCTTCTGTTCGATTCCAATCAACAAGTAATCGCTGTTTTTCTTGAGCCGTCAACAGTTCAAATTCAGTGATCAATTTTTTAGGATTTTGAACGATCTGATGAAGTAAATACTCAAAATGAGCAATCATATTTTGAATGTAGTATAGATTAAATAAATCATCATTATACTCTACTCTACCTATCATTTTTGCATCTAACTCATCTATTTCAAAAACTAAATCAAACTTCACCAAGCCTAAATGTACTTCAAGCTGACTCATCACCCAACCTAATTGGCTTAAAGTTTGTTGTGGTTCTATGATGAAAGCCGCATGTATGGGTTGGAATTTTCTATTAGTGAATGAAAGCTCTTCTGACAATCGATGAAACGGGATAAAACGATGATCATAAGCTGCTAAAGAAGTTTTTTTGACTCGCTGTAATAAATCTAAAAAACTAGGACTCTGGGATAAATCATTACGAAAAACAATAGTATTTAAAAAGTTACCAATCAGATTTTCAACCAAAGGATGATCCCGCCCTGAGACTACACTACCTATTGGAATGTCTAGTTGATTGGTATAACGATAGAACAAAACATTAAATGCGGTTAATAGTACTATAAAATACGTAACATGTTCTTGCTGGGCTAATTGCTTTAATTTCCGAGTCAAATCTTTTGGAAATTTAAAACACTCGCGTTTTCCTCGGGATGAGGGATAATTCCCATAGGTACTAATCGTTGGCAAATGAAAATCGGGAAAATCTTTTAATTGCTCTTTCCAGTAAGCAATGTCCTGAACAAATTTAGATTCATAAAATTTTCGCAACCATAAAGTATAGTCAGCATATTGAAGGGGTAATGTTGGTAAATCAATTTCTTGATTTTGGATGATATTTTGATAAATTTGTTCTAATTCATTCTTAAAAATTTGAAACATACTTACAGCATCAATCAATAAATGATGTACTGTAGTAAATAGCCAAAAGCCACAATCATTTAATTGAATTAATAAAAAGCGAATGAGCAAATCTTTCTCTAAATCAAACAATTTCTCAGCATCTTGAGTTGCTAATTGTATGGCTTTATTCTTACGTTGCTTCGCAGGATAACTGCGTAAATCAATAAAATTTAAATGAAGTGGTTTAAAAGGACGAATAGATTGTAAAATTTGATCTTCTCTACTGATGAATCGGACTCTTAAAATATCGTGACGTTTGATGATAACATTAAGTGCTTGCTCCATCGCTTTTATGTCAATTCGATGGGGCATATAAATATTCAGCGGTTCATTATATAATGGTAAATGATGGACTATTTTTGCATGCAACCAAATTTGCTCTTGTGCGAAAGAGAGCGGAAAAAATGTTCGATGCTTTAGGGGTAAAATAGATGGCATTTGGGCTAAAGATTGTTTCTCTTCAATTAATCCTGATAATTGCGATATGGTCGAATAATCGAACACTTCATGAATAGATAATGGAACAGCAAACGCCTGTTGAATTTTTGAAATAAGTCGTATAGCAACTAAAGAATGACCGCCGAGCTGAAAAAAATTATCGTCAATACCGATAGATTCTTCGTTTAAAGCCAAAATTTTTGACCAAATGTGAACCAAATTTTTCTCCACATCTTTTTTTGGAGCCAAATAACCGTTCGTTTTAATTAAATGCTGATCATAAGCACCTTGAGCTAATATTTTTCGGTCTGTTTTTCCATGAACAGTCAAAGGAATTTGACCTAATTTAAAATATACAGATGGAATCATATGTTCCGGCAAAACCGATTCTAAATAGGTACGCAGTTTTTTAAAGTGAAGATTCTTCTTTGATAAGCATAAATAGGCTGCCAAATATTGATTGTTATCAGGTCCCGTCTTTGCAACTACTACGACTTGTTTAATTTCGGAATATTGATTTAAATAATACTCTACTTCCTCTAATTCCACTCGAAATCCTCGGATTTTGACTTGATTATCAATCCTCCCTATAAATTCCAAATTGCCATCCGACAACCAACGCACTAAATCGCCAGTTTTATACAAACGCGAATTAAGGTCATTAGAAAACGGATTGGGGATGAATTTTTCTTTAGTCAATTCAGGTCGATTTAAATAACCACGTGCTACATTTGCCCCTCCTATATAGAGCTCCCCTAAATCCCCGATGGAAACCAGTGCTTGTTTTTCATCAAGAACATAAACTTGCGTGTTATAAGCAGGTTTTCCTATTGGAACAGTCTTATGACAGGTGATGGTTTTAGGTTCAACAATATAAGCTATTACTGCTACTGTTGTTTCAGTAGGACCGTATTCATTTACTATGTGATGACTAGGATTTAAGTTTAACCAGTTTTGCACATCTTTTTTATTTAACTGTTCCCCTCCCAGAATAATCCACTTTAAATCTGGTAAACTTATGGAAAATTTTTGACTAATTAATAATAGTTCACTAAAACTACTAGGTGTAAGTTTAATATGAGTAATTTGATAATCTTTAATGTGCTGTAAATAATTTTTTGGTTCTAAACGCAGTTTTTCCTTACCTAGAATTAATTTAGTTCCAAACATAAAAGGTAATAAGGTACTGGTTACTGAAAAATCAAAGGATAAAGAAGAGGAAAAATCCACAATGGATGTCTCATCTAATTGAAAGGATTCTTTAAACCAATATGTATAATTCAGTATATTGTCATAATTGATACCAACACCCTTAGGTTGCCCCGTAGAGCCTGAAGTGTAGATAACATATATTAAATCATTTAGTTGATTAATGTGTTCGGGATTTATTATAGGTTCTTGCTGTATAGTTCGTATATCTTCGGCTTGATCAAAACAAATGATTTTGCCTCGATAGCCTCTAAGTTTTTCTAAAAATTTTGATTCAGTTAACAAGATAGGAGCTTGAGTATCGTTTAATATGAAACTTAAACGTGCTTCAGGGTAATCTGGATCTAAAGGCACATATGCTCCTCCTGCCTTCAAAATACCTAATATCCCAATAATCATTTCAAAACTTCGCTCCAAACAAATAGCCACTAAAGTATTGGGCTTAACCCCTAATTTGCGAAGATAATGAGCTAATTGATTCGATTTTTCGTTAAGTTCTCGGTAGGTGAGTTCTTGATCTTTGAATATCACAGCAATATTGTCAGGAGCTTTTTCGACCTGCTCTTCAAATAACTGGTACACAGTCTTTTGCGGAAATTCTTTTTTTGTTTGATTCCATGCTTTTAATAATTTCAATACTTGCTTGTTAGCCATCTATGTTGTAGAAACACCTTATTGTTATTATTATAGAAAATATGGTACGTTACTTTTAAAAAGTTAGATTATATATTAATTAAAGATATAAATATTGGACAATTACAAAAACATAATGAACTCTGATCATTAAATCTTATGGATGAAATCTTATTCAAAAACCTTATAGCTATCATGCCTGGCCATGTTTATTGGAAAGATAAAAGTGGCGTATATTTAGGTTGCAATGACCGTCAAGCTCATAGTCTCGGGTTTAAATCTCCAGAAGATATCATTGGTAAAACAGATTTTGATATTTCCCCAACACAAGAGGAAGCTCAAGTTTTTTGGGAAAATGATCAAGAGGTGATGCGAACGGGTCAGTTAAAAATCATTGAAGAATCTGCTATGTACGAAGGAAAGCGTTCTATTATGTTAAGTCAAAAAATACCTTTAAGAGATGAGATGGGAGAAATTATTGGTATTTTTGGTATTTCTTTTGATATCACCAATCGTAAAAACAAAGAAAATGAATTGAAAGCAGCTAAAGAACACTTAGAAGCTATTGATAAATCGAATGCTCAAGCTTTAGCTCATATGGTTCAAAAAATCTCTGGTCAAAAAATAGACCAAGAGAAATCACCCTTAGAATATGCACAAATGATGTGTGATTACTATGAAAATATTATTGCGGTAATGCCTGGGAATGTTTATTGGATGGATCATGAAAGAAAATATTTAGGGTGCAATGACAATTGTGCTAAATATGATAAATTAAATTCTAGAACAGAAATAATTGGAAAAACATTATACGATATTTTTGAACCTTTAAAAGCACAGCAACTAGATAAGATTGATAAAAATATTATAGCCTCAAACAAACCTAAATTTTTAGAAGAAAAAACAACTCCTGGGGATCCTGATAAAACTTTCCTTACTCACAAAATCCCTCTCCATGACCAAAACGGAAATATCATCGGTCTTCTCGGTATCTCTTTCGACATTACAGAACGGAAAAAGCAAGAGGAGGCTTTGCGGCAAGCGGAAATTCGGGAGAAAGCTCAAGAGGAACGAATCAAAACTATGGAGTCGATTGGGGCGGCGATCGCTCACGAGCTTCGTACTCCGCTTCGTGCAATTGACGCTGGGACATCGGGTATTAACAATTACTTGCCTAAATTAATTTATGGATACCAATTAGCTAAAAAAGCAGGGTTACCTGTTACGACTATTCAATCACGTCACATTAAAGCACTGAATCAGGTTTGTCAGTCAGTCGAAAAAGAAACGCATTTTGCTAATACGATCATCGATATGTTTTTGATGAATATTCGTCCTTTAGAAATCGATCAAGAAAAGTTGGAAAAATGTTCTGCTGTGGCTTGCATCAATGAAGCAATCAGACGTTATCCTTTTGAACAAAACGAATTAGCGCTAATCCATTGGGATCAGAAAAATGATTTCGAATTTTTAGGGAATTCTCTCCTGATAGTTCATATTTTGTTTAATCTCTTTAAAAATGCCCTTTATTACATTAGTAAAGCGGGCAAAGGGGAGATCACTATCTGGCTAGATCGCGGGAAAAAATATCATCAAATTCATTTTAAAGATACCGGCACGGGCATTCCTGCTGAAATTTTACCTAGGATTTTCGATCATTTTTTTAGTAAAACTCACGGAGGCAGTGGTGTTGGATTAACATTTTGTGATATTGTTATGAAAAGTCTTGGCGGCAAAATTACTTGTGATTCTAAAGAAGGCGAATATACTGAATTTATTTTAATGTTCCCTGCAATATAGGGACTGTTGAAATCTGAACTTTTTTAAAAAATCAAAGACTATACGTCTTTGATTTTTATGGATCCTGAATCAAGTTCAGGATGACAGATTGGCAGATTTCAACAACCCCATATAGTGCCCATAATAAATCTTTACTGTAAGGACAAGTCGCGACTTGTCCTTACTGACAAAAACAATATCAATTCAAGGAGAGAGAGATAATGCCCACTACTCAAACTACATGTTGTTATTTTCCTACCACTGCTCTATTTATTGATGATCGCAAAAATTTCTTAGAAAACTTAACTTTAAATCTAAGCGAAACCCTTTCATATCGAACTTTTACCGATCCTAATGCGGCCATTCAATTTTTGAACGAAAGCTCTCAAGCTGATCAGTTGTTTAAGAAATGGCTGTTAAATTTAGAAGAACAAGAACTTATAGAAATTGATGAGCCTCATGCACACAGTCTCGTTGATCTTGATATTTCAGCGATTTATAAAATTCTTTATTCTCCAGAACGTTTTCGTGAAGTGACCGTGGCCGTTGTGGATTACGCAATGCCCAAAATGAATGGGCTAGACTTTTGCCGGGCTTTAACATCAACCCCTATTAAAAAACTTATGATGACGGGCGAAGCGAGTGATCATCTTGCGATCGATGCATTCAATGAACGCATTATTGATAAATTTATCCGCAAACAATCCCCTACTTTTTACGACGACCTACATACTGCAATTGAAGAACTTCAAAAACATTATTTTAAAGATATTTCTCGAAGTGTCATCGAACATTTAGCCATCAGTCCTGATTGCTGGCTTTTAGAGCCTGATTTTAGTAACTTATTCTCGCGTCTTGTCCAAGAAAACCAAATTGTCGAATATTATTTAATTGATCAATCAGGAAGCTTTTTAATGCTTGATGCCAAAGGCAAACCTTATTGGTTAATTGTAAAAAGTGATCGCATATTAAAAGGATTCATACACATCGCTGAAGACAACGAAGCACCAACTTCCGTTCAAAATGTGCTAAAAAATAAAGAAAAAATTCCTTTCTTTTTTACGGAAAAAGATTTAGAAGTGCCTGTGGAAGCATGGGGTCAAGGTTATTTACATCCCGCAAAAACCATACAAGGCGCAAAACAACTTTTTCATTATGCGTTTATAAAAGGGGCGTCCGTCTACGACATTCAGCCAGATAAAATCATATCTTATGATTACTATTTGGGATTGCTATGATTCTCTTCAATGAGATCTTTCTTCCGTCTCCAAACTGCAGGAGCAGCACTAATAAGTCTAACGTTATTTAAGACAGGGGCTTTAACTTCAGTGTCTAAATTGGTACAAACCAACGTGTAAGTACCTTTCTCTTTGCCCGGATGAATTTGTCGGAGCAATGGCTTATCATCATCGAACGAATGCACAATACAATCTTGTCCTATTAATTTTTGAATACTTTTTTCATAACGTTTAATCCCAGCCACAAGATCCCCTACTTGGTATGCTGGGCTCATGCCATCATCTTCAATAACGATCGAAACGGCATCAGGTTGACCTAAACAAAAAAATTCCAATTCGCGGCCCATCCGAGCTTCTTCACTGACGTCGACCGGTTCTTTAGACTCGGGTAATTCTTTGAGATAGAGAATCACTGCCTCTTGAAGCAAGCTTAGATCAATAGGTTTAGGCTCCTCGCCTAAACCGTACATAAGCCACTCAAAATTAACAATAAGCCCCGAAGATCGAAAAGCGTTGACAATCTCTTTGGCACGCCTCGCTGGAAGCCCACCATACGACCCATTTTCCCAGCTTCTCACTGTCTCATAATTATAATGATATTTATCGCAAAAGGCTTTACGCGTTAAAAAAGCCATTTTTCTTAAAGTAATTAAACGCGCTCCTTTTTCTTTAGAGCTTGTCAAATCTTTTGAATATTCCATAAGTGTTCCTAAACATAATTTTATTTTATTTTTTCCACAAAAAAGTGTTGAAAAATATTATCGACTACATATATTATCAAAATGAGTAATGAAATGAATTCATTTTAAGCGAATATCATAACACGCTAAATACCTATTCATAAATGCCAAAGGGCAAATACAAGGAGAAACTGATGAATACCGTAACCCCATCAACAAAACAGGCCAACGCTAATACTGTCCCGATTACTATTTTAAATCAAAAAACGCCACAAAAAAAAATACTTAAAAAAAGTTTATTGATTATTGAAGACGATCTCATTACACAAAATATTCTAAAAATAATTTTATCGAGTCATTTTGAAACAGACGTCGCCTGCTCGGCTGAAGAAGGTTGGGAATGCTTTAACAAGAAACATTATGACCTTGTTCTAACAGATATTGGGTTACCTGGCATAAGTGGTTTTGAATTAGCAAAACGGATTCGAAAAAAATCAAAAGATTTACCGATTATTGGGATTACCGCTCATGCAGACAAATTTGCTTCTCAAAAAGATTTTAAAGAAGCCGGTATAAATGAACTTTTGATGAAACCTGTCTTACCCGACACATTAATCAGTATACTTTCATTTTGGTCAGATAAAAAATTATCGGGTTAAGAGCAATCGGCGAAGGGTATAAAGAGTTTGGAAGAAAGTGGAGCAGACCGAAGTCTTCTATAACAATAAGAATAAAAGACTTCCGTCATATTAGGATCATCTTGGATAACAATAATAATAAAGATCGATAATAACAATAATAATAACCTAAAAACCCGCTTTCTTCCTTCCTATATGATTTCAAAAAATACCTTTTGCCAAACCAACACCAATTACGCTAACATTTTTCCCTTTAATTTCACAGCCACCCAAAATTATACCACCAATGGGAACCCATGAAAAAATTCTTAATCAAAACCCAAGGCTGCCAAATGAATGAATACGATTCCAAACGAATCGCTGACTTGCTTATTGCTACTCAAGAATTTGAACTCACCGACAAACCAGAATCAGCAGATTTTTTGATTTTAAATACCTGCTCCGTTCGCGACAAAGCACAAGAGAAAGTATTTTCGGAATTAGGAAGATGGCGCCCACTGAAAAATGAGAATCCAAAAATCGTGATCGCTGTGGGAGGCTGCGTGGCAGCCCAAGAAGGCGAAAATATTATTAAACGAGCACCTTGTGTTGATATTGTTTTTGGTCCACAAACTTTACATCATCTTGTCGATATGTATGAAACCGTACAAAAAACTGCGCTAACCCAAATTGATGTTTCTTTTCCGCAAATCGAAAAATTTGATCACTTACCCAAACACCAAGCTGACGGCGTCACAAGTTACATCACGATCATGGAAGGCTGTAACAACTTCTGCACTTATTGCATTGTGCCTTTTACCAGAGGCCGTGAAATCAGCCGACCTGTTGAAAGCATTTTGGATGAAGCAAAAACGCTTGCCGCCCAAGGAGTCCGAGAAATTATGCTGCTTGGCCAAAACGTCAATCATTATCACTTTGAAAGCCATGACCTGGCCCAATTAATTCGGCTCGTTGCTAAAATTCCTGGAATTGATCGTATCCGTTTCACTTCATCACATCCCAAATATTTTTCGCAGAACCTAACAGAAACCTTCCGTGATGTACCCGAATTGGTCAATCATCTCCATTTACCCGTCCAAAGTGGTTCAGATCGAATTTTAGCCAAAATGCATCGCGGATACACTGCTTTAGATTTTAAAAACAAAATAAATGCACTACGAAAAATCCGACCCCAAATTAGTATTTCTTCTGATTTTATTGTTGGTTTTCCGGGAGAAACGGAAAAAGACTTTGAAGCTACTATGCAACTGATTGAGGATATTGGTTTTGATACTTCCTACAGTTTTATTTATAGCCCGCGACCCGGTACGAAAGCCGAGAAACTGACGGATGATATTCCTCTCAATATAAAGAAAAAACGTTTAAAAATCCTTCAGGCAACCATTTATCAACATGCAGAAAAAATCAGCCAAGGGATGTTAGGCACCACTCAAAAAATTTTAGTCACGGGTTTTTCTAAAAAAAACTCGGATCAATTAAGCGGCAGAACTGAAAATAATCGTGTAGTGAATTTTCAAGGTGATGCAACATTAATTGGCCAATTTATAGACGTTACTATTACGGAAGCATTACCTAATTCACTACGTGGAACCAAAAAGAATTCAATGTAACTTTTGGTGTCAGACACCAAAAGTTACATATTACATTTATGAAACACCATATTAATTTACAAATTGCAACGAAACAAAAAAATATTCCCACAAAAACAGATTTTAAAAACTGGACAAAAGCAGCTATATTAAAAAACATTATTTCTTCCAAGATTGGTGTTCGCATTGTTGATGAACCTGAAATGCTAATGCTCAACGAGACTTATCGTAAAAAGAAAGGCCCAACAAATGTTTTGTCTTTTGATTATCGTGATCTGAATGAAACAAATATAATCTTTGGCGATATCGTTATATGCGCGCCTATCGTTGAAAAAGAGGCTAAAGAACAAAACAAAGATGTCAGAAAACACTTTGCACACATGGCGGTTCATGGTTGTTTGCACTTGCAAGGCTTCGACCATCAAACCGAAAAACAAACCAAAATCATGGAACAACTTGAATCGCAAATTTTATCCCAATTTGATGCAACTTTTGGTGTCTGACACCAAAAGTTGCATCAAATATTATCCAAAGGAGGAAAAATAATATGAGAAAACCCCAAGCAGAACTAGACCATATTCAAGCAACGATGACGCTTTTACATGATAAAAAACACATTGAAAAAGCCATTTCAAAAGTAGCTCAAGAACTGAACGCCCATTTTAAAGACGAACATCCTTTACTACTCTGTGTGATGAATGGCGCTGTCATTTTTATGGGACAATTAGTGACTCAATTAACTTTTCCACTACAAATTGATTATATCCATGCTAGCCGTTATCGCGGCACAACACAAGGTCAAGATCTTCAATGGATCGCAAAACCCAAAGAAAGCCTTAAAGACCGTGTTGTTGTTTTAATTGAAGATATTCTCGATTCAGGCTTAACGTTAGCAGCCATAGTTGATTATTGTAAAAAAGAAGGTGCTAAAAAAATTTATACTGCTGTGATGGTCGATAAAGACTGCCCTCGAGATCCAAAAGGCATAAAAAAGGCCGATTTTACTGGCATGCATGTGGTAAATAAATACGTCACGGGCTATGGATTTGATTATGGCGGCTATTTCAGAAATTTACCCGGCATTTACTCAATTAAAACCTAATAATTAACGTAGGGGCGCGGTTATCGCGCCCGAGGGCGAGAAAACCTCGCTCCTACAATGATTGAAATGCATGAAAAACATACACCAATATAAAATTCTGATCCTCGATTTTGGTTCTCAATATACACAGCTCATTGCGCGTCGCATTCGTGAGATTGGTGTCTTTTGTGAAATGATGCATTACGACGTTTCTGAATCAATGATCAAAAACTTTGCGCCTGATGGCGTCATTCTATCGGGCGGCCCTGAATCCGTCACAGAACCTCAAACACCTCGTATCCCTAATGTTGTCTTTCACCTTGGCTGCCCAATACTTGGGATTTGTTATGGCATGCAAGCAATGGCACAGCAACTTGGCGGCCAAGTGGAAAGCGCCAAACACCGCGAATATGGTTATGCTGAATTAAACTTCTTTGAAAATTCTCCTTTATTCCAAAATATATTCCAAAATAACGAAACAAGTAGTTTGAGCACAGTACGCGACGCAAGTCTTTTGAGCAGCGGAGTTTACAAAAAGGTAAATGAGCAGCGGAAAAAGACTTGCAACAAAGTAATGCGCCAAAATACGAAATTTCGCTTAGATGTATGGATGAGCCACGGCGACCAAGTAACCGAACTACCTAAAAATTTCAAAACGATCGCTTATACTCATACTTGCCCCATTGCAGCTATGGCTGATGAGTCCAAAAAATTTTACGGCGTACAATTCCATCCTGAAGTGACACATACCCACCAAGGTTTAGAAATTTTGAAAAACTTTGTTTTTAATATTTGTCAATGCAAGGCGTTATGGACCCCTCAAGAAATCATTAGTGACTCAATAACAAAAATTAAGCGACAAGTTAAAAACGATTCTGTTATTTTAGGATTATCCGGTGGAGTTGACTCATCTGTCCTAGCCGTGTTACTTCATCAAGCTATTGGCAATCAATTGACTTGCGTGTTTGTTGATACAGGACTACTGCGACTCCATGAGGCCGAACAAATTCGGGAAACCTTTGCCAAGCACTTTGATATTCGATTAATCTCTGTCGATGCGAAACAGCAATTCTATCAAACGCTCCAAGGCATTTTTGATCCAGAACTTAAAAGAAAAACGATTGGCTCCTTATTCATTGAAATATTTTCGCAAGAATGTCAGAAAATCAAAAATGCGAAATGGTTAGCTCAAGGTACCATTTACCCTGATGTGATTGAATCAGCAGGAGCACAATCACAACAAACAGCTCACGTGATCAAATCGCATCATAACGTTGGTGGATTGCCCGAAAACTTACCTTTCCAATTATTAGAACCACTACGCGAGCTTTTTAAAGATGAAGTACGAAAAATCGGCCACCAATTAGGATTGCCCGATTTTATTATTAACCGACACCCATTTCCCGGCCCCGGGCTAGCCGTGAGAATTTTAGGTGAAATCAAACCGGAATATGTTTCGATTTTGCAGCAAGCTGACGCCATTTTTATGGAAGAACTTCATAACAACGATTACTACGACAAAGTGAGTCAAGCGTTTGCAGTTTTTTTACCCGTTAAATCTGTCGGGGTTATGGGAGATGCGAGAAAATATGATTATGTTATTTGTCTTCGCGCTGTGAACACTATAGATTTTATGACTGCTAAATGGTCTCACTTGCCCTACTCTTTACTTGAAAAAATCGCTAATCGTATTATCAATGAAGTTCCTGGCATATCGCGTGTAACTTATGACATCTCGAGCAAACCACCCGCCACCATCGAATGGGAATGATGTAACTTTTGGTGTCTGACACCAAAAGTTACATCTTGATTCCAAGATAAGTTGCGATTATTGTTAGCTGTTTTTATCACGCTATATATTGATGAGGCAATCATGAAGAACAATACTAAAAAACATATTAAAACCGCTCTCGCACCTGCTGCTATTGGTCCTTATTCTCAAGCTATTTCCTGCAATGGATTATTATTTGTCTCAGGCCAAATTCCCCTAGATCCTCAAACAGGTCAAATAGTTTCTAATAACGTGCAAGAGCAAACTCAACAAGTACTCGAAAATGCTAAAACTATTATTGAAGCTTCTGGGTTAACTTTAGAAAATGTGGTTAAATGCACGTGTTTTTTAAAAAATATGAATGATTTTCCCCTATTTAATGAAATTTATAGCCAATATTTTGGTACAATTTTACCCGCCCGTGAGTGCGTAGAAGTAGCACGATTACCCAAAGATGTATTAGTGGAAGTTTCTATGATTTGTTCGGAATAGGTTCTAAATAGGTTATTGGGTTACACTATTGCTTAATTCAACCTACTTTTTATGATCGGGAATAAAATAATAAAAAAACTGTTATGCGTACTATTTTCAACGAATCCACCATCCTCAATATTGTCCAAAACATCACTTTCAAAACTATCGGTTGTACAGAACCAACCGCGATAGCTTTGGCCGCAGTAACTGCTTATCAGCAAATCAAAGGTGAAATTAAATCTGTTCAAGTGACTCTTGATAAAAACGTTTATAAAAATGCTATGTCGGTGGGCATTCCTGGCACTGATGAAAAAGGGCCTAAAATGGCTATTGCTTTAGGATTAGTTTGCGGCAATTCAGATGATCATTTTCTACTATTAAAAAACGTTTCTGAACAAAATATTATTCAAGCAAAGCAATTATTGGATCGAAACTGCATCCAAATTCATCTCAATAAGACTGCTTATTCTTTATGCATTCTAGCAGAAATCGAAACAAGCAATGGGAACGCTAAAGCCTTCATCAGCAAAAATCACGATAATATCACGCTTGTGGAAAAAAATGGTCAGACGATTTATCAAAAACCGGATGATACAAAAAATGAATCTTGCTGGTTAGATCAGTATAACTTTTCAAATCTAAATCTTGATGATTTAATCGACATAATTCCTACCATCCCTGAACACAAAATCGTTTTTCTGCTTGAAGGATTCGAACTGAATAAAAGAGCAGCTGAAATCGGCTTGGAAAAATCCCCAGGCATGGGATTGGGAGCGACCCAAAAACGATGGATTGAAGAAAAAACCATTGATAACAATTGTATGAATAACATTAAAATGATGGTCAGTGCCGCCGCGGATACAAGAATGGGCGGTATTAAAACACCCATTTGGGGTTGTTCAGGTTCTGGCAATCATGGCATTCTCTTTTTCCTTACGATAGGGCTTTATTTTGAGCGCTTTCCAATCAAACGCTCTATTTCATTGGCACACACCTACACTTTTGGGCTCATCATTCTTGCCGCTATTAAACAGGTTTTAGGTTTACTCTCCCCTGTTTGTGGTGGGGCTCTTGCGGCGGGCGCTGCCGCATCAGCTGCGATTACTTATGCGTTGGGAGGGAATTCACTTCAAATTACTCAGGCGATCAATCTCGTATTTGGTAATATTGCGGGGATAATTTGTGATGGTGCTAAATACGGTTGTTCTTTAAAACTCAATACCGGCGCAGCTTGCGCCGTGGAATCCGCACTGCTTGCTTTAAGAAATACTGATGCTACTAAAATTGACGGCATTGTAGGTAAAAATTTTCATCACACGCTATCCAATATAGGTTATCTCAGCAAAAAAGGAATGAGTCAAGTGGATGAAACGCTATTAGAAATATTAGGCGGGATAACGTAACAAATTTTTTGTACATTTGTTGAAATTGTTGGGTTGCGCGTTGCGCTTAACCCAACCTACTTTTCCTCTTCTCAAATCCAAATTGCGACAACTGCAGTCAGAATGAGCCCAATGGCAAAATAAAAGAGGCGCATAAAAGTGGAAGGCAAGGCATGATCACAATGTTCGTCTTCTTCATCGCAATGACAATGACGCGTATGAAAAGCAGCAATGTAAATAAAAGTACCTGCAGCAATGGCATTAAATGTGCTTGTCGTATATTGACCGATTTTTGCCTGAAGCAATCCAATCAAAAGTGTGCCACCCAAAATACCAACCGGTGTCATCAATGAAAAAATACTCAGCAATTTAATCATACTCATTCGACGCATATTACTGCGGCGCATATTTACACCAAGTGCAAAACTTTCTGAGAATTTATGCGCTATAATTGCTAAAAAAATAACTAAAAACGTCGCCCAAGTCGTTTCCACGCCAAGTGCAGCACCCGCCAGTAGCGCATGTATGGATAAAAGTATCATTAATAGATAAGCCAACCAAGTTTGGCGAAGATAACTACTCTGCTCAAAAATGCGTTCTGCACTTTCTTCAATGATGCGAAGCAATAAAATTGTAAACGCACAAATAACGAACATAAAAGGATAATGATAATGGGCGATGTGCGTTAAAAACTGATCTGCATCGGGCAAAAGGTGAATAAAACCAGCGCCTAAAAAAACACCTGCTGAAAAAGACTCGCCATAGAGTAAATAACGCTTTGCGCGAGGAGTGGTTTTAACCAATACAGGAAATAAAGCACCCAGAACAGCAATAAAAAAAATAACAGCACTAACAATAATTTTTAAGCTAATTGCAATCATATTGAGATCTTCTTAATAAACTGAATAAATACTAAAATTACGCTTGTGCTGGAGGTGTAAAAGTACGTTGTGCTAATTCATTATCTAAAAAGAAAAGTGCTGAAGGTTCTTTTTGAGCTAATTTTACGCGTTGCAAAATTTCATCTGCGGAAGATTCTTCTTCAACTTGCTCATCCACAAACCAACGCAAAAAAGATTCTGTGGCATAGTCTTTAAGTTCAAGGGCTAAATGAACAAGTTGATGAATGGATGCCGTCACTTTTTGTTCATGGCTCAAGACTGCTTGAAAAACTTCAACAGCATCTTTCCATTGTTTTTTGGGCGCATCAACGGAATACATTTCCACATCACCACGACGATCGATGATGAAATGATAAAATTTCAGTGCATGAGTCATTTCTTCTTGAGCTTGAATATACATCCAGTTAGCAAAACCTTTTAAATTTTGGCCTTCAAAATAAGCAGACATTGCCAAATAAAGGTAGGCCGAATAGATTTCTTTATTAATTTGCTCGTTAAGCGCTTTTTGCATTTTTTTATCTAACATGGTTAATCTCCTTAGTAGGGAGTGTTTATATGCATCCCGTACAAAAACACGTAAAACGCATTTTCAAAATTCATAAAAAGATGATTTAATATACACTAAATAAGCTTTAATAAAAACCGGAAAATTATTTATGAATATTTACTGGCTCGTGATTATCGGATGTATTCTCGTCGCTGTAGCGGGCGGTCTTGTTTGCTATTTTGTGATACTTAGAAAAAAGCCTCATGGGGAATCACTGCATCAATTGCTTCAAAAAATGTTCTTCGAACATCATGAAAAGTTCTTAACGTTTTTTAATGAACATCAATTACAACAACAAGCACGACTCATGGACTTTAAAGAAACCATTCAAAAAGCATTTTATGCGCATCGAGAAAAATTTGATGAACATCAATTGTCAAGCTTAAAGCTACTCCAAGAAAGTCTTCAGACGGCGCTCGAGCAACATTCTCAGCATTTAACCCAGCGAGTTGATACATTAACCGATAAAACCGATAATCGCCTAAAAGAAATCAGCGGCCAGGTGGAAAAACGATTATCAGAAGGTTTTGAAAAAACGACAGCAACTTTCACAGACGTAATTAAGCGACTCGCGCTCATTGATGAAGCTCAAAAGAAAATCACCGAACTTTCATCTAATGTGGTCAGCCTTCAAGAAGTGTTAGCCGATAAACGGTCGCGCGGTGCGTTTGGAGAAATCCAATTGTCTGCATTAATCCGAAATGTTTTGCCTGAATCTCATTTTGCATTCCAACACACTTTAAGCAACAGTAAACGTGTAGATTGCATTCTATTTTTGCCACAGCCGACGGGAAATGTAGTAATAGATGCTAAATTTCCTTTGGACAGTTATCGAAACATGACTGATTTGTCGAATTCTACAGAGGGGATCAAAACAGCCCGGCAACAATTTAGACAGGATATAAAAAAACACATCTATGACATTGCCAGCAAATACATTATTGCCGGGGAAACGTCTGAATTTGCGGTGATGTTCATCCCGTCCGAGGCTGTATTTGCCGAGATTCACTCGCATTTTTATGATCTGGTTGAAGCTGCTCACCAAGCTCGCGTCTCAATGGTATCACCATCTACCATGATGGCGATTATTACCACCGTGCGCGCTGTTATTAAAGATGTGGAAACTCAAAAACAGGTTCACATTATCCGAGAACACTTGGGCAAATTAGCGAAAGATTTCGAACGATTCCAAATTCGCATGAACAATCTAGCAACACACATCGGACAAGCCCATGACGACGTCAAAGAAGTTCACATTTCAGCCAAAAAGATTACTTCAAGATTCAACCAGATCGAACGCGTGGAAATAGAACAAAAATAGGAAATAAATAATGCAAGCATATGTTTATAATATTTACCGGCCATCGGGTAATGATACGGCTTTAGTAAGGGCTAAAATTCTAGATCCACATTTAAAGAAATTAATCAATGATGCTATTTTGAAAAAACATACATTTGTCGAGCAAGTTGGTTTTATCTATCAAGAAAACGGACAATTTTATTTAGAAATGGCTGGCGGTGAGTTTTGTGGTAATGCCACTCGAAGCGCAGTTGTTATGTTTTTAAATGGTGAAAAGAATCAAGAAATTGCGATCCATGTTTCCGGTGTCATCGGCGTTTTGAATGCGGGAATTGATTCAGAAGGAAATGTTTATACTGAAATACCGATTCCAAAATCAAACTTTATTCAAGAATGCGCAGATTATTCGATTATTAAGCTAGAAGGCATTGTGCATTTCATCGTACCGCAAAAAACGCCTATTAAAAATAAAGAAAAAGCAAAACAACTAGCCAAAAATTTATTAAATAAAGACTCGACGATTATAAAAGATTTTCTTGCTGCCGGCGTTATTTTTCTCACAAAACAAAAGCATGATTTTTACATCGAACCCGTCGTTTTTGTAAAATCCATTAAAACTTTTTTTTATGAAACAGCCTGCGGTAGCGGAACAATTGCAATTGGTTTGCTGGAAGCTTTTAGACAGAAAAAAAATGTTAAAATTAATATTTGCCAACCTTCAAAAAAAATCATCACAGCTTGCGTAATTTTAGAAAAAAATCGTTTCATCAATGCAAAAATTGAAGGAAAAGTTGAATTATTACGCGAAAATCAAAAAATATGGATTTAATATAGCTTCCTGACTTATTAACCTTTTTCGCCCACTTTATTTCGCTGGTTATTATTTTTTATTAGAAGCTCTGATGAAAATTCTTATCAGCCTTTTTAAATTCGCACCACGTTACTAAAGCAAAAAAACAAAAAATATGAGTACTAAATACCTAATTTAGGGTTTTTTAAGAAATATATACTAATATTATAGAAATACAGAAAGTAACGCATCGAAAAAATAAATAAGAATACGAGATTACTATTAAAAATAGATTCTTTATTTTAAAGAATGTTTTCTGGAGGATTTTTTAAATGTCTGATCTAATTAAAGTTATATTTTTAGGCAATACGAAAAGCGGGAAATCAAGTCTTTGTTCCGGGCTGAGGGGGATAAGGTTTTTAAAAAAACAGAATCCAACTACTGCATTCGATTATATTTCTATACCTTTAAAATTAAAGGCGAAGGAAGGTGAAGAGAAACCTACAAAAGTAGGAATATGGGACTTAAGCGGACAAGAACAATATGAAATGATAATAGATATACCTAAGAGGTTATTAAATATTGACTTGATTATTGTCACTTTATCTCAAAATGAATATGAGAAAGATAAAAAATATTTGTCTTCTCATTCTAAAGACGTGCCCCAAGATTCTAAGATTTTACCAGTTATTACTAAGACAGACCTAACTGAAAGCAAATTATCAGGCGAAGTAAAAGCAAAAGAAATCGTCTCTGACCTTAGAAATTTATTCCCTGACCGAAAAATATTTGATCCTATCTTTACATCCGCCAAAAATGGGGAGGGTATTAAAAAATTGAAAAAGTTTTTGATTGATGATTTTGTGCTTAACCGGCAATTAGAGCAATCAGAGCAATCAGAGCAATTAAAACAATTAGAGCAATTAAAGCAATTACTCAATATCAGTATTGAGCACACCAAACAGGATAAAGAAATAGCAAATACCCAAGAACAGGGAATTCTTGAGACATTACATACTGAGCTCAATCGAATCCAAACAAAGATTAACGAAAAGATCAACGATATCAAACCAGATTCGACTAAGTCTAAGCCCAGTGAAAAAAACGCATTAATAAAAGAAACTATTACAGCACTATCAACAGCGCAAAACAGCTTGAAAGACATCGATAAACAGAAACCCTGGATAGTAAGACAATTGCGTAAGTTAATATTTTGGAATACCAAATCTAAAGATCATCGTACTCACGTAGGGAAGATGCTTACTTTTTTCCAATCAAATGAATTAAAAACTAGCGCAGATTTGGAAAACGATATAAAGGAGGACACACCAGCCTCAGAATGCTTTTTCAGTTTATGTTAATCTAACTCGTAAGGCTTTTTCTGACTTCGGATCACTTAGTCCATGCCTTGCCTGATATTAAAAATTATTCCACAACTTAATGTTTTATTTGCTCTTTTGGTTATTTTCTCTTTCTTTTTATTTTCTATCCCAAATAAATTTACGGAAAGAATGGTACACTAACTTCAAAATCGGCTTTCCTGCCGATTTTGTCAAACTCGCCCTTTTTTTGATTGTGGTCGGGAGTTCTCATCTCTCGGGCTTCCAAATAAAAAAACCAGCTTCCGCTGGTTATTTTATTTGGCGCGCCCGGAGAGATTCGAACTCCCGACCACCTGGTTCGAAGCCAGATGCTCTATCCGGGCTGAGCTACGGGCGCTTGTATATATTTTAAAGTTTTCTAGAGTGCAGGATAATACTTTAGCTAAAAATATAATAAAACGCGAGTAATAATTGTAACCATGTCAATACAAAATATGAATAGTGGTTTTTCTAACGCAATAAAAATTTATCTGATATGATTTTCGCTTGTTCAAGTTTATCATTTATAGGGGATTTTTGATGGAATTTCTTTTTATGCTCCGGTTAAAAAACCCAAACATGCTGGTGAAAGGGGCTACTCCTGAAGAATCTGCAATTATTGATGAACATTTTGAATATTTAAAAACACTTACGGCTCAAAATGTCGTTTATTTAGCAGGTAGAACGCTCACAATGGACGAAAGAACTTTTGGTATTGTGATTTTTGAGAGTGGCCATGAAAATTCAGCAAAGCAAATTATGGAAAATGATCCTGCTGTCAAAAAAAATCTTATGTCTGCTGAATTGTTTCCGTTTCACATTGCTCTTATGCGATCGAAATAATTTTTTAAACTAGGAATAAGGAGAGTATGACTAAAATCTATACTAAAAAAGGTGATTTGGGCATGACGGTGCTGCGCGATAAGAAAAAAATTCCCAAAGATGATCCTCGTGTTGTGGCTTTGGGTGCTATTGATGAGCTAAATAGTGTGATTGGTATGGTCTTGGCGACGCATCGTGCAGAAACGCGTTTTGTCGCGTCTTTAAATCGTATTCAACATGAGTTATTTGATGTGGGAAATGAACTCAGTAATCCCGGGAATGTTTTAATAAATGAATTTTATGTTAATCAACTCGAGCAAGAAATTGATCAACTCGAAGAATTGCTTCCTCCTCTTAAAAAATTCATTTTACCAACAGGCAACATAGCCGCTGCAACGTGTCATCTTGCCCGTGCTGTTTGTCGTCGCGCTGAACGAAACATTGTGACACTTTCGCATCGTGATAAAATCAATCCTTTTTTATTGCAATATATGAATCGGTTATCAGACTGGCTTTTCATGATCTCAAGAATTATGTAGATTGGCACTCAAAGCTTTAGGTGATTGATTCGAGAGACAAAAGATGAAAAATCAATATTTAAAAATCGCTACTTGGAACGTCAATTCGATTCGAACGCGGTTGGAGCACGTGTTGACGTGGCTAAAAGATCACGATCCGGATGTGTTCGCCCTTCAAGAAACCAAAACTCCGGATGATCAGTTCCCTGCGAAGGAAATTGAGGAGGCCGGTTTTCATGTCATTTACTCTGGTCAAAAAGCTTATCATGGCGTTGCTGTGATCTGTAAAAAAGAACCTGAAGCAATGATCAAAGAATTTCCTGACTTTCCCGATGAGCAACGTCGCGTTTTGGGGTTTACCATCGACGATCTGCGAATTCTAAATATTTACGTCCCAAACGGTACGAGTCTGGATTCCCCTAACTACGAATACAAACTCAAATGGCTAGAAAGCTTGCGCAAATTTATTCAGAGTGAGCTCAAAATTCATCAAAAATTGATCGTACTCGGTGACTTTAATATTGCTCCTGAAGATCGCGACGTTTACGATCCTAAAATTTGGCGCAACCGCGTGCTCGTTAGCGAGCCTGAACGCGCCGCATTTCAAAAATTGCTCGAAACGGGACTTTTTGATGCTTTTCGACTTTTTCATTCGGAAGGCGGATTTTATTCTTGGTGGGATTACCGAACGGCCGGCATCTGGCGCAATGAAGGACTTAGACTGGATATGATTCTTATTAACGAAACATTAAAAAAACGTTGTACTTCCTGTGAAATTGACAAACATCCTCGCAAACTTAAACGCCCTTCGGACCACGCTCCTGTGATCGCAACGTTTTCTTCTTAGACTCTTTCTTCAATTTTTTCCTTGCAATACCGAGTGAGTCCATATATGACAGTGATGGCAGCGCTCTCTCTGGATGACAGTGATGGCTGCGCTCCCCCTCGGAATGAGATGAATGAAATCTAGCCCGATAATCGTTAATAGCTTAATGGTGGTGGGAGGGATTTTTCAAGTAGGAGTTGTAGTTCATCGAGAAATTCGTCGGAAGGATAAATTTTCCAGTCGGAGCCTAAGGGAAGCTTGATGCGTGCTGAGTTATTCTCGTATTGAATGATGACGTCGGTTTTCCCGGGATATTTTTTGAGAAGTTGTGCCAATTTCGTCACCCCTGTGTCAAATTGTTCATGGTTTTTCATCGGGATAAGCAAATGTTTGGCGTATTTTTCCCGTGCTTGCGCGATGGTCAAAATGGTATTGGCATTGATCCGGATATTACCCGAATAGTTATTATGCGCAATATCACATTCAATAATTAATAGCTGCCCTTTTTTAAGCAATTCCTGGTATTTCTCATAACTTTCTGAAAATACGGCAATTTCAACAGCATCTGAACCATCATTGAGCCGCACAAAGGCCATTGGATCACCGCGCTTGGTGACCATTTTACGAATCGCTACGATAAACCCCGCCAACACCGCTTGTTCAACTTGCTCTGGTTTTAATTCAGCAATAGAGCAAGACACAATATTTCTCAACTCTTCTCGGTAACGATCCATAGGATGCCCACTTAAATAAAAACCCAACGTTTCATGTTCGTAACCTAACCGTTCCTCCTCGCTCCATGGAACAGCTCTCACAAATTCAGGTCGTAAATAATCATTTTCTGAATTCATAGCTCCAAAAAGATTGCCTTGCCCTAATGAGTTATCTTGTCTTTGTTTCTCAGCAGCACTAGTGAAATTCTTAATGGAGCCCAATAAAACGGCTCGGTCATTGCCCAAACTATCCATAGTGCCGGATTTAATCAACGCTTCGAGAGTGCGCTTGTTAACTTTATGTAAATCAACTCGTTTGCAAAAATCAAAGAAGTCTTGAAACGCACCGCCTTCATTCCTGGCTTGAATAATATTTTCAACAGCTGCTTCACCCACGCCTTTGATCGCACCCAAACCATAAACAATACAACCATCTTGAATAATAAATGGATAAACACTTCGATTAATGTCAGGCGGCAAAATTTTTAATTTCATGGCACGACATTCATCAATAAACCGCACAAGCTTATCGGTATGATCCATATCGGATGATAAAACCGCCGCCATGAATTCTGCTGGGTAATGCGCTTTCAGCCACGCGGTTTGATACGACAGTAAGGCGTAAGCAGCTGAGTGTGCTTTGTTAAAACCATATCCCGCAAATTTTTCCATCAAATCAAAAATATGTTCGGCCGTTTCCCTTTTGAGGCCTCGATCGACAGCACCCATGATAAATGTGATCCGCTGCTTCGCCATGACTTCGGGTTTTTTCTTACCCATGGCTTTTCGAAGTAAATCTGCCTGTCCTAATGTATAACCTGCCAACACTTGAGCGATCTGCATAACTTGCTCTTGGTACAAAATAACGCCATAAGTGGATTTTAAAACGGGTTCGAGTGCGGGGTGTGGATACTGAACGCGTGCTTGACCATGTTTTCGAGCAATAAAATCATCCACCATGCCCGATTGCAAAGGCCCAGGACGATATAGTGCAACGAGCGCTAAAATATCTTCGAAGCAATCGGGCTGCAGACGCTTAATAAGCTCTTTTAGTCCTCTGGACTCTAATTGAAAAACTGCAGTCGTCTGGCACGATTTGAGTAATTGAAATACTTTTGGATCATTCAGCGAAATGGCAGCAATGTTGATCGGCGGTTCTTTAATGAGACGACGCTGTTCATTAATGGTTTGTACTGCCCAGTTAATGATGGTCAGTGTCCGTAGACCCAAAAAGTCAAATTTCACCAGGCCAACCGCATCAACATCATCTTTATCAAATTGGGAAATTAAGTTACTGCCATCGGGTTCGCAATAAAGCGGCGTAAAATCCGTCAGAAGTGACGGTGAAATCACCACACCTCCTGCGTGTTTTCCAACGTTTCGAACCAACCCCTCTAATTTACGTGCAAGATCAATTAAATGATGCACATCAGGCTCTTTTTTATAACGATCTTTTAAGGATTCTTCTTGTTCGAGTGCTTGATCTAATGTCATCCCTAAAGCAAACGGAATAAGTTTGGCTAGCTTGTCAACAAAACCATAAGGGTGACCCAGCACACGACCGACATCACGAACAACCCCGCGTGCAGCCATCGTGCCATAAGTGATAATTTGCGAAACGCTTTCTCGGCCGTATTTTCTGGCAACATAATCAATCACGCGATCACGACCTACCATGCAAAAATCAATATCAAAATCCGGCATGGATATGCGCTCAGGATTTAAAAAACGTTCAAAGAGCAAATCAAATGTAAGCGGGTCTACATCAGTAATTTTTAATGCGTACGCGACCAGTGATCCTGCTCCTGAACCACGACCTGGCCCCACGGGAATCCCATGATCTTTTGACCATTGAATAAAATCCGCGACAATCAAAAAATAGCCAGAAAATCCCATTTGATGAATGACATCGAGTTCGAATTTTAAACGTTCATCATAAGGTTTTCGCTGTTGAGCAAAATCAGGATTATTGGAATTCAAAATAATCTTGAGACGTTCCTCCAATCCTTTTCGAGAAACATCTTCTAGATATTGTTCTGTGGTAATCCCTTCAGGGACAGGAAATTGAGGGAGATAACTTTGTCCTAAAGACACTTGTAAATTGCATCGCTTAGCAATTTCAACGGTGTTTTCGAGCGCCTCTGGAATATCGGCAAAAAGTTCCTGCATCTCTTCCGAGGAGCGAAGATATTGCTGCTCCGTGTAAGCGCGGGGCCGTTTGGGGTCGTCCAACAACCATCCACTATTGATGCAGATGCGTGCTTCATGTGCTTCAAAATCGTTTTGATTTAAGAAACAAACAAGATTCGTGGCTACGACAGGAATTTGATGTGATTGAGCCAAATGAAGAACTGATTGAATATAAATTTCTTCATTAGAATGCCCTACTCGGCTCATCTCTAAATAAAAACGATTGGGAAATAACGTTTTCCAATAAATAAGATAATCGAGAACTTGCTCAGATTTTTCCGCCAAAATTGCTCGTCCAATATCACCCGCCATACCTCCTGATAATGCAATCAAACCTTCACAATTTTGGGGCGTTAACCACGACCGCTGTATTGTCGGTTTTCCATGCTTTTGTCCTTCCAAATAGGATTTGGAAATGAGTGGCGAAAGGTTGTGATAGCCTTGATCATTTTGGCAAAACAAAATCAATCGAAAAGGGTTTTGAGGTTCTGAAACATTCTCAATCCAAACATCAGCACCCATAATTGGTTTAATGCCAGAAGCAAGCGCTGCGCGGTAAAATTTCACCATCGCGAACAAATTAGACTGATCCGTCACTGCAACGGCAGGCATATTCAATTCGCGCGCTTTAGCGATCAGTTCCGGAATACGAACCAATCCATCGGTAATAGAATACTCTGTGTGAAGATGAAGGTGGATGAATTTGGCCATAGACAAATCATTAAAACGAATTTGCAAAAAATAGTAAAGAAAGAGTTGAATATTATTTTTATAGTAATTGAGCAACAGGGGCGAAAGATTGGCGGTGGACGGGCGTAATACCATGCAGATCAAGAGCCATAAGATGTGCTTTTGTGGGGTAGCCTTTGTGCTGTGCGAAACCGTATTCGGGATATCGATCAGCGAGCAATATCATTTGGTGATCACGGTGAACTTTCGCAATAATCGAAGCAGCGCTAATGGATGCAATAGTTTGATCGCCTTTGATGATAGCCTCAACAGAATACTGAATATCCGGGCAAAATTTACCGTCGACCATTACATGATGTGGGGGAATGCGTAAACTTTCCACGGCTCTTTTCATGGCTAATAAACTAGCGCGTAATATATTCAGTTGATCAATTTCTTCGACGCTGGCCTCACCAAAGGCATAACAAAGTGATTTTTCTTTGATGATAATAGAAAGTACTTCCCGTTTTTTCTCGCTCAATTTTTTGGAATCTTTCAACCCACAAATAGGATTTTGAGGATCTAAAATAACAGCTGCTGCGACGACAGGACCTGCCAAAGGCCCTCTTCCCACTTCATCGACCCCTGCAATAAGTTTCATCTTAAAAGCCTTTTAGTTTGTCTTCAAAGACAACTGAATAATTTTATCAAAATCATCATCGCTAGCAGTATATGTCTCAGTTTGTTTGTGACATTTTAAACACTGATGAATAATACGCCATTTTCCATTTTTTCTAGTAACGCCAATAGGTTTCATTAAAGATTGACAGCTTGAACTTCTATCTCCGGGAACATCTTGATCAAGGTGTTTACTCCATAAACAATGGGGACAATGATTATTATATCTACCTCCCTGCACAGGCTTATGACAATGTTCACAAACATAATCCTCATGATCAAGAACAATGAAATTATTTCGTTGAAAAGGATGCTTTTTTGGAATTTTCTCGTCCATATCTTTTTAGTTTATACTAAAATCGCTTCGGCAGCTTCTTGACTTGCATTTTTTTTGAGTAATTTATGAAGTTCTGTAAAACGTTTCTGCAAAGATAGATCACGACCCGCCTCTTTAAATAATTTCAATATCGCGGGCGCTAATATTTCAGGCCTTACTTCATTTTGCAAAAATTCCGGCACAAGTTTTTCACCCGCAATTAAATTCGGTAAAGAAAATGTTTGAAGTTTCACAAGCCGCTTCAGAATATGATAACTGATGGGCGAAAGACGATACGCAACCACCATGGGTCGTTTCAATAACATCGCTTCTAAAGTAACCGTTCCTGCGGCCAGTAAAACAACATCCGAAGCCGCTATAACTTCATGAGATTGTTGCAAAAATATCTTGATGCAACTTTTGGAAGAGGGGTCAGACACAGGAGTGTCTGACCCCGTCTCTATTCGCTGCATTTGTATCAACCTAGCTTTATTTGGCATAGCTGTAATGATTTGCAAACCAGGAATTTGCTCTGCACATATTTGGGCCGTTTTTATAAAAATTTTAGCCATGTTTTTTAACTCCATGGCTCGACTTCCAGGCAAAATCGCTAATATTTTTTTATCTAGCGGTAATCCTAATTTTATGCGCGCTTTTTTTTGATCAGGTTTTAATGGTATTTGATCAGCCAAAGGATGGCCGACAAATTTAACGGGTATGTTATGTTGTTCATAAATTTCAGTTTCAAAAGGAAATAGCGTTAACATTAAATCCACAGCGCGTTTGATTTTATGAATTCTGCCTTGCCGCCAGGCCCAAACGGAGGGACTGACATAGTGAACTACTTTAATGCCTGCTTTTTTTAATTTTACCTCTAAACCTAGATTAAAATCGGGGGCATCTATTCCAATAAAAACATCAGGCTTTTCTTTAATGATTCTTTGATAAAGTTGA
The DNA here is from genome assembly GCA_016930035.1 of Gammaproteobacteria bacterium. GTDB lineage: Bacteria > Pseudomonadota > Gammaproteobacteria > UBA12402 > UBA12402 > JAFGHQ01. The sequence continues at coordinate 352 of JAFGHQ010000034.1, read as the reverse complement.
CGACGAATTTTGATGAGTTCAGGCAAATGTTTGATCGGTTCTATGATGCCCACGACAGATAATTTTTCAATAGAGAATAAGGCGTTACACCCTGCTGCGATCATTTTAGGGCCAGCAATTCCAAAAAACTCAGAATGAGGGCATTGTTTTTTAAGTGCACAAATAAGATCCGCGCCCAGCAAATCTCCTGATGCCTCTCCTGCCACAATTGCGAACTTCATATAACCACAAAATACCTTAAAACATCGCGGAGCGATTCATGCATTTAAAATAATATCCAAACCCCTCCAACAAAAAATCCTCCTTCTTACCCCCTCCTCCCCTAACCAACTAAGAAAAATCGTGAGATAAT
>JAFGHQ010000033.1 GCA_016930035.1 Gammaproteobacteria bacterium | reverse complement strand
TTGCCGGGAGCAAAATTGAACTACTCGCGAAGCGAGTAGGCCCGAAGGGCGGAGGGCAGGAGCCCGGAGTAAATCCCTCTACCCCGACCAAAAGTGCTTTGCACTTTTGGAATTATAAATTTTGAATGATAAATTTTAAATGGATGTGTCGCTTTGCGACAAATTCCCTCATTATTAATTAATTTTAAGCGCCTGTAGCTTAGTTGGATAAAGTGGCTGATTTCTAATCAGCGGGTAAGTAGGTTTGACAAAATCATCGGGAATGATTTTGAACAGCATACGAAGGGTGCTGGCCCGTAGGGTGGAGTACAAGGAAGTATGGAATAACCCTGCCAGGCAGGATGAGAACTTGATTGAGAATAAAGAAGTTTGCGCCTGTAGCTCAGTTGGATAGAGCATCGGCCTTCTAAGCCGAGGGTAGCAGGTTCGAATCCTGCCAGGCGCGCTCTAAAATTTTGCTTTGCGAAATTTTAGCTTATGGTGGGCGTAGCTCAGTTGGTAGAGTCCCGGATTGTGATTCCGGTTGTCGTGGGTTCGAATCCCATCGTCCACCCCACTAAATACTTGATGAGAAGTTGTGCTTTTGTTTGATTGGCCTGATTTTTTGAACTTGTTAAGCCTCCAAAATTAGGACAGTTTTAAAGTAGACAAAAAATGGTTGTTATACCATTGAAGCTTGTTTTGGAACCCCATAAGGCATGTTTTCCGGGATTGCACAAAATCTGTGCCTAAATCCGTAGCTGAAAATGAAGTATGCAAACGTCATGAGTCTGATTTATTATTAAAAGCACGAGAAAGGGATACGGATATTTGAAATTCAAAATTCAACATTTATAATTCTAAAATTTCGCAAAACGAAATCTCAGTTTATGGGCCGTTAGCTCAGTTGGTAGAGCAGCTGACTCTTAATCAGCGGGTCGCAGGTTCGATCCCTGCACGGCCTATCCATAAATCATTATTGATAGGCTTTGATTTTACTGGGTTCTGAATCAAGTTCAGGATAATGAAATGGACTCACTCCTTTAAAACGGCGTCAAAAAGCGCCAAAATGAAGGACCGATCTCAACCTGAGGTTGGATCATTCATTTCAATAAATAAGGAGCAAGTCCAATGAAAGATATTAACGTATTAGGTGTTGATTTAGCAAAAACTATTTTTCAGGTACATGGTAGTGACAAATGTGCAGATCCCAACAGCCCCATTAATCGACTAACTTTTTATTTAATATAGTCATATCATTTGTTGGTGTTGAGAAAACTTTTTTCTTGACTTAGATAAATAAAGTTCGTATTCTCATCTTTCTTGTTATTTTCATTAAGGATCGATGTATGAAAAAAAATCTTACGCTTTCAACCATCGTTTTATTTGGTTTATTTTCTCCAGCTATTTTCGCTGCGACTTATCCAACTGTTACTCCTAAGCCATCTGGTCATTTTTATATCCAAGCTGATGCTGGATTGAGTTATGCCAAGATAGGTAAAACACAAGAATCAGATGTGAATGGGGCACCGGTGCGCACAAATACGTTTGTGAACAAATCTTCAATCCAACATCCTGTGATAGGCGGCTTACACGCAGGTTATATGTTTGCACTTCAACCGAAAACATTTTTCGGTTTAGGTGTTGGTGTCTATCAAAGTGGGAATTACAAATCTAAAGGGCGGATTTATCAACAAAATCAGGAGAAATTCTATAACTATGACTATCGCTATAAACTAGATGCTTTTCGGGCTATGGTAGAAGGAAAATTGCTATATGCTACGGGAACAATTTCGCCTTATGTAGAAGCAGGGGTTGGTTACGCACATTTACGACTTAAAGATTTTCAGACGCAACCTAAAGACTCGTCTATTTTATTACCCATGCCAGTTTTTGGCAGTAAATCAACTGACGATGTGGCGGCTCAAGCAGGACTGGGATTACAATTTAGAGCGGCGAAGCATGTAAACCTCTTGGCGGGTTATCGTTATGTTTATTTAGGTGAAGCAAAGTCAGGAATTTATAAAAATCCAGGGGCCACGGGCCGTATAAAAACTGGAAAAATTTCCACCAATGATTTTGTTTTAGGTATTAATTTTGAAATTTAGGTCTTTCGTTTAATTTTTTGTAATTATTCAGATGCTACGCGCGAAATAAATTTGTGCTTGCAATCAAAGAGGAGAATCGCGATTCTCCTTTTTGATAAAAAACCATCGCGATGAGCATTCACCGCTTAATCAAGGAATTCCTTGATTAAGCGGTGAACAGTTATAATTTTTTTAAAATTTAAAAAGGAGTTTTATTCCTATGAAAAAGATCCATCTTATTACGTTATCCATCATATTCCTTTTCGGATCGTTGTTTAGTGCCTTAGCTTATGCTATGCCACTAGCTGATATAACGACTTTAATAGCATTTCCGCCTCAAATATTTGTAAATACAACGGCATTTGCGCAATATCAGATAAAAAATAATGTAGATGGGGTGTTACCCATTCAAATTTCTTATCCTACAGGATTAGCAAAAGCGGGCGGTTCTACTTGTGGCGACTCTTTAGCACAAGGAGCAACATGCTTATTAAATTTAGAATTCACTCCGACAGCGATTCCTCAAGTGATAGATGGGAAATTATCGGTTAAGTTTCAAGATGGGTCAGGTGTTTATACGAATATTAATACACAATCGGCAAACACTATTCCGGGAGCCCCAAACTTATCAGTGGTAGGAAGTTCTGATATTGTATTAATACCTGCGACAGAAGAGACAATTACTGTTAAAAATCAGTCTACTACAACAGCAGCAAATAATGTGCAAATGAATCTACCTGATAATATAGCAAGTGAAGTAGAAAGTGTGACATCATGCCCAAGTATTGCTCCTAATGCGACATGTGATATTAAGATCACACCAAAAGCAAGTGCAGCTAAAGTGGATCAATTAGATACTACTATTCAAGGCAGTAATACATTACCTGCTTACATCACAGTGGCTATTACAGATCGCGTATTACATTATGCTTCTCCTAGTGATTATCTTATATATTTTGATCAACCATATACTTTAAATGCACCAAAGAAAAAATTGAAAGCAGCGAAAGATGTTTCATTTACAAATAATAGTGCAAAGACTGTACAAATTAATTCTGTTGTGTGGCCATCAACACAAGTTCCGGGGGTTGGGTTGCCCACAACTATTCCTGCTCCATGTCAATCATTAGCTCAAGGAGCATCTTGCGATTTATCTTTCACGGCCAATCAAGCTGCTTATGATAAAGGTATGGCACAAGTTCATTATACTTTAGATGGAGTTGGTAGAACGCAACCTGTCAATCTTCAAGTGGCCCAAACAAGTGTGAAAATTAATGATAACAAACCTGTAATCTTGCCCCGAGAAGATGCAACACAGTATACGATACCGATTAAAAATGAAGGATATTTTGATTGGCAATCACCTACATTTAGTTTAGGAGGATCTCTTACAGGGGTGACGCTAGGAACTAATGATTGTTCTGATTTACACCCAGGCGATACCTGTCATCTTACTTTTAATCTTAGTTCTAATTTAAATCCTGGTGAAACAGGGAGTTTAGAAGTAGGGGGCTTAAATATTAATCCTGTCTCTCATGCATTGGTGACTGTAACGGGGTCTTTAACAGTAGCACCCTATACAACAGAACAACATTTAGGGTATAGAGCTGTTGAACTGATAAATAATTATAGTGACTCAAAAAAAGTGGACATTGGGGATATAAATCTGTCCACTAATTTAACTGATAAAGTGTCCATTTGTCCTAAGACAGGAAGTTCTTGTGACTATCATTCTACCTGTTTAACAGGAGATACTTTAGCCAATGGAGGTAGTTGTGAAATTTGGTTAAAGGCAAAGGATCATGACAACAGTTCACTAGGGGTAACACCAGGGAGTGTCACGATTAATTATAGCCTTGTTACTCTTCCTTCAGGAAAATTAACGAGTACGTCCAAATCTCTTGTCGTCGATTATAGCCAAGACCTATATGTTGGCGGATTTTTTACAACGGCAGGAGGAAGTTCCGCTGATTATATTGCAAAATGGGATGGAAGCAATTGGGCTGCTTTAGGTCCAGTAGCAAATCCTGGTATGGATGCGGCAGTAAGAGCTTTATCAGTTCATAAAGGTGATCTTTATGCTGGAGGCTTTTTCAATAATGCTGGAGGCATTTTAGCTAACTATGTTGCAAAATGGGATGGAAACAATTGGTCTTCGATCAATTCTGTAAATAACTATGTATTGGCCTTAACCAGCCACAGTGATGGAAATCTTTATGCTGGAGGCATGTTTACAGATGTTGCGAATCGAATTGCCGCATGGGATGGTTCAAATTGGTCTGTCTTAGGTTCTCCAATAAATGGTGTAAATGAAAGAGTTTATGCATTGACTGAACTTGGTAGCAACCTTTATGTCGGCGGTGTATTTACTAGTGCAGGAGGAAGTTCTGCTAATTATATTGCCGCATGGGATGGCTCAAATTGGTCTGTCCTTGGTTCCCCAACCGATGGAGTAGATAATAATGTTCGAGCTCTGACTGACTATAATAGTGACCTTTATGTTGGTGGGGATTTTGTAAATGCGGGTGGTAGTGCTGCCAATCATATGGCTACATGGGATGGTTCAAATTGGTCTGTCCTGGGATCTCCAACAGATGGAGTGAATAATGCTGTAAGAGCTTTAAACAGTTATAGTAGTAATCTCTACGTTGGTGGGGATTTTACAACGGCTGGCGGCAACACTGCTAATCACGTTGCTCAATGGAATGGTTCGGCTTGGTCTTCTATAGGGACAGGCTTAAACAACGGGGTGGATGATCTTGTTCACGCATTAACCTCCCACAATAATAATCTTTATGTTGCTGGAGACTTTGGAAAAGCGGGCTGTGTGAATCCAGCTAATTACATAGCGATGTGGGATGGATTGAATTGGTTTGCTTTGGGTTCTGGGCTAAATAATGATGCGAGAGCTGTTTTAGTAGCACCAAGCTTAGTACTCAGCACTAGCCCATAAATCATTTGTTGAACTTTACAGCAAAAAATGGCCGCAAATTCGCGGCCATTTTTTTATCATTTGTCACACTTAGTTTTAGAATTTACATTCTGAAAAAGTTTAGATTTCAACAGCCCCTTTATTTATCCCCATTAAAAGTTTAGATTTCAGCAGCCCCTTTATTTATCCCCATTAATTTTGGGTTTTGGTAGCGGAATTAGTTCGGTGGTCTATAGTTATTTGCTTAAAAAAGAAAGTTCAGAACGACAAATAGGATGTGTACTGGGTATTAACTCAGCGTTACAAAATGTCGCTTTAGCTACGGGCACTATTTTGAGTGGTTTTTTGGTGATGACATTTGGAGCGCAAGAGGTTTACATCGGTTTGGCAGTCACTACATTTTTATTGGCTGTACTATCCTTTCTTTCCTTGCAATCTTATCGGTAATCTTTAATGTGTGGGATCCCATAAATGCGTTTACGCGTTTATGAAACTTTGTTATGCTTTTTTCCTTTTTATTTACATGTTATAAAGGCGAAAGTGGCGGAACTGGTAGACGCGCTGGACTTAGAATCCAGTGGGCTTAACCCCGTGAGAGTTCGAGTCTCTCCTTTCGCATTAACTTTGATGTAACCTTAGGTGTCAGACACTCCTGTGTCTGACACCAAACACAGACACTCCTGTGTCTGACACCGAAGGTTACGTCTTCTCGTGATTGCCAGCACGGATTTATTCCGCATGGGGCGTCTGAATAATTACAAAAAGGTTTTCATTATGCAAATTTCAATAGAAAAATCTAAGGGGTTAAATCGTCGTCTTAAAATTAAAGTTCCAGCACAAGAAGTTGATCCAAAAGTGGAGGAACGTCTTAAAGAAATTGCTAAAACAGTAAAAATGGACGGTTTTCGTCCCGGAAAAGTTCCTTATTCCATTGTAAAATCACATTATCAAGATGTTGCCCGTCACGACATTACCGGAAAAGTATTGGAAGAAACTTTTCGCAAAGCCATTGAACAAGAAAAATTAAAAGTTGCAGGACGGCCCCAAATAGAAGTTACGGTTTCAGAAATGGGCAAAGATTTAGAATATTTAGCTGATGTTGAAATTTATCCAGAGATTCAACTCAAAGATTTTGAAAAAGTTACAATAGAACAGGTCAAAACGGAACTTGGCGATAAAGACATAGACCGTGTTCTTGAGCGCATGCAAAAACAATACGCAGAATGGCAAAAAGTTGAGCGTGCAGCACAAGAAGAGGATCGAGTTATTATTGATTTTGAAGGATTTATTGATAAAAAAGCTTTTGAAGGCGGGAAAGCTGAAAAAGTGCCGTTGATATTAGGTTCAAATACCATGATTCCAGGTTTTGAAAAAGGTATTATAGGTGCAAAACCAGGAGATGTCTTAGATGTTAAAGTGACTTTCCCTAAAGAATATCCTGAAAAAGAACTAGCCGGCAAGAAAGCAGTCTTTAAAGTCAACGTACATGAAGTATGGGAGCCTCAGTTACCAGAACTTAATGATGCATTTGCTCAAAAATTGGGTATTAAAGAAGGCGGACTCGAAAAATTGCGCGAAAAGATGCGTCAATCTATGGAAAAAGAACAACAAGATGCGCTTAAAATTAAAAACAAAAAAAATGTTATGGATAAAATTTTGGAGCTCAATAAGATCGAGCTTCCTAAAGTGTTTGTGGAAGCCGAAATCGATCATTTATATCAACAAGCTAACCAACAATTCCAATCTTATACCAAATCAAAACAAAACATCAGTGTTCCAAGAGATCATTTTCGAGAAGATGCTGAGCGCCGTGTCGCATTAGGCTTATTAATTGGGGAATATGTTAAGAAATTTAATATTGAACCCGACGATGAGCGTGTGCGAAATAGTATTGAGCAATTTTCAAAAACATTTGAACATCCTGAGCAAATTGTCGATTGGTATTATCAGGATCCGCAGCGATTATTTCAATTTCAAACTCTAGCTGTTGAAGATCAGGTGGTTGAAAAATTGCTTGAGCAGGCCAATATTAAAGAAAAACAACTAACTTATGAAGAATTGTTGGCAGGTTAATTAATTAAAAACGATTTTTTTATGTAAAGGTGAAACTATGAATGCAATCGACCCTGTTGTTAACGATATGCTTATTCCCATGGTTGTGGAGCAGTCAGCTCGAGGCGAACGCGCATACGACATTTATTCTCGCCTCCTTAAAGATCGTATTATTTTTTTGATTGGCCAAGTTGAAGATTACATGGCTAATTTAGTTATTGCTCAACTTTTATTTCTCGAATCAGAAGACCCTGACAAAGATATCTATCTTTACATTAATTCACCTGGCGGCGTAGTGACCTCTGGTTTAGCTATTTACGACACGATGCAATTTATTAAACCGGATGTATGTACGATGTGTATTGGCCAAGCAGCGAGTATGGGAGCAGTACTTTTAGCCGCAGGAGCTAAAGGTAAACGAACTTGTCTACCCCATTCCCGTGTTATGATTCACCAGCCATTAGGAGGATTTCAAGGGCAAGCTGCGGATATCGAAATTCACACCAAAGAGATCTTATTAATACGAGATCGGCTCAATCAGGTATTAGCCAAGCACACAGGGCAACCGATCGACACGATTAAAAAAGATACCGATCGAGATAATTTCATGGGGGCAGAAGAAGCCGTCAAATACGGTTTAGCGGACCGAGTTCTTGAAAACCGCGCAGCGTTTTTAAATCGGGAAAAATAAGCGTCGAGGAAAATATTTTCTAAAATATATAAACTGTATATATGACTTATATAAACGATAAAAAAATCGTAGGGACAGGTCGCGACCTGTCCGTACAATAATTGGTAAGTTTAAGAAGCTCAAATCTGCGTCCTATTTCATTAATGAGGAAAATCTCTATCATGAATCAATTTTGTTCATTTTGCGGAAAAAGAAAAGACCAAGTAAAACGGCTTATAGGCGGCCCAGGAGAGGTGGCCATTTGTGATGCATGCATTAAAGCATCCTCTACTATGTTAGAAGAGGCTCAAAAGGCAGGTTCAGAAGAATCCTTTCAAGAGATCCCATTGCTCAAACCTAAAGAAATTTATCAGCATCTCAATGATTATGTGATTGGTCAAGATTACGCCAAGAAAGTGCTGTCCGTAGCTGTTTATAATCATTATAAGAGACTTCAAAGTAAATTTGATCAACAGGCAGTTGAAATTACCAAAAGCAATATTTTGTTGATTGGTCCAACGGGAAGTGGGAAAACATTACTGGCTCAAACTTTAGCCCGTATTTTAAATGTGCCGTTTTCTATGGCCGACGCCACCACTTTAACCGAAGCAGGTTATGTAGGTGAAGATGTTGAAAATGTGATTCAACGCTTGCTCCAAAAATGTGATTTTAATGCTGAAAAAGCCCAGCGCGGCATTGTTTATATTGATGAAATCGACAAAATATCACGCAAATCAGAAAACCCATCTATTACTCGCGATGTATCGGGAGAAGGCGTGCAACAAGCCTTATTGAAATTGATTGAAGGCACGGATGCGGCCATACCACCTCAGGGCGGACGCAAGCATCCGCGCGATGAATTTATTCATGTAGATACTTCCAATATTTTATTTATTTGTGGTGGCGCTTTTGATGGATTAGAAAAAATCATTCAACAACGCACTCAAAAGTCAGGAATTGGGTTTGAAGCCGAAGTTTTTGGAAAAGATAATAAAAAGAAAATAGGCGAAATATTGCAGATGGTTGAACCCGAAGATTTAATCAAATATGGGCTTATTCCAGAACTTATTGGAAGACTTCCCGTCGTTGCTATTTTAAATGAACTTGATTTAGAAACATTGATCACCATATTAAAAGAACCCAAGAATGCATTGGTAAAACAGTATAAAAGATTGTTTGAAATGGAAGGAGTGGAATTGGATTTTGAACAAGATGCGCTTGTTGCAATTGCTCAAAAGACGCTTGAAAAGAAAACAGGCGCCAGAGGTCTTCGTTCCATTTTAGAAAACTTGCTATTGGATTTCATGTTCGAATTGCCATCCGAGAAGCAGGCTAAAAAAATTGTGATTACCAAAGACGCAGTTTGGGGGAAAGCGAAGCCGCTTATCGAACGAGCATCGTAAATTAATTAAGAATCTTTACAAAATTCTAAATGTTGAATTTTAAATTTTAAATGTCGGAATCGCTACGCGATAACATATTATATAAATGTAAGGAGTTAGTTGATGAGCCCATCCGTCATTCTGGCTGGGAAGCCAGGATCCAGTTGACAGGGACGTTAAGGTTAAATATCCCTGGATCCTGAATCAAGTTCAGGATGACGCGGACTGGATCCTGAATCAAGTTCAGGATTGTAAAAGTTACCTAATTCGTTGACAAAATTGTATCATGATCAAGTACTAAGATGAAACAAT
>JAFGHQ010000032.1 GCA_016930035.1 Gammaproteobacteria bacterium | reverse complement strand
TGTGAAAATCTATCTGAATTACGTGAAAAACTTTGGACTAGTGGTATATTTAAAATGTACATGTCGATTGAAGACTGACCATTCTTATTTCCATTATTTATGACTTAGTGTACACTAAGTTCACTATGCATCCCTTTATTAATACAGCCATTAAAGCCGCGCGGCTTGCCGGTGACATTATTATGCGCGGTTATGAACGCCTCGATACTATTAAAGTCTCCAATAAAGATCCCCATGACCTTGTTACTAATATCGATTTAGCAGCAGAACGAGCCATTATTGAAACCATAGAAAGTGCCTATCCGGATCATGGTTTTCTGGGAGAAGAAACAGGGGTTACAAATTCTAATAACCCCCAGCTGGAATACCAATGGATTATCGATCCTTTAGATGGTACCACTAATTTTGTACATGGATTTGGCCATTTCGCTGTTTCCATTGCGCTGAAATACAAAAATAAAATTGAACATGGGGTTATTTATGATCCATTGCGCAATGATTTATTTACCGCTAGTCGAGGAAGGGGTGCTACTAAAAATAATCAGCGAATTCGTGTAGGTAATAAAACCGAACTCCAAGAAGCGCTTATAGGAACGGGATTTCCTTTTCGTTCTCCTCGATATCTTGATGCTTATTACGAGGCGCTAAAACGTTTATCCACTCAATGTTTGGGTATGCGTCGAGCAGGCGCAGCTGCTTTGGATCTTGCTTATGTAGCTTCCGGTCAATTGGATGGTTTTTGGGAAACAGGCTTAAAACCCTGGGATATAGCTGCGGGGGTTTTATTAATCAAAGAAGCCGGTGGCTTAGTTAGCGATCTTCAAGGAAATGAGAAATATTTTGAAAATGGCTCGCTTGTTTGTGGTAACCCAAAAATATTTAAGGCATTATTAACTTTATTAAAGCCATTTTTTGAGAAACAGATTTAAGAAACTATAAATTTTATAATTTTTTCAAAGCTGTCGCGAAGCGACTCATTCATTTAAAATTTAAAATCTAAAATTTAAAATTTCCAAAGGAGGTTTTTATGTCTATTGCTGAACTTGCCAAAACGATTCAGGAAATTGCCATTCCAGGTAAAGGAATTCTTGCTGCCGATGAAAGTAACGGCACCATCGCCAAACGATTTAAGCAAATTGATGTCGAATCGACTGAAGAAAATCGTAGAGCTTATCGTGAAATCCTTATCACGGCCCCTAAACTCAGTAAATTTATTAGTGGTATGATTTTATATGAAGAAACCCTAGGGCAAAAAACGAAAGATGGCGTTCCATTTCCTGAATATCTCGCCAAACATGGTATTGTTCCAGGCATTAAAGTAGATGAAGGTAAAATCCCCTTAGAATGTTCACCTGAAGAAGAAGTGACACAAGGCTTAGATGGATTACCCGAACGTCTTATTCAATATAAAGATAAGGGCGCTCGTTTTGCGAAATGGCGGGCTGTTTACACCGTTTCTGATATTTATCCTTCTCAGATACTTATCAAAACGAATGCTATTCAATTGGCGCGCTATGCTGCCATTTGTCAAAACCAAGGGATTGTGCCCATCGTAGAGCCAGAAGTATTGATCGATGGAGATCATAGCTTAGATAAATGTGCACAAGTCACTGAAAAAGTACAACATGCCGTATTTTATGCATTGCACCAGTATGGTGTTAAACTCGAATATATTATCCTAAAACCTAGCATGGTCATTGCGGGAGCCGATTATCAGCTGAAACCACCCGCCGAGGTTGTGGCTCGAGAAACGATCAAATTAATGAAGCGAACCGTGCCTGCCGCAGTCCCCTCTATCAACTTCCTATCTGGTGGTTTAAGTAATGAAGATGCCACGGCCTATTTAAATGCCATGCATAAGCTGGAAAAATGTCTACCTTGGTACGTGAGTTTTTCTTATGGACGTGCCCTTCAGTCAGATTGTCTCAAAGCTTGGGCAGGGAAACGCGAAAATTTTAAAAAAGCGCAAAAAGCTTTATTACGCCGCGCGAAACTCAATGGGCTTGCCACAAAAGGAAAATACTCGGAAAGATTGGAAAAATAACGTATTGGCGAGGATCCTCTCGCCCAGGGCGCGATAACTGCGCCCTCACATTGGATCATCTCACCCACGGAGCGCGTGCCGTGCCATTACAATTATGAATGCTAAAATGCTTGAAGAATCACATATCGCTATTTTGATACCTGCTTATAATCCTGAAAAACAATTAATTAGCTTGGTAAAAAATCTCCTTCACTTGAATTTTTTAACGATTGTTGTTGTCAATGATGGGAGTAGTCAGGCACACGCCCCAATTTTTGCCCAATTAAAACAATTCCCCAATATTACGTTACTTGAGCATGCCATTAATCTCGGGAAAGGGGGCGCTTTAAAAACAGGTTTGAACTATATCTATACTCGATATCCAAATTATACAGGTGTAATAACTGTAGATGCTGACGGGCAGCATGCCCCCGAAGACATTCTAAATATTTCCAAAGCTGCTACCCAAAATCATAAAAAACTCATCATAGGCAGTAGACGTTTCAAAAAAAATGTGCCTTTTCGAAGCAAAATAGGAAATCTACTTACTCGGAAATTTTTTAAATTAATGAGCGGACTCGATTTGAGCGATACACAATCGGGTCTTAGATTTATTCCTTTAGACTTTATTCCAAGAATATTGGATATTCGCGCGAACCATTATGAATTTGAGCTAGAAATGTTGTTATTGTGCAGATACGCAAATAAACAAATTTTAGAAATCCCCATTAAAACTATTTATATCGACAATAACCAATCCTCTCACTTTAACCCACTTCTTGACTCTCTAAAGATTTACTTCGAACTTTTTCGATCAACCCTCTTATCTTTAGCCACGGCGATTCTCGATAACATCGTTTTTTTTATCAGCATTCATGATTTTGGCTCGAGTATTTTGGCTGGGCAAATAATCGCCCGTTTTTTTGCCGTTATTTTTAATTACCCGTTAGCAAAAAAAACCGTTTTTATTTCTCAAGAATTAAACCGAGTCGTATTACCAAAATATTTAACTTTAGTAATAATTAGCGGCGCAGTTTCTTATGGCGTCATGCAATATCTTATCCAATATATGTTCTCCAATATATTTTTCGCAAAGATCTTAGCAGAAATTGTGATCTATTTAGGAAATTTCGCCATACAACGAGATTTTATTTTTACGCATAAACTCGTCGACGCTAAAATAAAAAAGTTCTCAACATAATTAGAAACCTAGTGTTTGATAAAGTTTAACTTTTTAAAAAATTCCTTTTGAGCTAACTGGTAGAATCCGATACTTGCTAAAACAATGAATACCGGCATACAAGGTAATCGATAGCGCCAATCAAAATCAGTAAAATTCAGTGCTGTTAAAAAAGCCCAAATAAATAAGAATAAAAAACTTAACCAAGTTACCCACCAACATTTAATGTTTTTTATTTCTTTCGTTACAAAAAGATGGAAAAAGGCGACTAAACAAAGAAAATATATCGGAATGTAAAATAAGCTATTTATATAAGCATGCACTTTACTGAAACCCGTTACTATAAAAGCGAAGAAATAAAAGAAACGAACAAATACGATATTAAAAAAATCTATTAATCTATGAGGGGGAAGCATATAAGTAGTTGGTCTACCCATCACCACAATACCCTCACGGTAATAATGACCGAATTTTTTAGCATTCATCAGATGTGTCATAAAAGTGTTTGAGAAACTTGAAGGTGAGCTCATTAGTAACACATAAAACACTAAAATTATTGCGGCAATTAATAATAAAAGTATAGTAGAAATATAAATGCCTTTAAGATATTGCTTAGGATCCAATAGGCTAAAATAATATTTTGAAAAAAGAGCCATTAACAGAAACAATAAAAATGCAAGACCAGCTGGCCTATATAAAACAATAAACGCCAAAAGAATAGGTATAAAAATAATTTTTCCAATATGTAACTTTTTAAATTGATTTGGTGAAGTTAATGCCATTTGGAAAAACAACCCAAATGCTAAAAACATAAATGTAATATCGGATAGAACATAATTGACCCATAGATACATGTCATGAGCTAAAAGAATAAAAACAAAAGCTACGAATAAAGTTAACCGATTTTTAGTTAAATAATCCACTAAATATAAGATCCCAAAAATGGAGAAACTAAAGGCAATCAAATTTAAAATAACAATACCTTCTCGCCAAAAGGATTTAAATAATATTTTAGAGATCGCTACAATACTAATCCATCCCGCATAAAAGGTAGGGGAAACCTCGAAAGATAATGCATGAATATATCGTAAATAATTCATGTGAAAATGAATCAATAAATTAGACCAATTTGAATAGGTATGGGTATCTGGAGAACTTATAGGCCCTTTAAAAATTAAAAGGGCAATAGGTAAACAAGATGCTATCAACCATAACCATGTTCTGAGCTGAACATTTTTAGATTGAATTTTAATGTATGAATTGTCCATTATTTTTTTCTCATATCGTTTTGACTTTCATTGTTATAGACTTTAAATTTAAATTAAATAATTTCCAATAACAATCAATATCGCAAGGCAATAAAAAAAACTATGGTATCGTTCTCAAACCTCAAGTTACCTCAAGAATCAACCGATAAAGCTAACTGGTGTAATCTTTATGGTTGTGCAAGGGCGCTGGCTTGTGCGCATGTCGGAGCTGGAAATAATGCCCCTACTGTGATTATTACGCCTGACTCACTGATGGCTTATCAACTGGAAGCGGAACTTAGTTTTTTTCTGGATAAAAAAATCCCCATTTTAAATTTCTGCGATTTGGAAACGTTACCCTACGATACGCTATCGCCGCACCGCGATATTATTTCACAACGCATTAAAATCTTAAACCAATTGCCTGAACTCTCCTGTGGCATTTTAATTGTCAGTATTAAAACCTTATTTCAACGGCTTGCTCCCTCTTCTTTTTTTTCGGGAAGCGGTTTGGCGATTTCGACTCGACAACACATCGATATGGATCCATTCCGAAAAAATCTTGAACAAAAAGGTTATTTTGCGGCTTCTCAAGTCATGGAGCACGGAGAGTTTGCTATACGGGGTTCTATTATTGATTTATTTCCAATGGGCGCAAAACAACCCTTTCGAATCGATTTGTTCGATAATGAGGTTGACTCGATCCGCACTTTTGATCCTGAGACCCAGCGTTCTATCCAAAAAATTAATGAGATTAATTTACTACCTGCGTATGAATTTTCTTTTAGCGATGGAAGTATAGAGTTATTTCGAGAAAATTTTAGGAAACATTTTGATGTCAATCCCATGAATTGTCCCATCTATCAAGACACGATAGAAAAACGTTATACGCCAGGTATTGAATATTATCTGCCTTTATTTTTTGAAGAAACGGCTTCAATATTTGATTATCTTTCCAAAGATTCGTTGATTATCCAATTTGAAAAAATATTTCAGCAGGCCGAAACTTTTTGGCAAGAAATTAATCACCGTTATGATCAATTAAGCCATGATATTACGCGCCCTATTTTAGCGCCGCGACAGATATTTTTTACTGTTGATGAAATTTTCGGCAAGATCAAACCATTCGGAGGAATTAAGATAGCCGAATCTCAAGAAAAAACAGGTTATGATTTTAAAACAGCATCACTACCGCATTTAAATGTCAATCATCACGCCAAAAAACCCTTAGAAAAATGGCAAGCGTTTTTGAAAATTGGGAATTCGTGCGGACAGATTGCGACCTGCCCTTACAGTGAAGAGAATAAATCGGCGCCCTCTACGAGAGTTTTATTTTCCGCCGAATCAATCGGCCGCCAGGAAATCGTATTAAATTTATTGGCTACCGTGAATATTCATCCTCAAAAAATAAAAAAATGGGCGGAATTTGAGAGACAAACGGATTCTCCAGCCGCTGCCGCCGCATGTTTTATTATAGTTTCTCCTATTGTTCAAGGCGCTATTTTTCAAGACGATCATTTTATGATCATTACAGAAAATGATCTATTAGGTGAGCGCGTCACACAAGTACGGTATCAAAAAAAATCAACTATTGATCCTGATGCGATTATTCGCAATTTAACTGAATTAAAAATTGGGGATCCGGTCGTCCATATTGATCATGGCGTCGGCCGTTTTTTAGGTTTACAAACGATCTCGGTCGGCGATCAAACGGATGAATATTTAACTTTAGAATATGCCGGGGGTGATAAACTCTTTGTCCCGATTGCCTCTCTTGATTTGATCAGTCGTTATAGTGGTGGTGACGTTGAGCACCCTCCATTGCATAAGTTAGGTTCAAAACAATGGGAAACTTTAAAGAAAAAAGCAGCTAAAAAGATCTTTGACGTCGCAGCAGAACTTTTGGACATTTATGCCAAACGCGAATCTTACACTGGCACTGTTTTTGACATTCCCCAGGAAGATTATTTGCTTTTTTCTGAAAACTTTCCTTTTGAAGAAACGCCCGATCAGAAAACGGCCATCGATCAAATTATTCAAGATATGAGCACTCAAAAAATGATGGATCGGCTCATTTGCGGCGATGTGGGTTTTGGGAAAACAGAAGTAGCCATGCGTGCCGCATTCATCGCTGTTGCCAACCAAAAACAAGTCGCCATACTCACGCCCACCACACTTTTAGCACAGCAGCATTTGGAAAGTTTCCAAGATCGCTTTGCCAATTGGCCTGTTCAAATTGATATGCTTTCGCGATTTCGAACACAAAAAGAACAAAAGCAGACACTTGAAAAACTGAAAACTGGGCAAATCGATATCATCATCGGGACACATCGTTTATTACAAAAAGATGTTCAATTTAAAAATTTAGGTTTACTCATTATTGATGAAGAACATCGATTTGGTGTGCGCCAAAAAGAAATGATCAAAAAAATGCGTGCTCACGTGGACATTTTAGCGCTCACGGCAACGCCGATCCCTCGAACGTTAAATATGGCATTTTCAGGCATACGTGATTTATCTATCATTGCAACCCCGCCTAAAGAGCGTTTATCCATTAAAACATTTGTCTATGAGTACAATAAAACCATTATTCGTGAAGCGATTACACGAGAAATCTTGCGTGGCGGCCAAGTATATTTTCTGCATAATCGTGTCGAAACGATTGAGCGCATGGCTGAGACGCTGAGAGAACTCATTCCTGAAGGCCGCATTGGCATTGCGCATGGTCAAATGCATGAACGCCAACTTGAGCATGTTATGGGTGATTTTTATCGACGAAAATTCAATATACTCGTTTGTAGCACGATTATTGAAAGCGGCATTGATATTCCTGCAGCCAATACCATTATCATCAATAATGCCGATCGTTTTGGGTTGGCACAACTTCACCAATTGCGCGGGCGGGTTGGCCGATCCAATCGCCAAGCCTACGCATATTTACTTGTTCAATCGAAAAAAGCCTTGGGCCATGACGCAAAAAAACGTTTGGATGCTGTTGCTGCGTTTGAAGATTTAGGTACGGGATTTACGCTGGCCACCCACGATTTAGAAATACGGGGGGCGGGTGAAATCTTAGGAAAAGAACAAAGCGGCCATATTCAAGCGATTGGTTTTAACTTGTACATGGAATTACTCGATCGTGCAGTACAATCGCTTAAATCTGGGAAAGTAGTCGATTTAGAAAAATCGATTGAAGTTGGTATCGAAATTAATTTGAGTGTTTGCGCGATTATTCCCGAAGATTATTTACCTGACGTTCATACACGGCTTATTTTATATAAACGCATCGCCAGTGCGGAAAATAATCAAGAGTTAAATGATCTGCAAGCCGAAATGATTGACCGTTTTGGTTTATTGCCTGAACCGGTCAAGAATTTATTTGAAATCGCAACGCTTAAATTAAAACTAAAAAAGATCGGAATCAAAAAGATAGAAGCTAGCAGCGAACGTGGATTTCTTGAATTTACCGAACAACCCAACATTGACCCTTCCAAAATCATTCAACTTATTCAAGATCAACCCAAACAGTATCAGTTTGATCCCGCCACCAATCGGCTTAAATTTGTCGTCAATCAAGAAAACGCTCAGCAACGTATTTTGCTTGTTGGAACGCTACTAGAAAGGTTTACCTGACCACACCATTTGCAACTAAGGGGTTGTCGAAATCTGCCCATTTGTCATCCTGAACTTGATTCAGGATCCAGAAAAATTCGTCGGGAACGAATTTTGGCGTACGAAGTACGCCCGAAGGGTGAAAACCCTGGACGGTTTTCATCAAAAATTCGTCGGGAAGGAATTTTGGCGTACGAAGTACGCCCGAAGGGTGAAAACCCTGGACGGTTTTCATCAAAAATTTGTCGGGAACGAATTTTAACGAGCAAGGAAGCGAGCTCGAGAGCCTCACGGATGAGACGAATAAAAATCAAAGACTTATAATTTTTGATTTTTTGAAAAAGTTCCGATCCCAACAGCACCACTAACGAAATCCTTTTCCGAGAAGATAAAGCTCAGGGGAGCGTGAGCGGGAGGATTTGGGTTTTCGGATAGCGACTTTATTAAAAAGTTTTCGCATGGTTTTAAGATAATCATCAAAACCTGATCCTTGAAAAACTTTCACAACGAAACTTCCATTTGGTTTTAAAACTTGTTTAGCAAACGCTAAAGCAAGTTCTGATAAATACATGGCTTTAGCCTGGTCCACTGCTTTGATGCCAGAAAGATTAGGAGACATATCGGAGAGTATCACATCAACCGGTTCACCACCAAGCTCATCGTGTAATTGGTTCAATATGGCAGTTTGAGTAAAATCACCCTGAATGAAATGAACGTTGGGTATTGCTTTCATGGGTAAAATGTCTAAAGCAACTATTTTTCCTTTCCCTTTGAGGAGTTTCGCGGCAGCTTGAGACCAGCCCCCGGGGGCGGCTCCCAAATCGACGATGGTCATCCCCGGTTTGATGATTTGGTCTTTTTGTTGAATTTCTAATAATTTATAAGTAGCCCGAGATCGATAGCCTTCTTCTTGAGCTTGTTTTACATAAGTATCTGAAAAGTGTTCTTTTAACCAACGTTTTGAACTTTTTGATCGTGGCATAGTTCTTCCGGAGAATGAAATTTTGTATTTTGTATTCTATGCTTTTTTTTATCGGAAAAAACAGCATATAATATCATCGTATCGTATTCAAAATTCAAAATTTCCAAATGAGGTGTGGTGCAATGGCAGCACTCTTGACTCTGACTCAAGCAATCCTGGTTCGAGTCCAGGCACCTCAGCATTTAATTAAAAATTAAGAATGGCGTTGTCGCGTAGCGACTCATTAATTTAAAATTCAAAATTTAGAATTCAAAATTTCAATTATGATTCATTTCGTTTTCTTCATCAAAAATAGGCCCCCGCCCAAAAATAATAAAGAGGGTAACGCAGCGCCTAAAATTGGGGGAAATTGGTAGACGAGACTTAATGGACCAAAAAATTGATTAGTGAGATAGAATACAAATCCTACCAAAACGCCGGTAACGATGCGAAGACCAATAGTTACTGTGCGCAAGGGGCCAAAGATAAAAGGAATTGCTAAAAAAATCATCACACAAGTAGCAAGTGGTTGAAAAATTCGTTGCCAAAAAATTAATGCCTCATTACTTGTTCGAAGCCCGTTTTCTTTACGATATTCAATAAGTTGGTGAAGTTTAGGAAGCGTCAATTCAGCAGGTTCAATATTAGACATATTAAATAATTCCGTATGTAATTTGACCGGCCACTTTTCTAATTCAATATTTTTTGTCGTGATCGTATTGTTTTTGATATTGGATTGGGTAATTTGGCTTAACCACCATGTTTGATTTCGATAAAACGCTTCTTTGGCCCGGCTTATACTAGCGAGTTCATTTTCTGGATCAAATTGGTATAAACTGACATCTTGCAGCCTCCTTCCTGGTAAAATATTTTGAACATGAATGAAGGTCTCGCCATCTCGTAACCAGAATCCTGATTCAGTTTTTAAAGCTTGACCTGCTGTTTGAGCGATTTTTTTGTTGGTTTCAGCAAGATGCATGGCGGGTGGCCCGATAACCTCCCCGATAAAAAACATGCCTATCCACATAATCAGAGCGGTTTGTAAGGTAGTTTTAGCAATTTGACTTAAGGTAACTCCCGATGCTCGCATGACAATTAATTCACTGTGTGTGGCTAAGTTACCCAGACCTAGTAGGCTGCCTAGAAGGCCTGCCATAGGAAATAGATCATAAACGTTAATCGGTAAGGTTAGGGGCACGTATAAGATGGCTTGCCAAAGGTTATAATTGCCTTTACCTAGATCGTCCAATTGTGCGATAAAGGTGATAAATAATTCTAATCCAACGAGCATGAAAAATACGAGTAACGTCATTTGCAAGATGGATGATGAAACATAGCGATTAATTAATTTCATGTTCAAATCTTTTCAATAACCATAAAGATGGGATCAATAATACAAAGTGTATCCACCACATTCCAATCCAGGGAGAAATCACCCCATTACTTACCCAATCACGGCTCACAATTAACATATTAGCATAAATAATATAAATCAGTATGGCATACCAAAGTTTGCCAAATCGGCCTTGACGAGGCTTCACCCGACTTAACGGTACAGCTAGTAGTGTTAGGATAAATGCGGTTAAAGGCATGGATATACGCCATTGAAGTTCCGCCATGTCAGATTTATCAGCCCATGCGGATTTCAACAGATCCAATGTCGGTAAAGATTTTGCCTTTATGGTATACTTAGATAAATCAGGGCTCGGTAACCGGAGGCCATATTCATGAAATTTTGTGATCTCAAAGTTTTTCTGGCCAGGGGATCCTTCATAACGATGCCCATCGACAGCCACCATAAAATGATCGTCAGTTTTTTCATCTATTTTTTGATAACCACTCTTTGCAGATAGAACGGCCCAAAAAGGAGGGGTCGCATTTTGTTGAGGTATGCGTTGGGCGATAAATAAATTATCAAGTTTACTTCGATCCGGCGACATATTTTTCACGTAAAAAACTTCTTGATCTTGTGGGGAAGCTTGAAATTGTGCAGGTAAAATTGTTTGAAAGACGGTCTTTGTTTCTATAATCCTGAATAATTTATCTTGTCGAAGGTTAATGTATGGATTCACAAAAAATACTAAAACGCCGACGAATATGGAAACTATAGTCGCTATTTTCATTGTCATGGTCAGTAATGTTCTTCGACTGACACCGCAGGCGAATAAAATCACCATTTCTGAGTCTACATATAAACGCCCGTAACTCAGTAAAATGCCTAAAAATAGACCTAAGGATAGAAATAATCCAAATAAAACAGGCACTTGTAAAAGAACTAGATGAATCAAAAAACCAGCGCCATACTTGCCTTGAGAAAAATAGTGCAAGAAGTGTATGAGCCGATTACAGACAAAAATAAACACCATGATACTCGTAATAGCTATCATGTTGTAAAAAATTTCTTTTCTTAAATAACGATAAATGATCCGCATACAGGAATCATTGTACTGAGTTTAGATAAATCTGGCCAGAAATCTCATAATCTCTGTTTTGAAGCCGCTGCGAAACGAATTATTTTTTCTTATCGCGTACTAACAAATAATAAGCAATAGGGACAACGAATAAGGTGAGTAGTGTTCCAAAACTAATGCCCCCGATAATTGTTAGTCCAATTTGGCGTCGGCTGACAGCTCCTGCTCCCGTAGCAAGTGCTAGTGGTAAAGCGCCCAAGATCATGGCGAATGTGGTCATGAGAATAGGGCGCAATCGGAATGACGCCGCATTCAAGATGGCATCTCTGAATGCAACACCCTTGGCGCGTTGTTGATTCGTGAATTCAACGATTAAAATCCCACTTTTCGTAATAAGTCCAATCAAAGTGACCAATCCAATTTCGGTATAAATATTGAGTGTGCTGCCCGTAAAATAAAGCGTCATCAAAGCACCCGCGATAGAAAGTGGTACACTCAGCATCACGATGAGCGGATTGAGAAAACTTTCAAATTGTGCCGCCAAAATTAAGAAAATAAAAATAAGCGCAAAGACAAAGGTTAAAGCCATACGACCTGATGCTTGAACATATTGGCGAGATTGACCGGAATAGTCGACTTGAACATTTTTAGGTAATGTTTTTGCGGCTAAACTATTCAATTTGCTTATCGCATCACCTAATGTCACGCCCGGGGCAAGTCCAGCGCTGACGGTTGCTGAACGTAATTGTTGGAAGTGATTAAGGGAGCGTGGTACGACTTGTTCCGAAATGGTAACCAAGTTGGATAGCGGGACAAGCCCGCCACTTGCGGTGCGAACATTGAGATTATTTAAGTCATTTGGAGTTTCACGAAAACGTTGATAAAGCTGAGGTAAGACTTCATAGCTTCGCCCTTCTAAATTAAATCGTGTGACCGTGGGTTCACTCAAAAATATATTTAAGTTATCAGCGATATCACTCATGAGGACACCTAAATCAGTAGCTAAATCTCGGTTA
The DNA here is from genome assembly GCA_016930035.1 of Gammaproteobacteria bacterium. Classification (GTDB taxonomy): domain Bacteria; phylum Pseudomonadota; class Gammaproteobacteria; order UBA12402; family UBA12402; genus JAFGHQ01. Next base: position 9,449 of record JAFGHQ010000032.1, on the reverse strand, counting down.
ATGTCAACCACGGTTTGCGGCAGATCAATTTTTAAATCACTATCTACGTGGATTAAACCGCCCCAAGCATTAATAGCATCCATGAATTGTTGAGTTTGAGTTTCTAAAATAGGATAGTCTTCTGTGGTTTTTAAAACAAATTCAATGGGGTTAAATCCTCCCGCTCCCGGGAAGGTCGGAGGCAGAGCCGGAAACGCTTGAATCCCAGGAATAGCCCACAATTTAGGAAATAGCATATCCTGGACTTGCATGGCGGTGATTTTTCGCTGATTCCAAGGTTTTAATTGCAAAATTGCAATAGCGGAGTTTTCGCCACTAGGCCACCCATTGATCATCATTTCATTGAGCAAACCTGGAACTGTTTTATAAGTATTCGCTACAATTTTAGTATGTTGTTCCATGTAGTTAAGATTCGCTGTTGCAGGCCCAGTAACCATGCTGTACACAACACTTTGATCTTCTTTTGGCGCTAGTTCTTTAGGCGTGTAGACGTACAGAAAATAACAAGAAGCGTAAACGATCAGCGCAATTACAATAGCCACAAAGCGGAATTTTAAAGCTTTATCGAGTAAAAATTTGTAAAAGATTCGAAGTCGTTCGAAGATTCGATTCGAAATACCCGCAAGGCCGGCATGCAAATCCTCATTTTCGCGATATACCTTAGAGCACATCATAGGCGATAAAGTTAAAGCAATGAATCCTGAAATAATGACAGCTCCAGCGAGCGTGAAAGCAAATTCGGAGAACAATTTTCCGGTAAGTCCCGACATAAATCCAATAGGGGCATAAACGGCTGCCAACGTGAGAGACATGGCAATCACAGCTGTAGCAATTTCCCGCGCGCCCGTGATGGCGGCTTCTTTGGGTGATAGTCCTTCTCCCAAATGGCGGTGAATATTTTCTAGAACAACAATCGCATCATCAACCACCAAACCAATGGCAAACACGAATGCAAGCAGCGTTAACGTATTAATACTGTAACCTAAAGCAAGCATCACACCGCAGACGCCAATAATGGAGAGTGGAATCGTAATAACAGGCACAAAAACGGATCGAAGAGACCCAATCATCAAGAAAATGACTATGAACACGAAAAGCGAGGCTTCTAGTATTGTACGTTCTACTTCGTGGAGCGAGGCTGAAATAAAATCCGTCGAATTCCAGAAAATACCGCCTTTTAATGTGGCAGGTAAGTGTTTTTCAACATCAGGCATTATTTTTAAAATTTCTTTCGCAACGTTTAGAGGATTTGCTGTTGATTTGGCTTTAACTGCAATAAAGGTCGTGCGTTTTCCATTCATATAAATAGAAGCATCGTCACTTTGTGCACCCAATTGAGCTTCCCCAATGTCTTTGATACGAACTAATCGGCCTTGACGATTGTTAACGACTAAATTATTAAATTGGTTAGCTGTTCGTAAATCAGTCGTGCTGTAAATATTAAAAATCTGAAATTGGCTTTTGAGTGAGCCGCTCGCAGCTTGGACGTTGTTGTTTTCTAACGCCTGTTGCACGTCACTGGCAGTTATGCCATGGGCTGCCATCAGATTTGGGTTTAACCAAATACGCATCGCATATTCACTGGTTCCCATTACATTAGCTTCACTAACACCCGGTAGATCTTGCAATTGAGGTTGCACATTTCTTAATAAGTAATCCGTCACCGCTTCCCCATTCATGGTGTCACTCGAAAAGTATACCCACATGATAGGATAATCACCGGGATCATTTTTAGAAATCGTGGGGTCTTGGATTTCTTTCGGCAGTTTCCAGCGTACGGACTGTACGCGGTTTGTAATATCCGTGAGCGCTTTGTCGATGTCATAGCCGAGTTTCATGTGCACGACAATATTGCTATCACCTTGAGTGCTTGTTGATGCCATGTAATCGACGCCCTCAATTCCAGCAATGGCATTTTCAATAGGGGAAGAGACAAAACCCTCCATAAGATCGGCGTTAGCCCCAGAAAAGACGGTATTAACAGTGATGACGGAAGAATCTAATTTGGGAAATAAGCGCACTTGGAGTTGGGATAATGAAACAGCCCCCACCAGCAAGATGATTAAACTTAGCGTTGTTGCCAGGACGGGGCGTTTTATAAAGATGTCAGTAAATTTTACCATAAATTACTCGGGTCTATAGCTTTGTTGTAATTGGATTTTATGCAACTTTTGGTGTCTGACACCAAAGGTTACATCATTTTTCGTTTTCCATTTGAAAAACAGGGGCGCCATCTTGTAGTTTCATTTGTCCGCCGACGATGACTTGATCGCCGACGTTTAATCCACTATGAATAATAACTTCATTGTTTTCTAATTTTTGGCCTAGCGTAATCATTGTTTTGACCGCTTTATTATTAACGAAGCGATAAACATAATTACCTGCAGTAGAGTACAAAATGGCAGTTTGCGGGATCAATGTAACGGGATTTTGGTCGCCAAAATAAACGGTTACTTCTGCAAAAGAACCTGGAATTAAAGTATAGTCTGGATTAGGGATAGTTGCGCGCGCATCCAGAGTTCGTGTTGTTGAATCTATTAATGCATTGAATGCGTCAATTTTTCCGAAGTAGGATTTATTTGGATCTGTTTGAGACTTGATGCTGATTTTATTGCCTATTTTTACAGCGTGTAAATAAGTTTCAGGAATACTAAAATTGACATCTATGGGATCAACTGCTTGAAGATTAACAATTTTGGTGCCGGGGGCCACATAGTCACCTACACTTATTTGACGTAAGCCTAATTGCCCATCAAATGGCGCTCGGATCAAAGTTTGGCTTAAAGTAGCCTCTAATTGTGCCACATCAGCTTTAGCACCATCCAATTCTGCTTCCATTTGATCAAGCCCTGCTTTTTCAAAAAAGTGTTCTTGATAAAGTTTCAAATAACGTTCGTAATTTGCTTTTTTAAGTTTAAGGTCAGCTTTTGCTTTATCGAGTTGTGCTTTAATAATGCCGTCATAAATTTGAACGAGAGGGTCATCTTTTTTGGCACTTTGGCCTGATTTAAAATAAATTTTAGTGATGCGCCCTGAAATTTCAGGAGTGACAGTAATGCCTTGCGAAGCAGCAAGAGAGCCTGTTGCCTGAAATGAATTTTGGAACTTGGCCATTTTCACAGGGGCCACTTGTACGGCGGTTGGTGGCATTTGAGGCATGCCTTGTGATTTTTCGCTTTTGGCGAAGACAATACTCACATGCAGTAAAAAAATTAAAATGATGGCCAATATTTTTTTCATAAAGTTTCCATTAAAGTCGATCAAGGATTTTTAAAATTTGCTTGTTAGTTATCCTGAATTTTATTCAGGATCCAGACCCCGTCATCCTGAACTTGATTCAGGATCCAGGAGTACTTAATTTAACATCCCTGTCAACTGGATCCTGGCATCCCGGCCAGGATGACGGGGAAAATATGTGGAACCTGGCATCCCAGCCAGGATGACAAGGAAAGTGTGTCATCCTGATCTCGATTCAGGACCCAATGAAAATAAAGACTTACAGTCTTTATTTTTTTGCAAAAGCTCAAATGTTAACAGTTCCATAATGTTAATTTGAAATGATACTGAATTTTATAATAACTTTGAAATGTTATTTGATAGAATAAATTGTTAACGATAAAGTTTGATAATTTCTTTCCAACGCTTTATTCTAATCGTATCTGAGTAAAACTTCGGAGGCACTTAATCTTATGAAACAAAAAAAACAAATAAAACGAGTACTAAAATTCTTTCTATCGATCGTCATCCTGAGTTCTTTCATCAGCGCATGTTATGTCGGTCCAACTCCCCATCCCTATCCAGATCATCATCATCGACACCATCGATATGAACCCCATCCTTTTCCACCCTTTCCACCGGGGCCAGGGCCAAGACCTGGGCCGGGACCAGGACCTCATCCTCATCACTGAAAAAACCCAGCTTCAAAAATCAATCCCGCACACGCTGCTGTGGCGCGGGATCCAGGGCTTTAGCGCGTTACGTGACAAAAAATTGAAAGAATTGAAATCATGAGTTGAAAGAAAGCTTATTGATATAGGGGCTGTTGGAATCCAAACTTTTTCAAAAAGATGTTCAGAAGCGAGTTCATTCTCCATCTGTTCTAAAAAAACAGGCTTTAAGTTGTTCACATAATGTGACCTATTGATCAATATGATCATCCAAACAAGTGAGACCTCTGCAAAATGCACCTTGAATTCGCGCACTTTGTTAAAAATTCGTTTAAAATGCTCATTTATTATACATAAACTCGCATTTTGCGCTCATTTTTGCCTCGTGAGCGTATCCAATTCGCGGTTTTGCAGAGGTCTCAGTGATATAGTGCGAGGGGTTTTATTTTAGTTTAGGAATTGTTGATCCATTTGATGTTATAATAAATGCTCGATATTTTTTATATCTTCTACCTTAGGATAAAAAATAATTTCTAAGTAAGGTTGGGCAACATGCAGCATTTTTTTGAGGCTTTTTTTACCAGCATATTAGCAACATTGTTTACCACGTTGGGAATATATGTCATCCGTCATTTTGAAGATTGGGGACGTCAGCAAGTAACTTACTTTGCTTGTTTTGCCGCGGGTGTTTTAATTTCAGCTTCTTTTTTATATATCGTTCCAAAATCTTTTTCGATGAGTCTTCTGGCGCCGATTTTTTTGCTAAGCGGCTATTTGATGATGCATTTTTTTAATCGGTTTATAACCGTTTATGTGTGTAGTAAACCTACGGATCAAAGTTATACCATTGGGTTGGTGCCGCTTCTTGGTATTGGGTTTCATTCATTTATTGATGGCGTGATTTATTCGGTTACTTTTACGGTGAGCACTTTTACTGGGGTGTTGGCTGCTATAGGTATGGTGCTTCATGAATTTCCTGAAGGGATTGTCGTGTACTTGTTGCTGATTCGCTCAGGATTTAAAGAAAAAACGTCACTATTTTTAGCTTTTCTTGCAGCGGCATTGACGACTCCGCTGGGTATGCTGATTTCATTTCCATTCATCCATCAAATCAGTCAGCAGCGATTGGGGTGTTTGCTAGCTTTATCGGCAGGTGCGCTCATTTATGTGGGGGCTACTCACCTTTTGCCCCATGCAGAAAAAGAACCTCGCCATTACAGTTTAGTCGCTTTTATTCTTGGCATAGCTGTTGCTGTGATCATTGTTTTGAGCAAATAATGGTCGTACGAATGTGTCAATGTCAAACATCAAATGATGTATAACATCTGGCGTGAGGATTTTTCCCTCGTCTTTTTAGGGTATCTTGATCGCTGATCGGATGAATTTCTTTTTTTTCTCTTTCATCATACACGCTAATCACATCAATTTTTTTGGGAGCGGAGATGTGTTCGGAAAAATAAGCTTTTATGTTGAGAATTTCTTTTTTGGAAAGCGGTTTAATCGGTGAGGTTCTTAGCGGTGTGTTGATTTGTACTTCATCGGGTTCAATTTGATTGATTAATTTGACAAACTGCTCGAGATTGTCTTTATTCTGCTCAATAAACATCATTTGAAGCGCTAATTTTTTATTCGGATATTCTTTTCGAAACGCTCGAATGCCTTGGACAATATCATCGAATTGAATATGAGCTTCTGGTTGATTGATTTTTTCTAATTGCTCTTGGGAACAAACATCTAATTTGGCTGCAATAAAATCGGTTAATGCTAGTTCTGCTCGAATTTTGGGATCATTCATCAAAGCAGCATTGGTTAAGATCGCGATAGGTTCTTTGCGGATTTTTTTAATTGCTTTGATTGTTTCGCCTAGATTTTTTGCTAAAGTAGGCTCTCCGCGGCCTGAAAAAGTAATGTAATCAATAGAAACGGGCGGTAGTTTTTTTAATTCTTCGATAATGTCTTTTGTTGGCACGTAAATTTTTCTGATCGCTTCATAATTTGTGGTTTTACCTAATTGGCAATAAATGCAATTGAAATTGCAGATTTTTTCTGTTTGAGAAAGTAAATCTACCCCTAACGAGCTCCCGAGCCGCCACGATGGCACAGGCCCGTAAATATATTTAAATGCATATTTTGATGATTCTTGTGTCATGTCCGATTTTTCCTTTTAATGATGCAACTTTTGGTGTCTGACACCAAAAGTTGCATCGATGATATTTTTGAAAGTATTCACCAAAATGGAGTTTTTGGGAAGGTATTCAGTAATTATTTTTCCTTGGGCGATGGCTTGTGGGATTTCTCTTGTGTAAGGAATTTCGCCAATATAGGAGATTTTCGCTTTTAGGCAGGTTTGTTTTATTTTCTGACTATTTTTTAGATTTAAGTCATATTTATTGATAATGACGTGCGCAGGAATACCCAATTGCTGCACTAATTTTAAAACACGCTGTAGATCGTGGATGCCTGATAGCGTGGGTTCGGTCACGATAACAGCCAGATCTGTGTTGGTGGTGGCAGCTATAGTTGGGCATCCAATGCCGGGAGGCCCATCAATGATAATCCAATCAGCATTTTGTTTTTTTGCCATTTCCTCGGCCTTTTGTCGAATAAAACTGACTAATTTGCCTGAATTTCCTTCACCGATGCCTAGTTGAGCATGCACGAAAGTGCCATATTGCGTATCGGAAATAAACCAGTAACCGTCAATATGTTCTTGCATCGAGATCGCGTTGACAGGGCAGATGTGAGAACAAAATCCGCATCCTTCGCATAAAATTGGATCAACAATAAAATTTTTGGTTTGATTTTTTTCTTGAATGGCTTCGAAACGGCAAATGCTAAGGCATTGGCCACATTTGATGCAAATTTTAGGGTCGATAACTGCTTTTGCCCCGCCTTTAAATGGGTGCTGTTCTTTTATGGTAGGATGTAATAATAAATGTAAATCCGCTGCATCAACATCACAATCCACTAGGATTTTATTTTGAGTCAAAGCAGCGCATGCGCCGGCTAAAATAGTTTTACCCGTGCCACCTTTCCCGCTGATGATCGCAATTTGTTTCATAGTTTTTTTACGTTTTAGTATTTTCGATTAGCTTGTATATCCTTTGGAAAATGGGTTTATATTCGGGGAAAGCCTCGATTAAAGGAATACCTTTCGAATAAGCCAAAGCTATTTCTTTTTTAAAAGGAATTTTTAATAAAATCGGTATCTTTTCACGTTGACAGTAATTTTCAGTTTCTTGATTACCTAAATCACACCGGTTAATGATTACTCCAAAAGGGATGTGGAGTTTTCGGATTGCGGCTATCGCTAATATTAAATCGTTCAAACCAAACGGCGTAGGTTCCGTCACCAGCACACAAAAATCGCTCCGATGTACTGTTTCAATAACGGGGCATGAAGTACCGGGTGGTGAATCCACCACATTAATTTTGAAGGGGTCTATATATTTTTTAACGGCTTTAATCACGGGAACTGCCAGCATTTCGCCGATATTTAATTTCCCATGAACGAAAGATAACGTGTCCCGATCCCCTTTTTCGATATAACCGATTTTTTTCTCGATTTCGCTTATCGCATTTTGCGGACATAAATAACTACAAGCGCCACAACTGTGGCACAATTCTGGGAAGGTCAAAACTTCTTGGGTCGTCACGGCCAGGGCATGATAAACACAGATTTGTGCGCATCGGCCACAGAGATTACAGCGATTTTTGTCAATTTTGGGGATAAGCACGGAGACGGGAGTTTTTTGTGAAATTTTAGGCCGAACGAAAATGTGGGCATTCGGTTCTTCTACATCGCAATCCAACAATTGAACGGCTTTTGAGGTGGCACCTGAAAGTGAAAAAGCAAGGCTTACCGCAATCATGGTTTTACCCGTTCCACCTTTACCGCTTGCAATAGAAATAATCATTTTTACTCAACAGATTGAATGGCTTCTTTTACTGTTTTTTTCAGGTCAGTTACTATATCAATTCCGGCGCTTTTTAAAACGCGTTCTGCATTAGGGCCAACTTTCCCTGTCAAAACTTTTTTAATGCCTTTCTCTATCATGAATTGGCCTGCTTGGATGCCTGCGCCACTTCGAGCATCTTGATTGGGATTTTGAATCGCCTCAAATTGTTTCGTTATTGTGTCAAAAATAATAAAATAAGCGCATCTACCAAAACGCGGATCTATTTCGGCATCTAAACGGTCATTTTGTGCAGTGATTGCTATTTTCATTTTAATTTCCCCCTTTTATAAGATAAGTATCAATGAGGTCTCATTCATGATCATGCTCACTATGATCACATTCAGTTTTATCAACACCATACCCTTTTCCTTGGCCAGGATGGCATAAACTCTCGGAGCTTTTTAATGTACCTGCGATGAGTTTTTGGATAACCTCATCAATAAGCCCTGTAACGCCTGTGATAGTTTGGATATTGACTTCATCAAATAACATTTGGGCGCGTTGCCCTATCCCGCCTGTTACAATGGCATCCACTTTTATTTGATGAAAGAAATGAGGCAAAAAACCTGGATGATGGCCAGGATTTTCAATGATTTCATGATGTGCTAATTTTCCATCCTCAATATCAATAATCGTGAAAATTGGACAGCGACCGAAATGCTCCGATACTACATTTTGGTCGGTTGAAATAGCGATTTTCATGTTTAAGCTCCTTAGCTTAATGTCAGTTATGGATAACAATTGCATAACTGAGGTTAAGTTATTGGTTTTCTGACTGATTGATCAGACCATTCCACCATCGTCGGCAACGGTTTCTAAAGCCCCGGCCTTGTCTAAAGCCGCCTCGCATAAAGCGTAAACCGTGTCCTGGTATTGATGGAGTTTGGTCTGAAGTTTTTTCGGACGCAGAAGCATTAGCACAATGGCCTAATCCCCTACCCGTCATGGGGCCTAAACCTTGAGGCCCAGTTTTATCAAGTCTTGGCATAATAATTCCTCCAATTATTTATTGTTATTATTCAGATACTTTTTCCCCTTATCTGCCTCTACGACGGCCGCATGGCCGTCTGGTGTTAACAGAATAGGGCGGTAACTCTGATACATTTTCATGCCGCACAATTTCGATTGCTTTAGAATTGTAGAGCGCATCAATAATTTTTTTACGCCCTGAATAAAGCAAACGTTGCAGTGTGCTGGTTGAAATATTCATTTTCGAAGCAGCTTGCGATTGATGCAATGCTTCAAAATCACATAAGTGAATAGCTTCCAACTCATCCAGCTCAAGCGTATTAACTGCTAACGAAGCTAAAGGAATGCCGGAAGGCTTAAAATACACGGCTCCGCTAAATGCTCGACAAATACGCTCTTTTTTTCTAAATGGCGACATGATGATAAACCTTTTATGTGGGCATATACCCATATAGTAGCAGCTAATTTTTATTTTGCAACAGTTTTATGTATACCCTTTCTGTATATGGGATTGTTTAGATTTGCATTTTTAATAAAAAACATCGGGGGGGTATTTTTTAAAGAACTTCAAAAACAGGCCGATACGTTGATCTAATCGATCTATTTTTATGTTTTTTTGCCTAAGCGTTAGCGG
>JAFGHQ010000031.1 GCA_016930035.1 Gammaproteobacteria bacterium | reverse complement strand
GAGACTCTCGAGCTCGCTTCCTTGCTCGTTAAAATTCGTTCCCGACGAATTTTTCTGGATCCTGAATCAAGTTCAGGATGACAAATGGGCAGATTTCAACAGCTCCAGATTGGACAAGTTAATGAGGCCAAAATTCGTCGGTAACGAAGGTAATAAATTTTAAAGCGAGCTTGAGAGTCTCATGGATGAGACGAATAAAAATTTGCGAAAAAGCAAAGCCATTGACGAAATACCATCTCGAGATTCAAAACAAACTTCAATGTTATAATGCCCTTTTAATTCATATATCATTTTCCTGTTTCAAACAGCATATCTATCGTTAGGCCATGGCGCTCCATAATTTCGCGTAATTTTAATAAAGCTTCTTTTTGCATTTGGCGTACACGTTCTCTGGATAGGCCAATCGAGGCCCCTATGTCTTCAAAAGTAGCACTTTCTTCATAAGGACCTAAAGCAAACCGACGTTCTAATATTTCACGATATCGGGGATCTAATTCTCGCATCCACTCCGTCAGTTTCTCATTCAGTTCATCTCCTGCCAGTCGTTTTGCCGGATTGATTTCCTCTTCATCTGGAACGATATCTAATAAGCTTTGGTCGACTCCTTCTTTGAGTGGCGCATCCATGGAAGTGGTTTTTTGCGAGGCTTCTAATATTCTTCGTAATTCAGAAACGGGGCGCCTCATAGTTTTGGCTATTTCCTCTTCGGTGGGTTCTCGACCTAACTTCTTCGTTAGAGCTCGAATCACTCTTAATACGCCATAAATATCTTTTTCAATATGAATCGGCAATCGGATAGTGCGCACCTGATTCATAATGGCTCTTTCGATATTTTGTTTGATCCACCATGTTGCATAAGTGGAAAAACGATAGCCCAGTTCCGGATCATATTTCTCCACCGCATGGATTAAACCTAAATTGCCTTCTTCGATAAGGTCTAAAAAGGGCATCCCTTTGCCAATATAATCTTTTGCAATTTTGACCACGAGTCGTAAGTTACTTTCGATAAGGTGATCTCTAGCTAATGCATCGCCTTTTCGAGCAAGGCGACCATAATGTACTTCTTCTTCCGCAGATAACAAGGGAACGTATCCAATTTTGCTTAAATATAATTGGATCCCACTTAAGGCCTGTGTGATTTTTTGATCTACAACTTTATCGTTATCTTCTTGAATATCGTTATTGTACATTATGTCCTCAAAATACAGGGTGTCAGAACTTGAAAGCAGATTTTCTTATTCTAACATTATTTTTAATGACACTAAAAATGAAACTTATACTATCCCCACATAATGTGTTGGATTAACCGGTTTTCCTTTAAACCGCACTTCAAAATGCAATAAAACGGCGCCTGAATTACTTTTACCCATCGTAGCAACTTGTTGACCTTTGCGAACATTTTGATTTTCTATCACTAATAATGTTTTGTTATATGCATAAGCAGTCAAAAAATTTTCTCCATGTTTAATAATCAGTAAATTCCCATACCCGCGAATACCATTCCCCGCATAAACAACTTTTCCTCCCTCTGTGGCGCAAACAGGCGCGCCATAAGACCCGGCAATATCTATACCTTTGTTACGAGAGGAGAACCCATGTATGATTTTTCCCTTTGCTGGGAAAATCCAATTTCGGGGAATAATCGTTTTTTCTTGGTGCTGAGGATGATGCGAAATTTGTTTCTTGGCATATTTCTGAACATAAGGAGATTGGTTTAAATAAATCATTTGGCCCGGGTGTATAGCATAGGGAGGCTTTAATTGATTAATATGAGCTAAATCAAGATAGTCACGCTCATAACGCCATGCTATGGCATATAACGTTTCGCCGGATTCAACGCGATGAATAAGATAATTCCCTTGTCGCTCGGTAGTTACATCTTGAACCGGTGCTACCGATTGATAATCCGTACAAGATGAAAGAATAAATAGACCATATAATAACGCGCATAAATAAAACTTGTGGCGATAAATCACGAGACGTCCATTCATCATTTTTCCTTATGGGTTTGATTTTTTTCAACCACCTGATAATACACCTCTCCTTTTTTTACCATTCCTAATTGCTCTCGAGCTAAATCTTCAACAGAAATTTTATGTTGCTGTAGCGCTTGCACGCGTTGTCTTAACAGCTCATTTCGTTTATAAAACTGGTCATTTTGGGAGGTTTCTTTTGCGATGGCTCTTTTTAGATAAAATAATTTAATACTGCCGCCCCATAGTTGGTATTGCAGTATCACAAAAAGAATCACTAACAGGACAATAATAATTTTTCGCAACATATATCCCTTCGCTGATATTTAATTAGCTTTACTGCTTTCGGCAACCAAAGTGTATAATTTTCTGGATGTTTTGATAAATCTCTTTTTAAATCAACTAAATTCATCCAACGAAAAGCTTCCGCTTCCCACGGATTCAATTGAATTTTTTGACCTTTAAAATCACCGATAAAAATGTGATCTATTTCATTTTCTGTAAGTCCATTATCAAGTTTCTCGATATAATGAAAGCGCCCTATTCCTTTTAAATCCGCCCTAAAACCCATTTCTTCTTGCAATCTTCGTTCTGCTGCGTCCAGAATATTTTCACGGGGACGAGGGTGTCCACAACAAGTATTAGTCCAAAGCCCTCCTGAATGATATTTGCCGTGATAACGTTTCTGTAACAATAATTGTTTTTGTCCTTGTTCTTCTCGAAATATAAATATTGAAAAAGCTCTATGCAACTGCCCTTTTTGATGGGCTTCTAATTTCTCTGCTTCGCCTATTTCTTGATCTTTTTTATCGACTAAAATGAGTTTTTCTATCATAGTAATTGGGGATTTTTAATTAATTTAGTGTAGTGCTTCGTAAATTTGGGCGGCTAGTTTTCGACCAATTCCAGAAACTGAGGTAAGATCCTCTACACTAGCATTCATTAATCCTTCTAGGCCCCCAAAATATTTCAGCAACAGTTTGCGTCGTTTTGACCCAATATTCGAAATCAGGTCTAAAGGGGATCGCATCATTTGTTTTTGACGTTTTTTGCGGTGGCCACTGATTGCAAAACGATGTGCTTCATCCCGTATTTGTAATATTAAATTCAATGCTACCGAATTTTTTGCTAAGGTGATAGGTGTATTTTTATCGACAACATAGAGTTTCTCTAAGCCGGATTTTCGTGTTTTATCTTTTGCTACACCGACTAACTTAACTTTTTGGTGCAAGCCCAACTTAGTTAAAACCTTTCTGGCTTGGGTTAATTGAGTTTTGCCTCCATCAATAAGCACAATATTTGGTAATTTTTTTTCATCTATTCTAGAAAAATATCGTAATAAAACCTGACGCATCGCTGCCACATCATCTCCTTTTGGGATATCTTTAATATTAAATCGCCGATATAACTCTTTCGCGGGCCCAGATGTATTAAAAACAACACAAGATCCAACGGTGGCTTCTCCTTGTGTATGGCTAATATCAAAACAGGCGATACTATTTATAGGTTCACCAAAAATCCCTAACTTTTCTATCGCTTTAAACTTTTCATGATAATCTACTGGATTATGTTTGTTTTGCAAAGTGACTTGGGCGTTCAACACAGCCATGTCTATCCATTTTTTCTTTTTACCTTTAACTTGATCGTGTATATGAACCCTTTTTTGCGCTTTCTTTGACAAAATATTTTCTAACACAGATAACGCGTCGAGTTTGTAATGGGTCAAAATTTCTGGGGGAATGATCTGAGCTTCGGATAGATAGTGTTGAATAATAAAAGTTGTTAATATCTCATTTAAATTCGCATGTAATTTTAAACGCAATATATAAGTTTGATTACCTAAAACGCGCCCGCCACGAATCATTAACAAATCGATGCAAATCATTTCATTTTGCAAGACGGCAACCACTACATCACAATCACCATATTGAATATCCACATATTGTTGAGCCTGTATTTCTCGCAAATATCTGATTTGATCTCGAAATTTTGCAGCTAATTCGTATTGCAAGTTCTGTGCGGCATCAGTCATCTTCTGCTCCAGGGCATCTAAAATATATTCTCCTTTTAAAAATTTCATGGTATCAGCTATTTCGCATGCATAATCATCTTTTGAAATCAAACCCACACATGGTGCAGAACAACGTTTAATTTGATATTGCAGACAAGGGCGACTTCTGGATTTAAAAAATGCATTGTTGCAAGTGCGTATTCGAAATAATTTTTGAATGAGTTGAATCGTTTCATGTACTGACCTGGCATGCGGATAAGGTCCGAAATATTGATCGTGAGTTGTTTTTAAACCGCGATAAAGTCCAATACGCGGATAATCATCAGAAGAAATAAATATATAAGGGTAGCTCTTATCATCTCGAAATAAGATATTGTATTTGGGATGATATTTTTTAATGAGATTATTTTCGATAACTAAGGCTTCATTTTCGGTTCGAGTGACAATAATATCTATTGAAACGACATGTTTTAAAAGGGCCTGAGTTTTTTGATCTTTGATCTGGTTAGAAAGATACGTTGCTAATCGCTTTCTTAAATTAGCTGCTTTCCCCACGTATAGCAGTAGCCCTTGTTCATCGAACATTTGATAAACACCGGGTCGAGTGGTAATGGATTTTAAGGAAGTATCTTTGTTAAAGGGGATCATTCATTTTCAATCAAACCATGTTTAACAATGAGGTGCGCCAATTCAACATCAGTCATGACCCCAAGTTTATCAAAAACGCGATATCGATAAGTATTAACAGTCTTCGGACTTAAATCTAAAACTTCTGCAATCTCCATAGATTTTTTACCATTGGCTATCATGATGGCTACTTGCAGTTCTCGCGCTGATAGACGATCAAATAAAGAACGGCTTAAAATCATCTTCTGAGCAATTTTAGGGCTAATGTAGGTATTACCTTCATGAACGGTTCGTATAGCATAAAGCATTTCGCTCACGCTACAACCTTTAGTAATAAAGGCTGCGGCTCCTGCTTGAAGAAACTTATCAGGAAATACTTTCTCGTATCTTGTCAGTGCAATAACTTTAATTTTTGGGTGACGTAGTAATATCTTGCGTGTGGCTTCCAATCCATCCATTCCTGGCATTTGCAAATCCATGAGCACAATATTGGGGTTATATTTTTCAGCGAGCTTCAGCGCTGTTTCTCCGTCACCCGCTTCAGCCACAACTTCAATTCCTGTTTCATTTTTCAATAAATTCATAATACCTTGACGCACGAGTAAATGATCGTCAACAACTAATACTTTAATCATTTCCGTATCTTTAGGCTGTTTTTCCATATTTTCATTTTGATTTTTTATCATTGTTATCCTCACCAGAAATTACTATATGGCGAATATTTTGTATTTAATTTTTTATTATACCGAAAACCACAAAAAAGTGGTAAATCGTATCTGCACAAAAAGTCGAGAATTCGGGCCACTGGTTCGAAACCCTCCTTGACAGTTTTGCCTCTGATCTCTTTTTTCCGTCCTCTGTCTTCTGTCCTCCGAATCGGAGAGGGAGGGATTCGAACCCCCGGAGCCCTTGCGAGCTCAACGGTTTTCAAGACCGCCGCTTTCGGCCACTCAGCCACCTCTCCAGAACTTATATATTTCACTAACTTTAGTTGCTAAAATTCAAATAAATATAATATCATGAAAAATATCCAATAAAAGAATTTATGTAGGAAATTTGCTCATGAAAAGTAATCCCTTTAAAAAAAGCATTATTTTTGGATTAATTATACTAATCAGTAGCTCATGTTGCGCCGATATCCCTCACATAAGACCTTTTAGGGCAACATATATTGCAAAATTACATGGTCTTACCGTAGGAAAAGGGGTCAGAGTGTTAAAAATTGATTCGAATCATCATTATCAATTTGTCTTCAAAACACAATCTACCTTCCCTTTTGTAAACTTAAAATCTACAGAAATTAGTAAGGGCAATTGGACAAACCAGGGGCCCCAACCTATTACTTATACGTATCACTACAAATTATTTGCCAAAAAACGGGATACGATGTCCAAATTTGATTGGTTAAGACACGTTGCAAAAACATTTGAGAATAAAAAAACCTATCAAATAAAAATTCCGCAGAACACTCAGGACAAACTTAGTTACCAATTAATGATGCGTGAAGATTTAATGCAAGAAAAAGAACATCTTATCTATCCTATTATTGGTAAAAATGACATCCATATGTTTCTTTTCCGCCGCGTGGGATATGAGGTGCTCCAAACACCCTTCGGTCATATTCGTGCTATAAAAATGACGCAAACTAATAAAAAAAATCAGGAAGATCATGTCATTTTTTGGGTTGCTCCAAGAAAATATGATTATTTATTATTGAAAATAGTAGAAATCAAAAATGGGATTACAAATTATGAGGCAGATTTGCAATCCGTACAATGGAGGTAGCGCCTTGTCTTTATTATTCATCTAAATAATAATAATCATCGTCTTCTTGTAATGTTTGAGAGTCCGCTTTCGGGGAAGTATCCTCCGCCTCCGTTTCCGCAGTCTGGCCAATAAGATACTTCCTACGTTGTAAATAAGCGTTACGCAAAAAGACATATTTATCGATAGCCATCTGTTCGTAGACGTCTTCAAACCGCAATAATTGTACTCGCTTATTGACTACATCCAACACGTATAATCCATTACGTACTCGCATATTCTTCATATAAGGATACACTGTTGTAAAATAGTTAACCGGCATGGCTAAAGTATCGCGCACAGTTCGTGGGCCAAAAAATGGTAAAACAAGATAGGTAGATTTTTGATACCCCCATTTTGCCAACGTCAAACCAAAATCCTGGGTGTTTTGCTGTAGTCCGATTTTGGAAGCAACATCAACAAGCCCTAATATTCCTACTGTTGAATTCACTATAAAGCGCCAGCTATCGGAAGTTGCTTGGTAAAAATTGGTCTGTAATAGATCATTAAAAATGTTTGTTATATTATCTAGATTTAAAAAAGCACGATTAATGCCATTAGATAAGGGTTGCGGTACCAGTGTATCATAAGTTTTGGCAACGGGTTTGAGGATGTATTTATCTAACTTCTCATTAAATCGAAACATATCTCGATTAAACCGTTCATGCGGATCAACTTCGGGGGAAAGCTCATCAATAGTATCTTCGGATAGAGCGGTGGTAGGCTCTTCAGGTTTTGTTGTGCTGGCAGAGGTTTTTTTTTGCGAGACGTCCACTATTTTTTGAGATTGGGCGGCGTAAGCGAATGAAAAATATAGCGAAAAAATAAATATTAAAAGATAGCCGCTTTTTGATAACATGAATCCGCTTTCTCCTAGCAATAGGATAGGTAGTAAAATTTATAGAACTTGTTAGTTTATATTATTTAGATAGAAGTTCAAATTTTAATTAAGATAAGAATGGAGTTATTGCATAAATAACCCCAACTGTCATATATGGACTCACTACAATCATGATAATTAAAAATTAAGAATGAAGAATTAAGAATTCAGGAATCGCTTTGCGATACGTATTATTAATTACCTAGATTTCCAGAATTACAAAGATTGGATCTCTAGGATATCTTTAATCACGATTTATGCAACATCATTTATCCTATATAAAACTATCCTTTGCGTTGATATAGTTCATCAACAGCTCTTCTTAATAAAATCCGTATTCTCTTAGCGCCCGATCCAAAAGGAAAAGTTACAATTTCTTTATCTGCAAGATCTAGAGAAACACTATTTTCTCGATTTGTTAACCATAGACGATAAATTCCCTGTATCTCTTTTAAATCTGAATTATCCCATTGAACGTCGAAATTGAGCATTCCCCTTGATATAGCTAATAGTCTTAAACTTTCGTTAATGGACTTCTTTCCTAAAAGTATACGATGTCTCGATATATTCGGCATCTTGATGTCCTTTATAAAACCTTCTTATATTTTTGGTGGAAAATGGAGATGAAATATTTAAAACACGAGAATTTTATACGGATTTTAAGATTATTAAATACGTATTAAATACTCATAAATAGAGGCATGGGTATTTAATACGGATTTTTTTTTCAGAACTTAGTCTTAAAATATTTATAGGGAAAATAAATCATCCTGATAGGAAAAAGGAGATCTCGAAATGAATAACATATCAACAAGTAAGTTAACCGAAGCGGAACTTCAAAAACATCCTTTTGTTGCTTATGCAGATGCCTTTAAAGTCATCTGTCGGCCCTTATTGAAAAAGGGGCCTATTTCTTATATATCTATTATCCACACTGATGGTTCTTACTATAATGGTCTAAGTACTGATGCTATTTTTGCGGAAGGTTATCTAAAACGTGAACTTTATCTGTACGAATTTGATATTTACAACACAGTCCCTTTCCCACAGCATCATGTAGTGTGGAACGTGGATAATCTATTAAAAGTGGGACAAAAACACGAGGAATATCGCCAATTTTTTAAAGAAAATGGTTACACAAAAGGAATCACTATCTGCACTTTAAATGACGGTGGTTTAACAAGATATCATTTTTCAATAAAAGATAAAAACGTTTTACCCTCAGCTAATATGGGGTTTCTCTTTAAAAATGTGGGTTACTTTAAAAAAAGTGTTTTTTTCTTACAGGAGCGGTTACATAAAAATCCGGCATTATACAAAGCTTACGAAAAGAAATATTTTGTCGTTCAAAAGGAAAAAACTAAAAGAAAAAAAAACAAAAATTGCATTCACATCATCTATGGCCAAAAGAGCGCGAATTCATTTCTAATTTCCAAATACTATCTCGGAGGAAAATTTCGAGATATATATTTTACACCTCGAGAAATGGAAATTTTAACTTTACTTGCTAAAGGAAATACAGGTAGAAAAATATCGGAACTGCTTCAAATTTCAATAAGAACTGTAGAAACTTATCTTCTGATGCTTAAGAAAAAAGTTGGGGTAAAAAATATTGCATTTCTCAAAAATTCCCTATTCGAAAATTCCCTATTTCGCGAAAGCTTTATATAGTCCACAAGGGCAGTAGAATAAAGAATAAAGGGGGTCAAACACCGTTTTACGTTTAGTGGTTCCTCTGAAGCCAGTATTTATAAGCATTGCTAAAAGGGGTCAAACACCGTTTTACGTTTACTAACAAAATCTTTTCTTATGTTTATTTTCACACAATTTAGCAACATTTCATGATCGCTTTT
>JAFGHQ010000030.1 GCA_016930035.1 Gammaproteobacteria bacterium | reverse complement strand
CTGCGTGCGAAATGAATTCGCACTGCGCGGTTAAGGGGGAGAATCGCGATTCTCCCCCTTAACAATCCCCCATCGCGGCAATATACGTATATAACTTATTGTTTTTATAAGTTAATGAGTCCGGGAATTATTGTTACATTAGTTATATATACTTTACTTGTTATCCGCAACTAACATTGATATATTTTTTCAATGAATTTTTAATTTATGGGGATGGCGGGATCTGCCAATTTGTCATCCTGAACTTGATTCAGGATCCAGGAGTATTTAACTTTAACATCACTGTCAACTGAATCCTGGCTTCTCAGCCAGAATGACGGATGATGTTATTTATGTAATAACGCCATTTGTTATCCATAACTGATATTAAATTATGCAAACACAAAGTAATTTTTTAAATCAACTAAATCCCGAGCAGCAAAAAGCGGTTATGGTCGATCATGCTAATCTTTTAGTTTTAGCGGGTGCGGGTAGTGGAAAAACACGCGTACTTGTTCATCGCATCGCTTTTCTGGTTCAAACCCAACATTTATCACCGTACGCCATTTTAGCCGTCACTTTTACTAATAAGGCGGCTAATGAAATGCGTGGGCGAGTTGAATCCATGATTGAATTTCCTATTCAAAATATGTGGATTGGAACTTTTCATCATATTGCTCACCGCCTATTGCGACAACATTGGAAAGCGGCTCATTTGCCAGAATCATTTCAAATACTTGATTCTGAGGATCAGTATCGTTTGATTCGTCGTATCATCCGTGACTTGAATTTAGATGAAGAAAAATACCCGGCAAAACAGCTCCAATGGTATATCAATAAGCAAAAAGATGAGGGATTACGTGCCCATCAGATAGGCAATGTTCAAAATTCGTTCGAACAGAACGTTATTAAAATTTATCAGGAATATGAAAAAACTTGCCAACAAAATGGCCTGGTTGATTTTGCGGAATTATTACTTCGTTCTTATGAATTACTTAAAAATAATTCGGAAATTTTGCATCATTATCAAGCTCGCTTCCAATACATCTTGGTCGATGAATTTCAAGATACCAACAAAATACAGTATGCTTTCCTCCATCTTTTAGTGACTCAACATAACCACATTATGGTAGTGGGCGACGATGATCAGTCTATTTACAGTTGGCGCGGAGCAAAAAGCGAGAACATTCAGAATTTTTTGGAAGATTTTCCTAATACGCAAATAATTAAATTGGAACAAAATTATCGTTCAACAGGGAATATTCTCAAAGCGGCCAATCGATTAATTGCTCACAATAATGAGCGTTTGGGTAAAGATTTGTGGACCGAAGGGGCGGAAGGAGAACCTATTTCTTTTTATGAAGCATTTAATGATTTTGATGAAGCACGATTTGTCACCAGTCAAATTCAACATTTTCGTCAAATGGGCAATCCGTATCGCGAATGTTCTATTTTATATCGTTCCAACGCTCAATCGCGAATTTTCGAACAAGTACTTATCGACAATAATATTCCTTATCGAATTTATGGAGGGCTACGCTTTTTTGAGCGCGCTGAAATTAAAAATGCTTTGGCTTACTTGCATTTGGTTGCCAATCAGCATAACGATGCAGCATTTGAACGGGTTATTAATACGCCAACTCGTGGTATTGGCTATTTAACACTTGAAAAAATTCGAAACTCAGCTCGCGAACAAGCGATTTCATTATGGACGGCCACGCAACAAATGATTCAAAAAAAAAGCGCCACTACCCGCACAGTTAACGCATTACTTGAGTTCATTAACTTAATTGAGCAATTATCTTTATGCGCAAAAACCGTTCCTCTTCATCAATTAACAGAGCGTACTATTTATGATACGAAACTTGTTGATTATCATAAGAAGGAGGGTGGGGAAAAGGCCCGGGCGCGACTGGAGAATTTGGAAGAGTTGATCAGTGCCACAAAACAATTTGTCCATCAGGGAGGTTCTTCATTTGCGACGCAAGATGTTGATACGGTTCATATTTTATCTGAATTTTTATCAGCTGCAGCGCTGGAGTCTGGAGAAGGCCAAGCCGATCCTCATAGCGATTATGTTCAACTCATGACGCTTCATGCGGCAAAAGGTTTGGAGTTCCCAGTCGTTTTTTTAACCGGACTTGAAGAAAATATTTTTCCTCACAAAATGTCCCTTGAAGAAACTCATGGATTAGAGGAGGAACGGCGACTTTGTTATGTGGGGATGACGCGCGCAAAACAAAAATTATTTTTAACTTGTGCTCAGATGCGAAGGCTCCATGGATATGATTCGATGCAATATCCGTCACGGTTTATTCATGAAATTCCAGCAGAGTATGTGGAGCCTGTTCGGATGAAGATGCGAGTACGAGAATATCAAAACAGGACGAATCGCACTTCATTTGCAAGGGGCGCAAATCCGCGTACTAAATCCGAGATGCGCAGAAGCGTTCTCCCAAGAGAGCATTCTCCTTTTAACTTAGGTGAAATTGTTTCTCATCCCAAATTTGGCGAAGGGGTCGTGATTTCGCTTGAAGGAGAAGGTGAAACGATGCGAATTCTGATTCATTTTAAGCGTGTTGGGCAGAAATGGTTGGCATTGAAATATGCGAAATTAGAGAAAATAACATCGTAGAGGGCGCAGATCTGCGACTCCTACTTAGCATGTATCATGAAAAGTCTTATAAAATATTTTCAATATTTTTAAAAAGGATGTTTTTTGCACCCCCTTCCCAAGCGAGGGCGGCGCAGTAGTTTTTATCAAGCGCTAAAGATTCTAATTGCCAATCTTCAACACATCCTTCGCAAATTTCATAAATTTTGGCCGGTTGCCCTGGGGTTAATGTCACGGAAAAATGTTTGAGGGAACAAACTAAACCCTGGCCCAGGGCCTTAATGTAAGCTTCTTTTCGGGTCCAGGCTTGATAAAAAGCGAGGCGTTTTTGTTCGGGCGGCAAGGATTCATATTCTTTGATTTCATTCTCCGAAAAGAAGCGCTCGACAATGTGCTCCAATTTCATTTTGGGGTCTATAAATTCTATATCGACACCAACAGGATGATGAGCGAGGGCGATTAAGGCATAGTCTTTACTGTGAGATAAATTAAAACGTAGATTTGTTTTAAAGTTGATGAGCTGAGGTTTTCCGTAAATATTTTCACCAAACTGAATGGAAGCAGTATCTATTTGAAGGTAATGACTTAAAATGAGTCTCAGAATGGCATGAGACACAATAAATCGGTTTTGATCTGCCTTAAAACGAAAACGCAAAGCGCGCTCTTTTTCTTTCTCGTCTAAAATAGCAATGAATTTATCTGTTTCCGTTGTATATTTTTTAATAGGGATCGTAAAAATATGTATTTCGTTTCGGGGTATTAGGTACAATGCTTTACTCCTTATGTAACTTTTGGTGTCTGACACCAAAAGTTACATCAACCTTTCATAAGATTTCGGCAACGTGTTTCTGGCACTAAAAATGAAAAAATAATACCGATGATAAAACATCCTATAAGTATGATCATAGCGCGATGAAAGTCAGAAGCATCATAATAACGAATGCCATCCAACATTTTTCCGCTCCAGCCTAAATCCAATAGCCATCCAATGAGGGGTTGTAAAATGGTGCCTATCAAAACAGAAGCCATATTGGCGAAAGCAACCGAGGTTCCTGCTTCCGATCGCGGATTGACTTCCTCTCCTACTGCGTAAGAAACACCGACCCCAGTATTGGATACTCCAAATAAGAATAAAAAGATGAATAGTAACGGAAGCGGTAAATTAGGCGCATATAACACTATTCCAAGAAAAATGAGGCTCAGTAGCGCGGATAAAATCAAGATGGGTTTACGCCTTCGAATGCAATCGCTGATCCAGCCCACGATAGGTGCCCCAATAGCCCAACCAATAAATATAACGCCTATTGCCAAAGCAGCTGTTTTGACAGAAAGATGATAAACGCGCTCAAGAAAACTGACTCCCCACAATTCACTAAATGCGGTCATGGGAGCATAGAGTACCCCAATGTAAATACCATTAGTCCAGCTTCTAGGGTTTTTAATAACCGTCAATAAACTCTCACGAAAGGAAACTTCTCGGATGTTTGATTTGCGTTCTGTTGCGGTGGTTCGATCTTTCACGAGCAGTAATATCATAAAAGTTAGTACAAGGAAAATAACAGAAAAACCCATCATGATTTCTCGCCAGCTCAGAAAAGTGATAAGAATCGCTATAGGTGCTCCGCCTGCTACTGCACCCAGCATACCTAAAGCCTGGGTTGTGCTTGTTAAAAGCCCAAAATGTTTTTGTTCAAACCATTCCGTAGCAAGTTTAATGGCACTAATAAAAGCAAAAGCAGAACCAAAACCCATTAAAAAACGACTAAATTTTGCTAACTCAATGTGATGCGAAATAGAAAATGAAAAGCATCCTAAAGCAACCACCAATGTGGTAAAAACAAGTAATTTGCGCGTGCCGTAGCGATCAATCAACATGCCAACTGGTAGTTGCATCGCAACATAAGCGTAATAAAAAAAAGCGTTTAGAGCCCCCAAATGAAATGCGTCTACCGAAAAGGATCGCATCAAATCGGGAACCATCACGCTACCCGAAATACGGGTGACATATTGAACAAAATAAAATATAGCTGCTGTCCCCCAGATTAGCCAAGGAAGCATTTTTCGTGAAAAAATTTTAGTCATGTAGTTTCCTATGTAGGTAAATTACCAAATTCGCCACCAAGGTTTTGTAGGCAAACTGGTGCGGCATTGATCTAATTGCGTTCGATAAATCCAAGCACGTCTTTGTACATTCCTCGCCACTTGAATTAACCAACTTTTTTTAAGATATGTTTTTTGAGCATAACCTCCGGTCCCTTCATGATAAGCAAGATATACTTGATAAGCGTTGGCCTTTGAAATACCCACGCGTCGATGTGCTAAATTAGCATACCAACCAATAAAATCAACGGCATCTGCAAAAGTATCACGATCGGCGCCGTTGTGTCCGGTATCTCGTTTGTAAAGGTACCACGTTTCTTTAAGAGCTTGCGAATATCCATAGGCAGTTGTGGGTCGACACCACGGGATAATCCAAAGTAATTTTTCACGGGGAGGTTTTGCGGTTGCATTGAATCGTGATTCTTGATACACAACAGCCATTAATACGGGAATAGGGAGCCCCCATCGTTTTTCTACTTTCTGAGCATTCCAATACCAATCCGGATATTGTCTGAAAATGCTGCAAATATTCTCAACGTGATGCGGGGGCGGGGTTGTACAGCTTGAGAAAATGAATAAAATAAAAAAAGGAGCCAAAAAAGGCAGAATATATTTTAGTTTCATAGGTTTTTAATGATGTGTAAAAGGCGCAAATTTAAAACAAAGATTATACCAAACTTTTTGAAAAAAATTTATCTTTTCAGCTTTGCTTCAGCGATTTCCGAGTTAACTAAACCGCCTTCGTCTTTCGACGAGGGGTTTGTTTGGATACCATCATTTGTTGAGCCCAAAAGTAACATGCCGTCATTCAGAGGCGGCGCTCCCTCTGGATGATAACTTCTTGTCTCAATGTTAATGGGAAATACGCTAACTGAAAGTTGACCGTCTGAAAGACAGTAGTTTCAAGCTCAGCATTAGATAATGAAATTTAGCTCGGGAATCGCTGCAGTTTCACTTTTATTCGTTCTTTTGTATAAGTGTCTTTCGAAAATTGTAGGGCCATTTGAAGCTGTTCTCGAGCACAAGCAGTATCTCCATAAAGCAAACACATTTGAGCCCGCGTTTCATAAGCTTGGGATTTTTCTCCCGAAAACCCCTGAGCCTGAGAGAGCAAGTCGAGATAAGCTATATTTTTATCGTAAACATTTTTATGATCTTCTAATAATTTTCTAGCCTGTGTGAATTGTTTTAATCTTAGCAACACGGTCGCATATTGCATAATAATGGGGTAGCTATCCGGATTCTCATGATAAAGGGTTTGGGCTTTGTATAGGGCTTCTTGATAATGTTGACTTGCAATAAGAATATCCACTTGAGACATCTGAAATAAAAGTTGATGAGGATTAAGGGTTATGAGTTTTTGAATTTGAGCATTGGCTTGATTAAATTTTTGAGTTCTTAATAATGTTAAAGTATAGGCATATCCTAGCAGCATTCTTTTTTGAAGCGCTAAATGAGGTTGTTGTAATTGTTGTTCAATATGTCGAAGCGAGTCCTCGGGGTCGTGAGCCAAATTTGCAGCAACTCGGGCTTGAATGAACGGGAAAATAAGGTTTGGTTTTTGAGGATATTTGGGATATTGCTCACAACGATTATATGCATCTGCAAGTCGTTCTTCCGTGACAGGATGAGTCTGTAGAATTTCGGGAATGTCTTCTGAATTTATCTCACTATAGCGTTGCATCCGCTTAAAAAAACGTGGCATGTTCCTTGGGTCAAATCCTGATTTGGCTAGTAGTTGAATGCCAATTCGGTCGGCTTCCTTTTCGTGATATCGGGTAAAGTTAATCATATGTTGATAAGTGCCTGCACTAGAAACACTTGCGGCGCCAATGCCGGCAAGTGGATTAGCTATCCCGATGGCAATAGCTGCCGCTAATGCACCGAGTGATGTTAGTTGGGTACGTTTTGCTTCAGCCACCATTTGTTCAATATGGTGCTGAGATACGTGTGCAATTTCATGGGCCAATACTGCAGCTAATTCTCCTTCTGATTTGGTTTCTAAAATAAGGCCTGCATAGACCCCGACATAGCCATCAGGTCCCGAAAAAGCATTAATCTCTTTTTGGTTGATGACAAAAAAATGATAATGTTGAGAAGGTCTGGGGCTTGCTGCTACTAACCGATATCCGAGATTATTTAGATATTCATTGACGATAGCGTCATGCACAATGGGTAAATGACTTCTCACGTACCCCATAAATGCTTTACCCATTTGTTGTTCTTGATAAGAAGAAAGGGTCGATTCTGAAACATCGCCAAAATCGGGCAAGTTATCTTCTGTATCGCTCGGTATGTTTGGAACTATAACATCTGAGGGCCTTTGAATTTTAATAATGGGATTGAGAATATTAATAGCAGGGAGCTTTGAGGCCAAAAGACAGGGAGTCATTCCCAAAGGCAAGATAAATAATAAGCGAGCGATTTTATGACATAGCATAGAATTGATGATCATTCATCATGATTATAATGTTTCGGATTCATGAGCTAAATAACTAGCTACCCCCTCATGGGATGCTTTCATGCCTTTGTCTCCTTTATGCCAGCCGGCCGGGCAGACTTCCCCATGTTGTTCGTAGAAATCAACCGCATCAAATAGACGCAAAATTTCATCAACATTACGACCGATTGGTAAGTCATTGACGATTTCAGAACGGACAATACCATTTTTATCGATAATAAATGTTCCACGAAAAGCGACACTCTCGATGGGATGTTCAACGCCATAAGCTTTACAAATAGCATGATTAACGTCAGAAACCATGGTGTAATTAACAGGGCCAATTCCCCCTTCTTTTATGGGGGTATTGCGCCAAGCGAAATGGGTGAATTGTGAATCAATAGAGACTGAAATAATTTCGATATGGCGTTTTTTAAATTCTTCTTTACGATGATTGATCGCAATCAATTCTGAAGGGCACACGAAGGTAAAATCGAGAGGATAAAAGAAAATGAGTGCGTATTTACCTCGGGTAGCTTTTGAGAATATAAATTTATCTGTAATTTCTCCGGAACTTAAAACGGCAGGAGCTGTAAAATCTGGGGCGGATTGGCCAACTAAAATAGTCATGTCGATTCTCCATTATGGTAATAACAAAAACCATCATTGTAGATGGCCTTTGTAAATGATCAAGCAAAAAAAGGTGTTCGAGCAGCGATTCCCGAGCTAAATTTCATTTAGCTCCGAAATCGCTTCCCCTTTATGGGGTTGTTGGGATCTGAGTTTTTTAAAAAAATCAAAGACTATAAGTCTTTGATTTTTATTCGTCTCATCCGTGAGACTCTCGAGCTCGCTTCCTTGCT
>JAFGHQ010000029.1 GCA_016930035.1 Gammaproteobacteria bacterium | reverse complement strand
AGGTGGGGTGTTAAAAATCAAGATAATTACATTTTTTTTCTTCATCCCATATTCATGGCATTGCGTCTCTTTTTTAGTTCTGTATCTCCTATGTATTCTGCGCTCCAGCTTTTTAGGTTGTCAACTTTTATCATTGAAAGACCTTTATGCACATCAGTAATTTCTGTTTTTCCAAGGAATGCAGGTATCGTTAATGCAAGGTTTGTTATTCCAATAGATGTATTTTTGTTAGTATAAAACTTAAATTTCCCGAATGAAGATTCAATCATATCAGAGGTACATAATATTGTGGTTTTCTTTGGAAATTTATTAAGGATGTCATTAAAGTAATCGGTTATTTTCTGCTTAAATTGTCGTGTTTTTGGGTTATCTGTTTTACTAAATAGCCTTAGACATTTACGCTTGCTATCCATTGATAATCCATTGTTTTTCAGTATTTTCTGAATCTTATTAGCTTTATCAATCAATTCGCAAGTTTGCAAAATCAGATCTTTATATTGATAAATAGTTTCGAGTTTTTCTTTATATTTCTTTGGTATATTCATGAATGGAAGAGCACTAACCATCTCTTTTCCCCAGTTGAAAATTGGTTTTAAATTCATAAAACGAGAGTTTGCCCTTTGTTTTGGAGGTAATAAATGTGAGATTTCCGTCAGGGGCATTTCCCCTCGCAGTTTGGATAGCTTTGTTATATATTCTTCAAACTGGGGATCCTTGCCAAAAATTTCTTTGAAAATCAGGGAAATTATATGTGTGATATCTGCAACATGTTGAATGTTATGCAAAGAGATCGCTTTTTTTATTGAGTTTCCCATATCAGCAACAGCATATTTTATTGTTCCAACTTCATTTTCCACAGATTTAATAATATCAAGAATTTCATCACTTTTCCATGACTGCGATGCTTTTAATTTTAAGCAAACCATATCTTCATACTGTAGCGGGCGGGTAAAGTCAATCATACTTTCCCTGATCCCCAAAACAACCAACAGTTTTGAATGCCCAAATTGTACGCTTTCATCAAGTATAATAACCCAATCATCAGCTTTATGAGCCACGCACTCAAGTTTATAAATACCAAACTTTTTCACCCAGGTTAGAATGGAGACATGGCTGGGTGCTTTAATGTTAAGATCAAGATAAAGGTTAAACAATGCAATAATTTTACCAATTGATCTAAAACTGGCAGAAGTTGACAACTTGATCATTATTGTCAAGTAAATAATAATAGTTGGAAAAGAATGATTATCAGGGTGATTATTATCTAACATTATTCTGTTAGAATCTCGTTCAGTTTTTTTTTGATTTTTGCCAATTCATTTTCCCAAATTTCGCTATTGGATTTAGCAATAAAATACTTGCTCTTCCACTGATCTCTGCTAAGAGTAATCTCTCTTATTCTTTTGTTTAGCGCTTTTGTTTCCTTTGCCCTTGACATTGCTTTTTCTTTCCAGTCTGTCTGTTTTGGGGTGTCATTTTTTGCTTTTTTCTTGCTCATTTATCGTTCGTTTTTGCAAATATAATAAAATTTATGGAACGATAAATTATTTTAATTAATTATTATTTTTAACACCCCACCCTGGAGGTTTACTTGCGTTTTTGCAGCTCATGAAACCTCCAAGGTTTTACCACACTGCCAATGATGAAGGTTGAGCTTAGTCATTGCTCCATCGGCAAAGAGGTACGAAGTTGTTTGCTGTTTCAATTATTCAATACTTGAATTTCCAGACATAAAAAAAGACCGCAAAAAGCGATCTTCTTAATATTTTTTCAGATGAATTAGAAATACAATATTCTGTTGTCTTCTATTTCAGCTTTATTTTGGAGTGCTTTGAACAATTCATAACTTACTTTTGATTGGAAGAAAGATTGCTTCTGCATTCTTATCAGATTAATATCAGTAGGAGGAGCTTCTACTACTTGCGAAACCTTCGCTACAAAAATGGCTGTTTCACCTTTAATTGGGCGTGAAATAGTATTGATTGGAAGAACACTAATAATTCCAACGCACTGAGGCTCGGGTCCGTATCCCGGCAGACTGTATGTGGCAAAAGCTACATCGAAAGTATCTATTTCTACATTCAATTTTTTAGCAAGAGCATCAATTCCTGTAACACCATTGAGTGCTTCATTCATTTGAGCCATAAGCATTTCTGCTTTTTTGTCTTTCTTAACAAAAGGCTCAATATATATTTTTACATCTTCGAATTCGGCTTGTCCTTTATTGGTGCGATCTTTCATGTGTACAATGACATTTCTGTCTTCGCCAATGAGATCAAATACTGTAGAAATTGCACCAACTTCGGTTTCTTCATTAAATGCCCAACGAATGATTTCGCGACCTTCTTCAATTCCAGGAAGGGTATAATCTGTCGTTTTTACATTTTCGGCAAGACGTTTTGTATAAGCTTTGTCTATGATAAGTTGATCGAAAATCGTAGCATCTGTACATTCTGATGCGAAAGTACTGGCAAGTGCATAAATACTGTCTGCAGTTTCTTTAGATGGCTCAACCGTTCTCTGTATGGTTGCCATTTTAATTT
>JAFGHQ010000028.1 GCA_016930035.1 Gammaproteobacteria bacterium | reverse complement strand
CGCTTAATCAAGGTGTTACTTGATTAAGCGGTGAATAGTTACAATTTTTGATTAAATAACTACCGAGGGTCGGGATCGAACCGACACGGTGTTACCACCACCAGATTTTGAGTCTGGCGCGTCTACCAGTTCCGCCACCCCGGCATAAAAAGAGCACTCATTGTAATATTTTTTTATTGAAGTTCAACTAGAATTCTTGGAAATTCGCGTGGCTCCCTCATTGGTGAGTATGAGGGTCGCAGATCTGCTAGATATATACAGCCCTTTAAGGAGGAAAAATGAAAGGCTTATTTATTACGATTGAAGGTATTGAGGGCGCGGGAAAGTCGACTGTGATTCAATTTTTGTATGAAACGCTTCAAAAACAGCCCCAACCAGTGGTGTTGACTCGCGAACCGGGTGGAACAGAAATTGCTGAAAAGATTCGAACGATACTTTTAAATCATCATGATGAAAAAATGGCAGAAGATACGGAGTTATTGCTATTTTTTGCTGCTCGAGCACAACACATCGCGCAAGTGATCAAACCGGCATTAAAGGCAGGTAAAATTATTTTGTGTGATCGTTTTACGGATGCAAGTTATGCGTACCAATGTGGAGGGCGCAACATTCCTGAAGAACGTATTGAAATTTTAGAAAATTGGGTGCAAGGAAATTTGCGACCTGATTTGACGGTTCTTTTAGATGTTGATCCGAAAATAGGACTTGGTCGTATTAAGGGACGCCCCGATCAGCCCGATCGATTTGAAATGGAAAAGCTCCAATTTTTTGACCGGGTGCGAGCTTGCTATTTAGACCGCGCCAAACGTTTTAAAGATCAATATCGCGTTATTGATGCATCAGGCTCACTAGAGCATACGAAAGAACAATTGAGAAAGTTGATTAAGCGTGAGTTAGATATTAATTAAAAATTTCAGAATCAAGATATGACTATTTTCCCCTGGCATGAAACACAATGGGCATTGTTCCAAAAGCGAAAGGCTGCCCATCAATTACCGCATGCGCTGCTTTTTTCAGGTGTGGAAGGCATTGGAAAGCGTCAATTTGCGGATCAATTGATTCAATCTGTTTTATGTGAAAACCCAAACGAGCAAGGAATTGCCTGCAGTGTATGCAAGCATTGCCGTCTGATACAAGCTACCAGTCATCCAGATTTAAAAATAGTTGAACCAGAGGAGAAGGGAAAGGCTATTAAAATTGATCAAATTCGGGAGTTGACTCATTTTGTCAATCAAACCCCACAACTTGGGGCATATAAATTTATTTTAATCACAAAAGCAGAGCAAATGAACGAAAGTGCGGCCAATGCCTTTCTAAAAACCTTAGAAGAACCCGCAGGCCAATCGATTATTATATTAATCACCAATCGGCTCATGTCTTTATTAGCGACTATTCGAAGTCGTTGTCAAATCGTGTCATTTCCAATACCGGAGACAAAAATGGCTTTGACTTGGCTTGCGCAGCAAAATATTCAACAACAAAACCTTGAATTGTTACTATGCTTGGCTCAGGGAGCGCCATTGAGGGTTTTGGAATTTATTGAACAAGACGAGTTATCCTTTAGAAACAGTCTTTTTGAACAATTTGCAGGATTAACCAAAGAAAATAGTGATTTTATTGCTATTGCTGATAAATGGGCCAAACTGAATTTAAACCAAATATTGATGTATTTAATGAGTTGGACTTCAGATATGATTAAATTAAAAGAGGGGAGTGGATTGGCTCATATTGTTCATCAAGATATGGTGGCATCTTTAAAACAGATTAGTGAACCGTATCATGTTAAAAATCTTTTTGCCTTTTGGGAAGCGCTTAAAAAAGCTTATCAAATGATTCACGAGCAGCTCAATCCTAATAGTCAGCTTCTCATCGAAAACTTATTAATTCAGTGGAAAAAGCTATGAAATCGTTTAAACTTAGGTGTACAATAGTACTACGTATTACAAATATTATAAGGGGGTAAAAATATGATGCAAAATATTGGATTACGAGAAGCCAACCAAAAATTTTCATATTATATTGATGCTGTAGAACAAGGATCGCAATTTATTATAACTCGGCGAGGAAAACCTATTGCTCGATTGATACCTATTAAAAATAATATAAGTTTAAATGCAGCTCAAAAGGCGGCTTGGAAGCGAAGTTTAGCTCGAATGAAAAAGGGAGCTTTTTTAAATATTAAAAAATTTAGACGAGAAGAATTATATGAATAAAAAGCATCGTGTTACATTGGACACAAATATTTTAGTGTATGCTTTTGATATAACAGACAGGAAGCGTCAAAAGAAAGCTATTGAGATAATTGAATTTGTTTTGACAGAAGAATGTGTACTTACCTTACAATCGTTGAGTGAATTTTATTATGCCGTTACTAAAAAAAAATTTTTAGATGCAAAGAAAGCATTGGCTCAAATTCAAGATTGGGAACTCATTTTTCCTATAATAACAGCGAAAGCCTCAACTCTTATTAAAGCAATAAAAGCTGTCGAGCAGCATCAACTTTCTTTTTGGGATGCCTTATTGTGGGCTACGGCAAAGGAAGCAAATATCGAAATATTATTTACTGAGGATTTTAATCATACTCAAAAAATTGAAGGGGTTGAAATTATCAATCCGTTCATACGAGAGAGGGAATGTAACGAATGACTTTTACAGATTCTCATTGCCATTTAGATGATTTGGATTTGTCGAAATATGACGGAAAATTAGAAAATGCTTTAAAAGCTGCAAAAGACAATGGTGTTGCTTATATATTGAGCGCCTGTGCTGATCTTGAAAGTTTTCCAAAAATTTTAGAAATCGCCCAAACGTATTCAAATGTTTGGTGTTCTGTTGGAATTCATCCCAGCGTTCAATGTGATCCTGAACCTTCTGCTGATCAACTGGCTGAACTTGCTCGCCATGCAGAAGTGATTGCCATTGGTGAATGCGGTCTCGATTACCATTACCCCGATGTGAATCCAGCCCATCAACAGGAACGATTTCGTCAACAAATCAAAGCTGCCAAAAAAGTGCAAAAACCGATGATTATTCATACGCGGGACGCAAATGAAGATACGTTTAGCATTTTGAAAAAAGAGCAAGTAGCACAGTTAGGCGCTGTCATTCATTGTTTTACCGGCAATTGGAATTGGGCGAAACAATATTTAGATTTAGGTTTTTATATTGGGATTACCGGGATTGTGACTTTTAAAAAAGCAACTGATGTTCAAGAAGTAGCCAAGAATATTCCACTGGATCGTTTGCTCATTGAAACGGATGCGCCTTATTTAGCGCCAGTGCCGCACCGTGGCAAACCTAACGAACCCGCTTATGTTCGCTATGTGGCAGAAGCAATTGCAGCAATTCGTCATATTTCGTTAGAAGAACTTGCATCCGCCACCACTGAAAACTTTTTCCGATTGTTTAAAATTTGAAGATTTCTATTTGTTTTAACGATTTTTATAATGTACAATTTGTACATTAACGTACAAATATTCCATATGAGGAGTTGGCTATGCATACAACAACTTTTACAGAATTCAGAAATCAAGCAGCAGGTTTTATAGATTTAGTAGAGCAAGGAGAGGAAATTATTATTACAAGGCATAATAAGCCAGTAGCAAAAATTATTCCTATTTTTTTAAAAAAAAGGAAAGAACCTTCTTGGCGTTCTAAAGCTTTACGTTTAGATATTAAAGGCATTTCATTGAGTTCGGCCATTCTCGAAGAAAGGGAAAAAGAAAACGCATGAGAATTTTTTTTGATACTTCAGCTTTTGCAAAACGTTTTATTGAAGAAAAAGGCTCGGAACAAGTAATAGAATTGTGTGATAAAGCATCTGAATTAGGATTAAGTATTATTTGTTTACCGGAATTAATATCTGCAACATGTCGGTTAAAACGCGAAAAAAAAATTTCTATGGCGCATTTTCGATTGATCAAAAAAGCACTACTAAAGGAGATAGAAGAAATTTCTATTTGTCAACTCACAGAGACTGTCATTGCTAAATCAATTCAAGCCCTTGAAAATAACGGTTTACGGGCAATGGATGCGATTCATATTGCTTGTGCATTAACTTGGCAAGCTGAGTTATTTGTTTCAGCAGACAAACCGCAAATACAAGCAGCTAAGAATTTAGGATTAAAAACGGTTCTAGTATAGATGTACAATAAGGAGGCGGCGGAGAACGCACGCAACGCAGAAATCGCTTAAAAGGCGTCAAAATATAGATTCGAGCATTTTAAGCGAGTTCAAGGCGTCG
>JAFGHQ010000027.1 GCA_016930035.1 Gammaproteobacteria bacterium | reverse complement strand
CGGCGTCCTGAAACGCTCAACAACGCAGGAATATACGATTCCTTCCCCACTTTTATCTCACGATTCCTCTTTCCGACCCCTCCAACATGTCTATATACAACTGAATCTCCGGGCACTCCCCCACCATCGTTTCCAACTCTTTTATAGCCTCACTAACTGTCAAATTCTGACGATAAATTACGCGATAACCCCGTTTTAATGTCATGATAGTTTCACTACTAAATCCATGGCGGCTCATCCCCACACTATTAAGCCCAAAAGGTTTAGCATAAACCCCAGAAACTTTTGTATAAGGTAAAACATCTTTTAAAACAATAGCCCCAGTCGAAATAAAACTATGAGCACCAAGATGACAAAATTGAAGAACACCCGCAAATCCCCCTAAAATAACATAATCCCCAACATGTACATGGCCAGCAAGTGATGCATTATTAGCAAAAATCGTATCATTGCCTATCACACAATCATGAGCCACATGTACATAGTTCATAAATAAATTATTATGGCCAATTTTTGTGATGCCATGGTCTTGAACGGTCCCACGATTTATTGTGCAAAATTCTCGAAAGGTGTTCCGTTCACCTATTTCTAAATAAGTTTTTTCTCCTTGAAATTTCAAATCCTGGGGAATTTCACCTATAGAAGCAAACTGAAAAATTTTATTATCACGACCAATACGAGAAGGCCCTTTAATCACCGCATGAGAACCAATCCATGTTCCTGATGCAATTTCAACATCAGCGCCGATAACTGCGTAAGGTTCAATGGTAACATTTTCGTCAATCTTAGCTTTCGGATCGATGATGGCTTTTTTGTCTATCATTCGTAATAGCCTTAATTTTAATAATTTTTAATATTGTAGGGTTGCGCTATCGCTTAACCCAATCTACAAAAAGGAGGAAGTGATTCAATTCAAAATAATAAGCCAATCTATTTAATCTGTTTTCTTGCGCTCATAATTTCTGCGCTACAAACTGTTTCCCCATCAACACGAGCCACACAATCTAATTTCCAAATATTTTGACGCGCTTTAGTTACTTTAATTTCTAATCGTAATTGATCACCGGGTACGACGACTTTTTTAAATCTTACTTTATCAATTCCTGCAAAAAAATATAATGTACCCCCATCTTGAGGATTTTCTCCCGTGGATTTGAAAGCCAATACAGTGGATGCTTGAGCTAATGCTTCTAAAATAAGCACTCCGGGCATAACCGGTTTTTCTGGGAAATGGCCCATAAAAAAAGGCTCATTCATGGTGACATTTTTAATCGCGACAATAGATTGATCTAATTCAATATCAATCACTCGATCAACCAATAAAAATGGAGGGCGATGGGGTAAATAACGCAAAATATCTTCAGCTTCCATTAATATTTTCATATATGTTATATCTCTTTATTTTAAATTTTACGGGCAAATCGCGATCTAACTGGCCCTAAGATTTTTCTTCTAACTTCTTAACTCTTTTTGCCAGTTCATCTAAATGACGAAATCGTGCGACGTTTTTACGCCATATTTGCGTGGGCATTATTCCTACTCCTGCGGAATACATCCCTTTTTCTTTAATAGAATTGGGCACATTTGCTTTAGCTGTAAAAATACATCCATCAGCAATCTCGATATGGCCAGCAAAACCTGCGCCTCCCCCAATCATACAATGTTTACCAATTTTAGTGCTTCCCGCAATACCTACTTGACCCACCATGATGGTATGAGCACCAATATGGTCGTTATGACCAATGACATTCGCATTCCCCATTTTGACACCCCTTTCAATTAGGGTATCTTCAACAGCACCACGATCAATCACATTATTCGCGCCAATTTCTACATCACTTTCAATCAATACACTACCTATTTGAGGAACTTTGTACCAAATGCCCTGATCATTGGCAAATCCTAGGCCTTCTCCCCCAATCACTGTACCACTATGAATAATCACGCGATCCTGAATCTTAACATCATAATATAAAGTCACATGAGCCCACAGATGACATTCTTGTCCCATTTGGCAATGATTCCCAATAATACATCCAGTATCTATTTGAGTATGTGCGCCAATAATCACATCATCCCCAATAACCACATAAGCTCCAATCGTAACACTTGGATCAATGTGACAATTTTTTCCAATAATGGCTGTGGCATGAATACCAGGAGTGACTTTGGGATGTTGTATAAAATTTTCAGCAATTTTGGCATAAGCAAGATGAGGATTTTGCACAATGAGCGCATGGGTTGGACAAAATTCAACAGCTTGTTTTTCTAAAATAACAGCACTGGCTTTGGTATGAATTAAATGATTTTTATATTTAATATTGGTCAAAAAACTAATATCGCCCAATTTTGCATTTTCTAAAGTCCCGATTCCTGTTATTTCACAATTTTCGTCACCTTTTATTTCAGCGTTAATTAATTGGGCTAATTCTTTCAGTTTTTTTTTCATGGTTCTTCTGTACCGTATGGACAGGTCGCGGCCTTTTCGTACTTTATTTGATTTGCTTAATCACTTGATCCGTAATATCTAATTTGTCTGAAGCATAGGGAACACTACTGCGTAACAATACTAAATCGAAATTATTTTTTTTGGCAATATCCGCAATGATGTCTTGAATATGCTGAATAATCGAATTCATCAAATTATTACGTGTTTCTGCTACCTTTTGACGATAATCTTTTATCATGGAAATTAAAGTTTGACGGACTTGAATAATGTCTTGGGATGCTTTTTTACGCGCTTTATCCTTCATAACGGCATTGTTTTTATTAAAACTAGCCAGTAAACTTTTTAATTTTTTTTGCTGAGCTAAAATTTCTTCTTGCTGTGGTAAAAATTGTTTTTGCATTTTCTCACGCGCAGCTGAAACTTGTGGAGAACTTTGAAAAACTTTTTGAAAATCCACTACAGCAATATTTGTTTCAGCAAATGCTGTGCATGACAATATAGCACTCACCAAAATAGTTAAAAATATTTTTTTCATTTCATGATCTCCATTTTTAATTTTTAATTATCATAATTGTTGGGTTGCGCTATCGCTTAACCCAACCTACGAAAATGATGGTCGCGCAAGCAACTCATGAATTCAAAATTTAAAATTCTATAAAGATGCTCCTATCGCAAAATCAAAGATACGGGTATCATCTTTTTTATTATTCGCATTGATCGCTTTTGCGAGCACAAAATTCAACATGCCAACTGGGCTTAACCAATCAACTTCAAGACCCGTTGAGGTTTTAACTGCCAAAGATGGTTTATTATAAACATTACCAAAATCAAAAAACCAAGTAGTACGTACATTTTGTCCTAAAGGATTGGGAAATATTAAGCCCACACTCCCGTCCATCACAGCATTACCACCTAAAGCATCTCTATTTGAATCTTTTGGCCCTAAGGTATTACCATCGTAACCGCGTACAGATCCAATGCCGCCCGCATAGAAATTTTTGATAATAGGTAATCGTGTAAAACGATCATAGCCTTCCCCATATCCTGCATGAAAACCTAATTGGCCAATAAATTGTTTATATAAAGGATGATAATACATCCCATCATAATTCAATTTATAGTATTCCAAAGAATGTTTAGAACTTAAAGGAACAGATACCGTAAGGCCTAAATCTTGTAAAAATCCTTGGGTGGGGAAAATAGCTCGATCAAGTCCTTGATGTGTCCATCCCGCAGTTAATATCATTTGATAAAAATGACGTTGATATTGGTCTACAAACCGTTTTAATTCTTTAGAAGGCATGTCTCCTATTTTTAATACATCGTTTTCATAACCAGCGCTAGCGTTTAAATAATCATTTTCAGCGATGCGGAAATTATATCCTAAGGACGCTCCGTAACTATTCATTGCATAATCAGTAATATTAGCTTTCTCTGAATTAAATTTATTTGCGTAAAGACTAATATCACGACCAATACCTGATTTTGTATAAAAAGGATTGTAGTAATCGATATTTCCACTTAAAAGTGATCGACTTTTCATCACACCAACACTCAGAGAATTTCCCGTACCAAACACATTAGGATGATTTAATTCTCCATGAACGATGAATTTATCGAGCACCGAATAACCGATACCCCCGCCAATCGTAGCAGCACCACGTTCGGTGATATTATAATGTAAATCAACTTGATCGGGCTTCCCGGGGACGGGTTCTGTGCTGACATCAACGTTACTCACATAACGCAATAACATTAAGAAGCGCTTAGACTTTTGAACTTTCGTTGTCGACAACATGGAGCCTTCCTGAATTTCCAAGTTACGACGAAATGTTTCATCATTTGTTCGGTAATTCCCCGAAAAAATAATCTTCCTGATATAAATTCGGCGACCAGGATTAATTTGAAAATTCAGCGAAACTTGTTTGGTTTGATCATCAATGGTGGGCAACGCTGTCACATTAGCATTACCATAGCCTTTGTCACCTAAAGCGTCTTGAATACTCTTTACCGTTGTCATCACATCTTGCCGAGAAAAAATATCCCCTGATTTAATGGTAATAAGTTTTTCAATTTGATCTTTTGGCAGAATAAGTTGGCCTGAAACTTTCCAAGTTTTAACTTTATATTGCCCCCCTTCCTGAATACGAACCACGATGTAAACATGTTGTCGGGCAGAATCTATAGTGACTTGATGCGATAAAATCTTGAATCGAATATATCCACGATCCATATAAAAAGATCGTAATGATTCCAAATCTGCCGCTAATCGCTCTTTGGAATATTGATCATTATGGGTAAAAAATGAGAATAAATTGGAGGGGGATAATTTGAATTGTTTTAAAAGTGCATTTTCACTAAAGGCTTGATTTCCTATAATTTCTATCTTTTGAATTTTAGCAACTTTTCCTTCATCAATATTAATGGCAACTACCACTTGATAGTTGTTAATTTTTTTGACATTGATAGTAACTTTGGCATCATAACGCCCTTGCACGAAATATTCATGCTCCAGAGATTTCCTAATATTTTCTAGTACGGATTGGTCATATACACGACCTTCGACAAATCCTAGCGTCTTTAATCCTTTGTATAGATTATCAGAAGTGATCACTTTATTGCCTGTGATCTTGAGCTGACTAATAATGGGCCTTTGTTTAACCTTGACAACCAAGGTATTGACACGTTTTGAAAGTAAAATATTTTCAAAAAAGCCTGTTTCATAAAGTGCTTCAATAATCTCATTACTTTTAGCCGTATCAAGCCGATCCCCAATATTGATCGGCATATAACTTAAAACGGTAGAAGAGGATATGCCATGAAGGCCTTGTATTTCGATGTGTCGAACCACAAATCCGGAAGCAGCATACAATGCTGTTGCTGTTAAAAATAAAAAACAAAATAGATATTTTTTAAATCGATTTTTCATATTTTTCATAAAAATTTCCAACACCTAAGGAAAAACAAAGGAAAATATCTTACTATGCTTTCTTAAAAAGATGAAATGAATTTACCGATTTATCATTATCAAAGCGAGCAAAA
This sequence comes from Gammaproteobacteria bacterium, assembly GCA_016930035.1. Taxonomy (GTDB): domain Bacteria; phylum Pseudomonadota; class Gammaproteobacteria; order UBA12402; family UBA12402; genus JAFGHQ01. The sequence goes on along the minus strand of JAFGHQ010000027.1, from coordinate 6,366 downwards.
ACATGGGTGCTGCAGCCATTAAACTATCAATCCGATCTAACATACCCCCATGCCCTGGTAAATATTGTCCCAGATCTTTTAGCCCAATTTGACGTTTTAACATACTTTCCGATAGGTCGCCAATTACAGCAAATATAGACGTAAAAAGGGTTAAGCCCATCACTAGCAACCAACGCTCAAAAGGTATTTTCAAAATTAAACAACCGACTACTGCAACCATCAAAGGCAAAATGAGCCCGCCCCATAACCCTTCCAAAGTTTTATTAGGGCTAACTTTTGGAATCAATTTATGCTTTCCAAACCATTTGCCTGCAGCATAAGAACCCGTATCTACTCCCCATATTAAAAGCAGCATGAAAATAATAAATGCCGGGGCATAAAATAGCCGAAGTTGATTGAGCGTTAGCCAGGTAGGCACGAGCGCGAATGCTCCCATCAATCCTCGAATCCAAATTCCCCGCCCCCAAATTTTCGTATTTTTAGGATAAACGATGATGAGAAATAAGGAAACTAGCCAAAAACCAAATGTACCCCATAAAATAAATAAAATAGGTATATACGTACTGAGATACATTAAAACGGCCACAAATACAATGAATGAAAGACGCGACCAAAAAGATTTACAATCCATTAGTATCGTCCATTCCAATGCTGCCAGTAACATAAAAAGAGTAAACGCAGTTACAAAAATGGGCACTGATAAGAAATAAATAGCTAAAATTGTAACAATACTTAAGATAAGACCGGTAACAAGACGTTTTAAAAACATAATTGAGGATTCCTGTTAGAGACTGTTGAAATCTAAACTTTGATTTTACTGCATCCTGCCCCGCGCCCAAAGCTCTGGATACAAGGTCAGGATAAACAAATAAATAAATTTTAACAGTTTCTGTTTTGATGGGGTAAATTCGCAGGAAATTCTACAGGATTTTTTTTCGATAATTAAGTGTTAAATCAATGACACTTGATAAAAACAAATGGAAAACATTTGTTTTTATCAAAGTGGAATTGATCCCGCAAAGACGAAGTCTTACGCGGGATCCAGAGGGGTTATTCCCCGCAGCGAACCAAGGGAAGATTCATTTAAGGAGTTTTAAATTAACGATTGTTTCTTACGCCGAAGCGTCTTTCTCGTGTGGCAAAAAAATCCAGGGCTTTTTGAAATTCTTTTGCATCAAAGTCAGGCCAAAATAAAGATGTAAAATAAAGTTCAGTATAAGCTAATTGCCATAAATAAAAATTGCTCATTCGCTGTTCACCGCTAGTGCGAATCAATAAATCAGGATCAGGTAAATCGGAGATAGATAAATATTGGGCAAACAATGACTCATTAATATCTTGAACCTTCAAGTTTCCTTTAGCTACTTGATCGGCAATTTTTTTTATTGCTTGTATGATGTCCCATTTTCCTCCATATCCTGCCGCAATAACCAATTTGAGCCCTGTATTTTTTTGAGTTTTTTGTTCAAGTTCTTGCATTTGTTCGAATAATTTAGGCGTAAGACCTGTGGAATCACCAATAAAACGTATTTGAACATGACTTTGAGCTATGGCGCGTTCTGCTCCTCTTAGACCAATACGAGAAAGATGCATTAAATAATCAACTTCATCTTTAGGCCGTTTTAAATTTTCCGTACTCAAAATCCAAATACTCAAAACCTCAATGCCGGAATTTATCGCAGCTTGAATCGTTCCTTGTATCGCTTTAACTCCGGCACGATGGCCTTCGAATTTGGTTTTGCCATTTTGTATCGCCCAGCGATTATTTCCGTCAGGAATAATAGCGATATGACGAGGCAAACGTATAGATTGAGATTGGTTTAGCATAAATAACGTCAGTTATGAGTAACAATGTAATAATTCACTTATTTTAATTGCATCAACAGCTTATTCAAGCGGGAAACAAAACTGGCGGGATCTTTGAGTTGTCCTCCTTCCGCGAGAATAGCTTGGTCAAATAAAATTTGCGTCCATTCTTTAAATTGCGCTTTATCCGTCTCGTTTTTAAGACGCTGAATCATTGCATGATCCGGGTTTAATTCAAAAATAGGTTTAGCTTCTGGAATAGGCTGCCCGAGCGATTGCAAAATTCGCTGCATGTTAACATTCATATCGTAATAATCCGCCACAATACAAGCAGGGGAATCGGTTAAACGATGTGTCAATCGCACATCTTTCACACGTTCACCAAGTATTTCTTTAACCTGTTTAATCGTTGCTTCGAAAGTTTCTTTCTCTTTTTCTTGAGTTTGCTTTTCCTCCTTATCTACCAAATTGCCTAAATCCAAGTCGCCACGAGAAACTGAAACGAGTGATTTTTTATCAAATTCCGTTAAATGACTAACGAGCCATTCGTCAATGCGATCAAACAGCAATAATACTTCAATCCCCTTTTTACGAAAAATTTCTAAATTGGGGCTATTTTTGGCGGCCATAAAATTTTCTGCTGTAATGTAATAAATTTTATCTTGGCCTTCTTTCATGCGTTTTATGTAATCTTCCAAAGAAACACATTGTTCGTCAGTATCTTTGTCGGTTGAAGCAAAACGCAACAACTTGGCAATTTGCTCACGATTTTCAAAATCCTCCGCAGGACCTTCTTTCATCACTTTTCCAAACACAGACCAAAATTTTTGATATTTCTCTAAATCATTTTTAGCCAAATCTTCGAGCAGATCCAAAATGCGTTTTATGAGTGCTGCGCGAATTTTCGTGGTTGTTGGATTTTTTTGTAATATTTCTCGGGAAATATTTAAGGGCAAATCATTAGTATCAATTACTCCCTTCACAAAACGTAAATAATTGGGCAAAAACTGCTTGGCATCATCCATAATAAATACGCGTTTGATATAAAGTTTTAGTCCATGTTGATGTTCGGGATGCCAAAGATCAAACGGCGCGTGCGTTGGAATATAAAGTAAGCTAATGTATTCTAGTTTTCCTTCAACTTTATTGTGGATCCAAGTAAGTGGATTTTCAAAATCGTGTGAAATATGTTTATAGAGTTCTTGGTAATCACTTTCTTTAATTTTATTTTTAGGCAATGTCCAAAGTGCTTGAGCTCGGTTAATTTGTTCCCATTCGGGTTGTTTTTCTGCCTTTTTTTCATCTTCGGTCAGAATTTTTTTCATATAAATGGGAATGGCGATGTGGTCTGAGTACGTCGTGATGATGTTGCTCAAGCGATAATGATCTAAATAATCTTCTGCTTCTTTTTTTAAATATAAGATAACCGTGGTGCCGCGCGTTTCTTTTTCGATATTTTCAATGCTGTAACCGCCCTCTCCTTTCGATTCCCATCGCACACCATGTTCTGGGGTTAATCCTGCGCGTCGTGTTTCAACAATGACGTTATCGGAAACCATAAAACAGGAATAAAATCCAACGCCGAATTGTCCAATCAATTTTTCATCTTTGGCTTGTTCCCCTGATAGGCGCTCTAAAAATTCACGTGTGCCGGATTTTGCTATCGTTCCTAAATTGCCAATAACTTCGTCGCGCGTCATGCCAATACCATTATCGGTCACCGTAATGGTTTTTTTCTTTGAATCAAACTCTACGTAAATTTTTAATTGTGCGTCGCCTTCCAATAACGCTTCATCGGATAACGCTTCAAACCGCAATTTGTCAGCTGCATCAGATGAGTTGGAAATTAATTCACGAAGAAAAATGTCTTTGTTGCTGTAAAGTGAATGGACCATTAAGTGAAGTAATTGATTGACTTCAGTTTGAAAATTAAAGGTTTCTTTTTGCGGTTTCATAAATCTGGAACTCCTTTAAAAATATCGCTAATATAAAAATAATTTCAATATAACATATAAGCATAAAAATCAAAGTTTCAATATGCTTTCATGAACTCAACATTTAAAAATCGAGAAGACGCAGGCAAACAACTTGCCAAGCTGCTCAAAAACTACAAAAAACAAAACCCAATCATTTTAGGCATGCCGCGGGGGGGTGTTCCGGTGGCTTACGAAATTGCAAAACAGCTAAAAGCACCGCTTGATGTGATTGTTTCCCGAAAAATTGGGGCGCCTGGCCAAGAAGAATTTGCGATCGGTGCTATTGCCCCGGGTAATATTATGATTCTTGATCAAGCACTTGTAAGTTCTTTTAGCTTAACGAAAGAGGAACTGATCCGGTTAGTGGATAAAGAAAAAAAAGAAATGAATCGGCGAATTAAACGTTTTCGCGGGGAAAAACCTCCACTCAATGTCAAAAATCGTACCGTCATTATTGTTGACGATGGGATTGCTACAGGCAGAACAGCTCTGGCTGCTATTCGCGCCGTTCGTAAGCAAAAACCAAAATCCATCGTTCTCGCTGCAGGTGCTTGTGCTCCTGATACAATAGCCATGCTCGAAAAAGAAGCTGATCAAGTCATCTGTGTGATGAAACCTTCGCCATTTTTTGCTGTGGGAAGTTTTTTCGATGATTTTGGCCAAACAACCGATGAAGAGGTAGTTGAATTGTTAAAAAAATAACTATCTTATTTATAGTGTTTGTCGCAGCTTTGAGAGGCGGGTGAAGTGTTTACCTTCTTCTTTAATAATAATATCAATTTTTTCTTTGACGGAATTGGGCACATAATTTTTGAGCCCTACGTAAAACACGATAGAATCTTTTTCTCGGCCTATCGCGTAATCAAGTGCTTGTTCTAAATTATGTAATTGAATATGGGTGAGTGGGGAAATTTTTCTGCTGGAATCGATGAGGGCAAGCATGTAGTCATCATATTCTTCAGAATGCGGAACACCGGCTGTGTGTTTTTGCTCGACTTCAGAAAGCATTTCCTGATAAAACTGTTTATGATGTTCTTCTTCACCAACCAGTTTTTCAAATAGTGCCCTCATTTTAGGATCATCAACAATTTGGGCTAATGTTTGATAAAATGCTTTGCTCTCTTCTTCTTTTTCAACAGCAAATTCAAGAATTTCATTGATATAAAATATTTTCGACATGTTTTATGCTCCTAAATTCAAAATTTTATTATGTTATCGTGTAGCGACTCGTTTTAATGAACCCCTAAGTCAGTGGGGGCACGGCCTAATGATTTTAACAATTCTAGTGTTTTTTGGATATTGTTATTAATGGAATCTTCGTTGCCTGCTTTATTATCGTAAATATTATATAGATCACGATATCGTGCAGGCGTTACATTGATCATTAAAGAATTCGCGCCGCCCATCAACCCTTCACGCTTGGCCCCCGGTTCGAGCGTTTCAAGCGCCGTTGTGACTAAAATATTTGCATTACTATCCACAAAACGTGAAACGGCAATGGTTTTTAAAACAAGCTCTTTGGAAACCATGGGGCAATTAGCCAAAGGCGTTCCTTTCGTGGGTATGAGCGGACCAAAAGAATACATATCGGGCATTAAATAACGTGTCAACAAAATATCATTAATTAAATCATCGAGGGTTGCGCCCGGCAAGCCGATAATAAATCCCGTTGCTAAAACATAACCCATTTTTTTGATCGCTTTAATTAAATCCACACGATCTTTTAGAGTTGTACCGGGACGTAGTTTGTCAAAAAGTGCTTCGTTTGACGTTTCAAAACGAAGCAAGCATGCTCTCGCTCCCACATCATAAAGCTTTTGATAAAGTGCTTGGTCTCGGGAACCAATGCTCAAAAACACCAAAACGCCCATTGCGCGAATAGCTTTAACCACTTCGACCAGTTTTTTTTCATCGTACCAATAATCTTCACCTGATTGCAAAACCAAGGCTTTAAACCCGTATTCATCAACTGCATGTTTGGCTACACTAATAACCTCATTCACATCCATGCGATATCGTTGAATAGCACTATCTTTTCGAATACCACAATAATAGCAATTGTTGGTGCAGTAATTTGAAAATTCGATAATACCATGAATACAACATGCGTTGCCGTGTTCACGCTGCCGCACGTGGTTCGCAATTTCATAAAGAACGGATAATTCTTGCAGATCCTCAAGCTCAAATAGCGTTTTCATTTCGGATTGATTTAACGATTTTCGTAAATTGACTTTTTGAAGTACAGCGAGTGCATTTTGAGAAAATTGAGACTGATCTAATTGAGAAAGCGCCGCGTCGGTTTTCTGCAATTCTAAAAAAATATCTTTCCATGCTTCAAGAATTATTAATGCTTCTTCTTGGGGGATCTTTCGAACTAAAATACCGCCTTGCGCATACACGTAATCACCTACCTTGATGTCATCAAGATCGAGCAATATTTTTCGTTTTTCACCAAAATAATCAACAATCGCAATGAGGCCTTTTATTTTTATTACTTTAGCGGGTATGGCGTAACACATGTTTTACTCTAAAAACAAAAAATGTAACTATTCACCGCTTAATCAAGTAACACCTTGATTAAGCG
>JAFGHQ010000026.1 GCA_016930035.1 Gammaproteobacteria bacterium | reverse complement strand
GATATAATTCTGCCAAATCACGATCTAACATCACTTGTTTATCACGAATTGTATAAATTTTATCGCGAATATTTTGGTTTTCTAAAAGTGTCATTTTTGTATTCATAGGCAAACCCATATTAATGTGAATTTCGGATAAGCAGGACGCTTATCAACTACGCAAATACGTGAAAAGATTAGGGATATTTCTAGGCGGGATATGGAAAGAACAGAAAACCTATTTGGGATAGTATATCTCAAAACCAGATTCGTATAATATTTTTTTCAGCACCACATGAGAAAAAATTAATCATTTTTTAAAAAAGCTTGAAAGCTTGTATTTGTTGATATGTCATGGGTCGTCAATACAATTAACATATACTTCTCTATATAACCAGAAAGAGCAGGCCATTTTTGATAAATAAGGATTGATCATCTATAAATTGGCTTCCAAATATATTTCATCACGTATTGGAATATCATAATCCCCGGTCAAAGGAATCGTCGGCTTTTGTTTCCTTGACCATTCAAGGGCATTAACGCTAATACCCGTTAAATAAAAACCGCGCCGTTGGTAAAATCGTAATGCGTCAAGATCATCGTTGGTTGTCATGACTAGCAATTTCTGATAACCGGCTTTTTTAGCAATTTTTTTGACTTGATCTAATAATTGTGTTCCGATGCCTTGAAATTTATCAAACACTTCAAAAACGATGATTTCAAAACCATCTTCTTGCATTTCATAAATGATAAAACCGATAATTTTATCATCAACCATTGCGAATAAACCGGGCATCCCTTGACTGGGATAATATTTTTTTTTACGGATAACAAGTGGCTCACCACCCCATTGATCCATAAATTTTTTTACAATTGCCGAATCTTTAGCTGTGATTTGTCTAATATTGATTTTCATCCGCTTTTATCCTATTTATGAGGTAAAAAAGCATTATCATGTCTAGTAGTTAAAGTTTGAACAGTCATTGTCTTCTCCATTATATTCAACAAATACATCAACAATATTTTTGTAAACAGGAATTAATTTTTCGATTTTTGCTTTCCGTTCTTGCATGTAATGCGGTGGCGTATGACGATGATCTTTATTGCCTCGACGAGATAAACGTTTCATGATGACTTTTTCTGGAGGATTTAAGTAAATCATCTGCGTTTTATAACCATACATTTTTTTGATATTTTTTAATAAATCAACATGGCTTTGTAAAGATGCTGAATGTTCAAAGAGAATATTAAAGCGATGTTCAATCGCCTTTTCTAGAATATGGTATCCTAAAATACGGGCCGGCAATTCCCAACGCTGGAAAGATTGCTCTAATCCTTCACGCAAACCAAAACGATGACAATATTTTTCTTTATCAATTTGATATTGCGATAAAGATTCCATAATGTCATCAAATTGTAAAAAAAGATAATGTTGATATTTGGGCAATGAATTCAATAATGTCATGCAACATCTTGTTTTGCCAGAACCCACTGTCCCCGCAGTATGTAAGATAACAGGATATTCTTCGGCAACACATGAAGATAATTTTTGCTGAATAATTTTTTTTGCATTGTCATAAAAAAGTTCAATAGGAATTTCTGGCGGTAATACCTGCTCAATCTTTTCGTAAAAAACAGGTATTGCTTCGGGAATTATATTAGGCATCAAATTGTTTATAATATTCATACAAATTTACCTTGTTTTGCGAATAAAACGCTTCGGCTTTTTTCATATCTTTTAGGTGTCGACTTCATTTTTACTTATCTTGATTTAACCGCTTCACAAATTCTAATCCTAATTTATCTAATTTAGAAAAAGCAAACCATTTTTTACCTAAGTCTTTAAGCGATGCGCCAATATGATAAATTTCGCAGCCATCTAAAATCAAAAAACGATCGTGAGCCTGTGAAAAAACTTTTATCTCTATGGGCGAATATTGCTCATTATGTTTTTTGAGATCGAGTGCTAATTTTTGGGAAATGGCTTTGGTATAAACCGTCGCCACACAATTTTTCGACCTTTTAGACAATAAAATTAACACGGATTCGTCAATATAATTATCAACGAGTACAATGGACTTTTGGGCTTGTTTAATGAGTTTGGAAACAAATACATAAGCGTCGAACACCTGACCTTCGAAAAATATTCCTTTTTCTGGTTTGATTTTTTTATCTTCAATTGCTTGAAAAACTTGTTCGAGTTTTGTCTTTGTAATTAGCTGTTGTTTTTCGAGACGATCCATTCGGCGAAATAATACCGCATTATTCATGATCAGCCTTCTCATTTGCACAAAGGTTTCCATAATTTGAATACTGACACTAACTGCTGTATCATTTTTCAACACAGCAGATAACATTGCAACGCCCTGCTCTGTAAAAACATAGGGAAATGTTCCCCCTAAATGTTGTCTCGAAGGTATCGCAAATTGCGATACCATAAAATCTACTTCTTCATCATTAAGCTGAAACATAAATGATCTGGGGAACCTATTCATGTTTCTTTTAACTTGTTCTCTCAATCGGATGGGTTTAACTTGATACAATTCTGCTAAATCACGATCTAACATCACTTGTTTATCACGAATCGTATAAATTTTATCGCGGATATTTTGTTTTTCTAAAATGGTTATTTTGTTCTTCATGAATTTAGCACCTTTTTTAAATAAAAATTTAACCTTTATATGATGCCTCAAAAACAATAACAAAAAAATTAGTTGTTTCAATTTTTATCACCTCATTATGGGATAATTTTTTTGTGTAGATAATCGGTGTTATACTGAGACAATCATATTAACTAGAAAAAATTTTTCTAAATGATGTCTAAAAAATATTTCAATCGGCCCGTGGTGATCGTTCCTTATGATGATCAGTGGCCAAAAATCTTTGAAACTGAAAAATCAAAAATTTTGTCAGCTCTTGGTGACAAAAATGTGGTCATTAAACACATCGGAAGTACGGCTATTCCTGGTTTGGCTGCTAAACCTATTATTGATATTATGATAGGGATTACAGATTTAAAAACTGCTGATGATGGTATCAAACCGCTTGAAAAAATTGGGTATGAATATGTCCCTGAGTTTGAAAAAGATTTGCCTGAACGTCGTTTTCTTTATAAAAATTCCCCTTTGCCTCACCAAAATTTTCATTGTCACATAGTCAGGAAAGATGGCGCTTTTTGGAGACAACATCTCTTTTTCAGAGATTATTTACGAAAAAATCCAAAAGTAGCTGCAGAATATCAACAATTAAAAGAAAAACTCGCTAAACAATTTCTTGACGCTTCTCATTATTGCAAAGCGAAAAGCAGTTTTATTCAGAAAATATTAGCCAAAAATTTGAAATAATCATTTCACACATTCATAAATGATGAGATCATCTTCCTGCCCTGGAATCTGGCTCCTATCATAAGCGCTAAATGTATGTATTTTACGAAACCCAACAGTAGAGAGCATTTCATGGATTTTGCGGGGGTCGTTATAACGCACTTTGAATTCTTCAATTTCAGTTTGAATAATGCGATTTTGTTTAACAAGGTCATAACGACAAATAGTATTCGTAATATTCTATAATTATTCACCGCTTATAGTTAATCCAATGAATACTTTGACGGGTGATAAGAGATTCTTCGTCGCTTCGCTCCTCTGAATGACGCTCCGGCTATCATTCCAAATCCCACTTCCATGTTGTCATTCCGAAGGGGCCCTGCCATCGCTGTCATTCCGAGGGAGCGTTAGCGACCGAGGAATCTTTACGCCGGATAAATAGTATCTCAATATTCATTGAATTTACGATAATCAAGTATTCCCTTGGTAAAGTGGTGAATAGTTACGTTAATTTTAACCTTTCAGGTCAATTTTGCTTGATTTTTAACCCATTTTTCCGGAATAGGCATAACATATCCACATTATTAATGAAATTAATTTATAATGCATTCCAAAAAATATAGAAATTTGAATAAAATAAACAACATGACTCAAGAACAATTTTCTAAATATTCGTTAAGCCTGTCGATTGGATTGCATGCGTTGCTCATCACTTTATTGATTGTTAGCTTAACATTTCATTCTCAGCGAAATTCAATGCATGCCTTTCAAAATATAAAAATCATTCAAGCAGTCGCTGTAAATTCGTCGGTTGTTGAAAAACAATTTCAGCATGTGGGCGTAAAATCCACTGTACCTACTGTATCAAAACATAAAGAAATCATTCATCATATTCCTAAAAAAACCAAAGTGGCCGAAAAACCTGCCGTTAAAATACAAAAAAAGCAATCCGTCATTATTTCGAAACCTAAAAAGGTCCCTCCGCCACCTCCTAAAAAAATTGAAGTCAAAAAATATACTATCGAAACCAAAAAAACCGTAAAGCGACTCAAACTAAGTAAGGACAGGTCGCGACCTGTCCCTACAAAAGCTAAAAAAACTTTAGTTCAAAAAGCTGTGTCAGCTAAAGAATCGATGAAAGCATTAATGGCCAAACAAGCAGCGGAAGAAGACACGCTGGAAAAACAATTAGATGCTGAACAACAAGCTCAAACTATTTTAGATAAATATAAGACCATGATTTTAAATACGATTGGTCAGCACTGGATTATGCCCAAAAATGTAAATAAAAATTTATCGACCCAACTATTAATTCATCTTGCTCCGGGCGGCATGGTGTTAAATGTGGATGTTATAAAAAGTAGTGGCGATAGCGTTTTGGACCGTTCTGTAATAACGGCGATTTGGAAATCATCCCCTCTACCCGTTCCGAACGATCCTCTTATGTTTGATCAGTTTCGCCTACTCCATTTAACCGTAAAACCAGAGGGACTTTTATATAATTAACGTAACTATTCACCGCTTAATCAAGTAACACCTTGATTAAGCG
>JAFGHQ010000025.1 GCA_016930035.1 Gammaproteobacteria bacterium | reverse complement strand
GAACTTTTTTAAAAAATCAAAGACTATAAGTCTTTGATTTTACTGGATCCTGAATCAAGTTCAGGATGACAAATGGGCAGATTTCGATAGCCTCAATTAATATTTTGACCAATAATTGTCACCAGGCCGTCATTCAGAGGCGGCGCTATGCGCCGTCGAAGAATCTCTCTCCTTTGAGATTCCTCGGTCGCAAACTCCCTCGGAATGACAGCGATGACGACGCTCCCTCTGGATGACAACCGCTTGTCTAAATGTTAATTGGAAATACTATAGTCTTTGATTCTTTAAAAAAGTTCAGATTTCAATAGACCCACAAATTAATTATTCCATTGTAGAAATAAAATCAATTGTATTTTTGAAAAAATAATGGAAGAAGAAAAAGAAATTTTAATTTGAATAAATTAATACGATAATTAAAATAAAAATATTGCAATTTGTCAAGCATTATAATTTTTTTATTCACATTTTATTTTTACTTGGTAATGGTAATTTTTCGATCATAAATTTCTTGAACAGGTCGAATATTTTTATCAATAACTTTCTCTTTAAATGTTTTTATTTGAGCTTTTGAGGCGGTGATCGGTTGATCCATAACAATCCAATTGACTTCTTCACTACATGGTGGTGTCGTGAGCGAGCCCGAATAATAATAAAATGTTTTTTCAGAAGGAATAAGCTCAATAGGATTTAATGCGCCCTGATAGTCAAAAGATTTCTCCCCTTTTTTAAAAGGAATATGCTTAAATAATTTTTCAAGATAATCACTTTGCTCCCCCTCATCAATAAAAACACCGATAACGAGTAATTTGTTTTCTGTGCTTTTGTGAACGAAATGAACTTCCATCGGAAAAACTTTGTCTTTTAACCAGTGTTCGCTTGGGGCATGAAAATGCAATTGAATAAGATTATATTTTTCTTGATTAAAAATAATATGTTCATCTGATTTTTCATCGAAATGCACATATAAACTATGCTCATTATATTTGATCTTTAGTGGGAATTTTTTATAGAAAATTTCCAAATGATTTTGAATATCTTCTTTGGCATTTTTAATATTGATCGGCGATTGTTTTTCCCCCATTTTACATAATTTAAATTCATCGCTTAAATCACCCCAGCAGTTTGGCCCTTTTTCTTTAGAATAATCCCAATGATTTTTATCGATTTTCATTTTTTCACCCCATAAAAATTTTTCTAATTGTTCATGAATAAATTCGCGGTCTTTAAGATCCATCATGTTGAGTTGATACTCATTGATCAGCATAGTTTGGTAATTGATCCACATATTCCATGCTTCTTTTGAAATGTGCTGATAAATTTTTTCACCTAAAGCTCCTGGGAAAGGGGGCTCTTCTAAAGCCTCCAGCTCTCGTTCCAATTTCTGACAAAAAATGGTTTTCATTTATATTGCTCCACTTAGTATTTTTTGTACGGGCCTTGGTACCCCGACCTTTAATTCTTGTGTGATATTATGCCAAATTGTATTTGGGCTTTCCATGATGCGATGAGGTAAAGCGTTAACTTTTGCAAGTACGGGAGTAATCATTAACTCAAAATGGCTAAATTTATGAGTAAAAGTATCCCTTATTTGATGGTGCTGAATCTGATAGCCCCATTCTTGTTCGCAATAAGGCTTAAAGTCTTTTCGATTGGTTTCAGGAAAACTCCATAGTCCTCCCCAAATGCCGACCGGTGGCCGTTGAACGAGAAGCACTTCGTTTTGATCATTTAGCAAAATTAACATAAAAACTTCGCGAGTAGGTATTTTTTGAACAGGTTTTTTAAGCGGTAATTGATCTTGGCGATTAGTTAAGTACGCTTGACATCCATCATTTAAAGGACATTGAGGACACTTCGGCTTGGTTCGTGCACAAATCAAAGAGCCCAAATCCATCATCGCTTGCGTATAGGCTGCAATATTATTTTGGGGTGTGTACATTTCTGATAACTGCCATAATTTTTCCAATGTCGGCTGCGATTCAACGGCATGAAATCGAATTAAAACCCGTTTAACATTTCCATCCAAAATGGGTGCGCATTGATGAAAAGCGAATGCCAAAATAGCCCCTGCTGTTGATCGACCAATTCCTGGCAATCGTTGAAGCTTTTCTAAATCTGCTGGAAATTGGCTTTGGTATTGATCGACAATTATTCTCGCACAAGCATGGAGGTTTCGGGCACGCGAGTAATAACCCAAACCCGCCCAAAGTTTTAGAACCTCATTCAATTCGGCACGCGCTAAATCTTCAATGGTCGAGAAAGCATGAATAAATTTCTTAAAATAAGGAATGACGGTTGCAACCTGAGTTTGCTGTAACATGATTTCGGATAGCCAAACTCGATAAGCGTTTATGTTTTTCTGCCAAGGCAAATTTTTACGGCCCTGTTCTTGATACCACTGGAGTATTTTTTGTTGGAACAATTGAGGAGATAAAGTCGTTAACATATTTTAACGTCCATTATGGATAACAAATTAATTATTCAAATTCATAAAAATAGACATGATCATCACGTCAGTTCGATTGTATCACTAACGTCATTACTACTAATATATAAGTTGTTTTTTTGATGAGGTAACCCTGAATAAAATCTTGACTTTTTATCCAGTATGTCTAGAATGCTTGGACATACTGGAGAAATATTAATGAGCATTTACTACATCAAAAAATCTTCCATTAATGAAGAGATTGACCACCTTCTTTTAAGAGATACGCTAAAAGATTATGTGAAGCCTAGAGATAAAATCACGCGTTTATTAAAATCTAAGACGCTGTTACGTGTAAAAAAAGGCTTATACGTTTTCGGCGAAGAACTTACACAAAAACCTTATCATAAAGAAACACTCGCCAATCTTATTTATGGGCCATCTGCTATTTCGCTCGAATATGCTCTTGCTTTTTATCATATGATTCCAGAACGCGTAGAAATTCTTACTAGCATTACAAATAAAAAAGATAAAGTTTTTAAAACCCCCTTGGGTATATTTTCATATCGTTATATTAACATAAAGAAATATGCTATAGGAATAACACAACTTTTACTGGATAAAACTCATCCAATTTTAATTGCTACTCGCGAAAAAGCTCTTGCAGATGTCCTAACATTAACACCAAATTTGCGCTTAAAAAATGTAAAGACATTAGAAACATATTTATTCGAGGATCTAAGAATAGAAAAAGAACAAATCCTTTCTTTAAATCGACCACGATTAAGAAAAATAACCGCCATTTACAAAAACCACCATGTTAATTTACTTCTGCAATATTTGGAGAATCACTATGAATGATGCAGTAAAAGTGATGCTTGCTAAATATCGGTGTAAAAGCATTTCAGATTACGAAAATGCATTGAAAGAAATTATGCAAGAAATTGCACTTTTGGGATTGTGGCGATCAAAATTTTTTGAAAAGGCTGCTTTTTATGGGGGCACTGCCCTGCGAATTCTTTATGGATTAGATCGATTTTCCGAAGACTTGGATTTCTCATTAATGAAACCAAAATTAGATTTTGATCTTTCCAAATATAATTTGGCTATACAAATGGAATTGAACAGTTTTGGTTTTGAAACAAGTGTAGAGAAAAAACAGAAAAATCAAATGAGTAATATTAAGTCTGCTTGTATTAAAGCTAACACAAAAGAACAAATGATATACATTAAAGTTCCCAAAACACAAATAAAAAAACTTCACCATCAACAAGTATTAAAAATTAAAATGGAGGTTGATACAAATCCTCCAAAAGATTTTGAAACTGAAGTTAAAATTTTATTAAATCCTATTCCTTTTAGCGTAAATACTTTCCAACTACCGGATTTGTTTGCAACAAAAATACATGCCATTCTTTGTCGCAATTGGCAAAATAGGGTAAAAGGCCGTGATTGGTACGATTTAGTGTGGTACCTCAGCCGAGATATTCCTATTCGATTAAGACACCTTAAAGCTCGGTTGATAAAAAGCAGGTTATTTGCGAAAGATGACTTATTAACATCCTCTTGTATTATTGATTTACTTGATAAAAAAATTCAAAAAATCAATTTTAAAAATGCCAAACACGACGTCATGCCCTTTATTAAAAATCAAGATCGTTTGGCGCTTTGGTCGACTTCATTTTTCAAGGATATTCTATCAAGAATAAAATTTGTTTAATTTTAATCTGTAAAAGTCCTAACCAAAAAGTTTTCCTAACGCTTTACCAAGTTGTTTTTGGACAACTTCTTTGATCTGTTTCCCTTGATGTTTCACAACCAGTTTTAAAAGCGCGGTCTGGTCAGGGCGAACACTTGGATGACGTATGTCTCCTGAAATGATAATAGGAATGACATCATCTTTTCTCGCTTTTAGCCAAGCACTGATCCGAATATTGGATTGAAAGGTATTTAAATTAATTGTTCCGCTACCCTCACCTTCTATTTTATCGGAAGATAAATGTATCGATTGAATGGAAACGAAATTATTTTGAAGGGTGGCATTACCCGTGAGATCACCAAATTCGGTTTGGCCTAATCCACTTAAATCGCGCAATGCTAAAACATTTCCCTGTTTAATTTTATAACCAATTTCTATAAGTTTTGTGATGTTTAAAAATTTAATTACGCCATTTTTTATATAGAATTTTACCGTCCCATTATTTTTATTAAAATCGAAATTATAAAGTGTTAACTGAGTGGTCAAACCACCGGTTCCTGTAATTTTGTTATAATTGGATAAATCTGCTAAAAAGCTTTGAATATTAATATTATTGAAATTCGTATTGCTATTGACCGTTTTAGTTTTCAGGTTAATGCTAATATTTCCTGTAAAATTTCCGCCATATAAATTGGCATAAATGGGATTGATTTTTATGGCGTTTTGATCGCCCGTAACCGTTGCTTTAAGGCCACGTGCTTGAAAAACATTCTGGGCTCGGTTACCAAGATTTACCCAGTTAACTCGTAAATAATCGGTATAGATGCCCGGGATTCTTAGCTCAAAATCTATACCAGATATTTTTGAAGGCGTTTTTTCTGTAGTTAAATCTGCTTTTTTAGTTGGAATTTTCAATGTTTGCCAATTGGTGACGCCTTGTTTGTTTTTGACAAAATTCATAACGAGATTTTTAATCGATAATTCACTGACCATAATTTTTTTAGAAAATAATGGTTTGATCTGAATGCCGACAATTGCATGATCTATTTTTGCTAAAGGTAAATTTCCAAAATTATTTTCAGCCCCAAATTCTGCTCCTTGAAAACCAAAGCCTAAATGTGGCCAAAATTTCCATGATAAATCACCTGTAAATACTAATGCTTTACCCGTTGCTTTTTGCACTTGTTCGGTAATAATCGGTTTAAAATGATTGGGCTTGACAAAAATGACCAAAAGCCCCATACCGAGGATAATTAATAAAAAAAGAACAAAAATAAAATTTAAAAGAAATTTAAACATAATAATATCCTTAATAGTAACTATTCACCGCTTAATCAAGTAACACCTTGATTAAGCG
>JAFGHQ010000024.1 GCA_016930035.1 Gammaproteobacteria bacterium | reverse complement strand
TGTATGCGAGGGAACGGAGTTTATAAATAATAAATGAGTACCCGCAGCATACAACGCAACGCAGAAATCGCTTAAAAGGCGTCAAAATATAGATTCGAGCATTTTAAGCGAGTTCAAGGCGTCGTTGTATGCGAGGGAACGGAGTTTATAAATAATAAATGAGTACCCGCAGCATACAACGCAACGCAGAAATCGCTTAAAAGGCGAAGAATATATGTTCAAACCATTAACACTCTACATAGCCCTACGCTACACACGTGCCAAACAACGTAAAAAATTTATTTCATTTATTTCCCTTGTGTCCATGATTGGGATTGCTTTGAGTGTCGCTGTTTTGATTACTGTTTTGTCTGTGATGAACGGATTTGACAAGGAAATACGTCTTCGCATTTTTTCTTTAGTGCCGCACATCACCATTACCGGCATGGATAATACGATCGATGATTGGCAGAATCTGTCTAACAAGGTGAAAACTATCAACGGAATCAGTGGAACAGCTCCTTTTGTGGAGGGCCAAGGGTTGATCACTCAGGATAATGTTGTTCGTCCTGTACTCATTCAGGGAATACTACCCGATGAAGAACATCAAGTGTCAGCACTGAGCCAACATTTTGTGAAAGGCTCATTAGCTCAGTTAAAGCAAGGCCAATTTGGTATTATTTTAGGTGTTTCGCTAGCAAATTATTTAGGTGCTGGATTAGGCGATTCGGTCAACGTGATGGTTCCCCAAGTAACTATAACCCCCATTGGCGTTTTACCTCGCTTTAAACAATTCAAAGTGGTAGGCATTTTTGATGTAGGAAGTGGATTCGGATTTAATGATACCTATGCTTTTATCAACCTTTATGATGCTCAGAAACTTTATCTGTTGCATCATAAAGTCAGCGGTCTTCAAGTAAAGATTCACGATTTATTTAAAGCAGAATCTTTATCTAATTTATTAATGACTCAGCTACATTTTCAGTATCAAATTGGCAATTGGACTGATCAATATGGACCTTTTTACAAAGCGGTTACCATGGAAAAAACCATGATGTTTTTGATTTTACTTTTATTAGTAGCTATTGCAGCTTTTAATTTAGTTTCAGGGTTAGTGATGTTGGTCAATGATAAACAGTCTGATATTGCCATTCTGCGCACTTTTGGCGCAACCCCTCGACTCATTATGAATATTTTTGTTTTTCAGGGTTTTTTGATTGGTTTTATTGGCACTTTTTTAGGAGTAGCAGGAGGTATTTTATTATCTTTAAATGTTACCGCAATTGTCTCTTTAATTCAGCGATTGTTTGGAGTGCAGTTAATTAATGCTAATATTTATTTTGTCGATTATTTACCCTCGCAGATTCAAGTGATGGATATTGTTCATATTAGTTTTGCTGCATTAATTTTGAGTTTGTTGGCGACGATTTATCCGGCGTGGCGCGCATCTCGGACACAGCCTGCTGAAGCGTTACGATATGAATGACAAATTAATTAAAAATTAAGAATGGCGGTGTCGTTTACGCGACCCATTTTATGTGGGTTGGGTGTCGCTTGCGCGATGAAATTAATTTTGGGGTTCGCGGTTTTGCGACCCGTACTAGCATATATGCGGCCTGTATAACCTTGGATACACCTTACTTGGCGAAGAGATGCGATAAATATGAACCCAATATTACAATGTAAAAATTTAACTAAGACTTTTGCAGATGGGAAACGAAAAGTTCCTGTTTTGAAAGGTATTGATTTGATCGTTGAAGAAAACAGCCTAATTGCAATTGTAGGAGTTTCTGGTTCAGGCAAAAGTACGTTACTGCATCTATTAGGAGGTTTAGATAAACCGACTTCTGGGGACGTTTTTTGGGTAGGGAAAAATATCAAAAAACTTTCTGAACATAAAAAATGTCAATTACGTAACCGATATTTAGGGTTTATCTATCAATTTCATCATTTACTACCCGAATTTAATGCTATCGAGAATGTAGCAATGCCGCTTTTAATCGGAGGAATGGATATACGAGAAGCCAAAAATCGCGCTATTGAATTTTTAGATCATGTAGGATTGCAAAATCGCGCTTTACACAAACCCTCGGAACTATCGGGCGGTGAGCGTCAGCGCGTTGCAATAGCACGGGCCTTGGTGACTCATCCACAGTGTGTATTGGCAGATGAACCGACAGGGAACCTTGATCAAAAGACTGCGGAACAAGTTTTTCAACTGATGCTCGATCTGCAAAAGCAATTCAAAATCAGTTTTATTATGGTTACACACAATTTAGTCCTTTCTCAAAAAATGCAGGTTTGCTATGCTTTGGAAGAGGGGAGGATACTTGTAGGTTGAAAAATTTCTCTTGAAAGTTCTCTGGATTTGAATAAACTACGGGCGCCATATTTAGTTGATCAATCGGATTTAATTTCTACCCCGCGCTATTTTTAACGGTGTGGGGCTTAACTTTTTATCACGAGGAAAAAAATACATGACTACAGTAGCTGATCGAGTAAAGCGTATTATCGCTGAACAATTGGGTATCAAAATTGAAGAGGTGAAAGATGATGCTTCCTTTGTCGAAGATTTAGGAGCCGATTCTTTAGATACTGTCGAGCTTGTTATGGCTTTGGAGGAAGAATTTGGCACCGAAATTCCAGATGAAGAAGCCGAAAAAATAAGCACCGTTCGAGACGCCATTGATTACATTGACGAAAGAGTCGCGACTTGATGTTTTTAAACCCTTGTAAGGGCGAGGTCTTCTCGCCCTTGGGCGCGACGGATATTAATAAGGACAGGCGAAACCTGTCCTTTTTTATGTACGGAAAAAAATATGAATAAACGTATTGTTGTAACGGGTTTGGGTATGTTATCCCCTTTGGCGAATAATGTCCCAGATACTTGGCAAGGTATCCTTGCAGGGAAAAGTGGGGTGCGCAAAATTACCCATTTCGATGTGACTGATTATCGTTCCCAAATTAGTGGCAGCGTCAAAAATTTTGACGTCGAAAAATATTTTTCACTGAAAGAAGCCCGTAAATTAGATTTATTCATTCAATATGGAGTTGCTGCGGCAGTGGAAGCCATGGAAGATTCAGGATTGCATTATGATGATAAGGAAGCAGAGCGAGTTGGCGTTGCTGTTGGTGCTGGCATTTGCGGTTTACCTGCTATTGAAAAGTCCCATGAAATTATTATGACTTCAGGGCCTCGTAAACTCTCTCCCTTTTTTATTCCTGCCATTATTACTAATATGGCAAGTGGTAATATTTCAATACGCGTTAAAGCAAAAGGACCTAACGTTTCTATTGTTTCAGCTTGTGCAACAGGCACGCATAATATTGGATTGGCTGCGCGCATTATTGACTATGGCGATGCGGATGTCATGATTTGCGGTGGCACTGAAATGGGAACAAGCCCTTTGGGATTAGGTGGTTTTAGTGCACTTCACGCTTTGTCCACTCGAAATGATGAACCTGAAAAAGCAAGTCGTCCTTGGGATAAAGATCGCGATGGTTTTATTTTAGCCGATGGCGCGGGCATTTTGATTTTGGAAGAACTAGAACATGCTAAAAAACGAGGGGCTAAAATTTATGCTGAAATAGTGGGTTTTGGCATGAGCGGAGATGCTTATCATATTACCTCACCTGATGAGACGGGAGTGGGGGCGATTCACTGCATGCAAAATGCACTTAGAGATGCGCAATTAAATCCCTCTGATATTGATTATATTAATGCTCATGGAACGTCAACTCCTGCGGGAGATAAAATTGAAATATTAGCAACTAAAGCAGTGTTTGGTGATCATGCATATAAGTTGGCCATGAGTTCCACCAAATCGATGACAGGCCATCTCTTAGGTGCTGCTGGAGCAGTTGAGGGAATTTTTAGTGTATTAGCCATTCGTGATCAAGTAGCCCCTCCGACGATCAATCTCGATCATCCTGATGAGGGTTTTGATCTCAACTTGGTTCCTCATTATGCTCAAGAACGAAAAATCACTTATGTTTTGTCAAATTCTTTTGGATTTGGCGGTACTAATGCCTGTGTTATTTTTAAAAAGTTTACATGAGAAAATATTTTTTATTCAGTGTTGTAGTTGTTCTAAGCATCCTTATTTTTGTTTTTATAGCCACAAAAAATTTATCTCAAATCGTCATTATTCGAGGTGATGATTTTCATTATGTATTGCAAACAGGGGCTAGTGCACAAGATTTTATAGAAGATATTCATCGTTATACGGGTTTTCGATTTCCTATTCTTTTGAAGTTTTTTATACGTTTCAAAGGAGTTGGCAAGTGTTTGTTGGCAGGAGAGTATATTTTTCCACACGGAAGTACTATGGGGAAGATTATTGATCAAGTAACCCGGGGTGATGTAGTTTATCATCCCGTAACGCTTATTGATGGATGGCGTTTTGATAGGATTATCTCAGTTTTAGAAAACACACCATTCATTCAACATACTTTGGTGGGGTTAACGCCTCAACAGATCGCTGAAAAAATAGGTATTCCTTTTGAGACGCCTGAAGGCATGATTTCCCCTAATACGTATTACTATACTTGGGGCGCGTCGGACTTGGAAATTTTGAAAATGGCTTATCAATCTATGGTGAGTTATTTAGCTCAAAGTTGGTTTAATCGAGATCAAACGGTACCTTATAAAGATCCTTATCAAGCCTTAATAGTAGCTTCTATCCTTGAAAAAGAAGCAAGTCTTCCCCAAGAGCGGCGTTTGATTTCTGGAATTATTGTCAATCGTTTCAAAAAACATATGAAGCTGCAGATGGATTCGACAGTTATTTATGGATTAGGAAGCCAGTTTAATGGTGATTTGACTAAAGCAGACTTAAAAAATCGGTCACCTTATAATACTTACGTTCATTACGGATTACCACCAAGCCCGATTGCTATGCCGAGTTTTGATGCAATTAATGCGGCATTACATCCGGCTAAAACGGATGTGTTATATTTTGTTTCTAAAAATAATGGCACGCATGTTTTTTCACATACATTAGCAGAGCAAAATAAAGCGGTTGCTCAGTATCAATTTCGTGATCGTTAATCATGAACTTCCAGAGTTTTATATCGACTTTTAATTCCGCTAATAATTTTAATGCATGATTTGGCTATACCTAAATGTTGAGATAAAAATTGAATCAGAGCTTTATTCGCTTTGTTATCAATAGCAGGGGAAGCAATGCGAATTTTCAAAAATTTTTCATCATGCATCCCGACAATTTCGTTTTTTTTGGCATTGGGTTGTAAGTAGATGTATAACTTTGAAGTTTTTTTATCTAATAAAGGGTACTTTTTTTGCTGTGCCATCATCAATATTCACTTTATAATTGTCGTGTTTCATTTTTGAGAATAATAATATGAAATTATCATTACCGAAAGTTATTGCTCACCGTGGTGCTTCTTGTTATGCCCCAGAAAATACCCAAACAGCTTTCAAAAAAGCTGCCGAAATGGGCGCCACGTGGGTTGAATTTGATGTGAAATTAACCTCAGATGATCAGTTAATTGTTTTTCATGATGAGGAGTTGAATCGAACTACTGATGGAGAGGGATTGGTGAGTGATCATCGTTTAGCAACCATCAAAACACTCGATGCAGGGTCTTGGTTTGGCAATGAATTTATAGGGGAAGAGGTTCCAACTTTTATGGAAGTTATTGACGTATTATCAGAATGGGGTCTGAATGCGAATGTTGAAATCAAGCCTAATCCAGGCCAAGAAAAGAAAACCGCCATCAGCGCCCTTCAACTAGTAGAAAAAAATTGGCCCAAGCACTTATCGCCCCCCTTAATTTCAAGTTTTAGTCGTGATAGTTTAATCACTGTACGCACCCTATCCGAAGATGCTTTACTAGGGTTACTATTAGATACTTGGTCCAAGGATTTTGTTGCGTTCGCTCGGCGATTAAATTGTGTTTCTATTCATGTGGCTAAAGAAATTTTAACTCAGGAAAAAGCTGAATTTATTAAACAAAATGGTTTTTATTTGTTAGTATATACGGTGGATGATGCTAGTAGGGCTGAAGAATTTTTTGGATGGGGAGTTGACTCTGTGTTTTCCAATATCCCCGATTTGTTAACTCAAGTGTTATGTTAATGAGGATTTCTTATGAAAAAAACGAATTTGTTACTTGCTATACCTTATGCGCTATATTCTAAGCGCTTTTATCAAGAAGTAGCAAAAACTTGGATTGGACGTAGTTTTGTTTACTTATTGATATTACTTGCATTATGTTGGATCCCAACCTCGCTGGTTAAAATCCATTCTATTTGGCGTTTTGTTGCATTTGCTGCAGCAGATTTTAGCCAACAACTTCCTGTGATCCATATTAAAGACGGTGTAGCTTCCACGGAGGCCAAAACCCCTGTTTTTATTCAATGGACCAAAAATCAAAAACTGGCCAAACAAATGCCATTGAATCTCTTTGCTGTTATTGATACTGAGGACCAGTTTAAAGATTTTCAAAAAAGTTCTGCGGTACTGCTCATCCGTAGCAAAACGCTTTATATTAAGCAAAAAAACGGCAAGAAGACGATGGAGTATCAATTTCCGAAAAATCTTAATGCGACATTTGGTCCCAAAGAAGCAATAAAGATGATGGCGGGAGCTAAAAAATACATTTATATGTTAGGCGGTGGGCTGATTTATTTTTTTGGTTTAGCGCTTTCTTATGTCCGTTATTTGCTTTTAGGGCTTATTTATGGATTGATCGGATGGGTGCTTAATGCCAATTTAAAACGCAAATTGGATTATGGCCATTTATTAGGAATCGCTTTAGTGACTTTTACACCTACGATTTTATTAAAAACGCTTTTATTCGCTTTTAATATTTCCTTTCCGTTCGCTTCATTTATATTTTATTTGATCCCAGTGATTTATTTGTATTTTGCCATTAAATCAGCAGAGTAAAACTAGGATTCAGTTGACAAGGATGTCAATCAATAATTAAAAATGACGTTGTTGCATAAATCGTCATTAAGGTCATCCTTGTAAAAGTTACTTAATTCGTTGACAAAAATCATCAAAAAATAGTTTCTATTTAATCAACTATTTTTTAGTTTTTAAAG
>JAFGHQ010000023.1 GCA_016930035.1 Gammaproteobacteria bacterium | reverse complement strand
TCCCGATGAATTTTTGATGAAAACCGTCCAGGGTTTTCACCCTTCGGGCGTACTTCGTACGCCAAAATTCATTCCCGATGAATTTTTCTGGATCCTGAATCAAGTTCAGGATGACAAATGGGCAGATCCCAACAGCCCATATTATCTTTTAGCGTCTTTTCGAATAAAAGGATCCAATACTTTTTTTGAGGTTAATAATTGATAAGTTTTTGGCTTTCGATAAGCATTTCCCCAAACTTCACGTTTTCGATAATCTCGAAGTTTTTTTAAATCAAAATCTGCGAGGTAAACACCTTCCACTTGGCCAGCTTTCGTTATCATCATATCTCGGGAAATCCCTTTTTCATCAAAAGCTATTCCATCAAAAGCTGTTGAGTTTCCATCCATTTGGGGAGCCGCGTAATTAGCCACGGCGATCCCTACCATATTCTCAAAAGCTCTGCTATTGATTTGAGCCATTCGATTTTGTTCTAAAGAACAAGCATTCGGGACTAAAATAATCTCAGCTCCTTTTAACATAAGGATTCGAGCTGCTTCCGGAAATTCTCGGTCAAAACAAATCATTGCCCCTATTTTAACTAACCCTTTTTCGGTATCTAAATCACAAACATAAAAATCATCGCCCGGCATACAGACTGATTCCATTGCAAAATCACACGTATGTACTTTAGCATAATGAAGTACTATCTTGCCTTGCCGATCAATAAGTACAACGGCATTTCTAAATGCCTTTTTATATTTTTCGAGATAAGTAATCGCTATGGCAAAATTCCATTCTTTAGCCACTTTTATATATTGCCTAATAAATTCACTATCGCGTTCGACTGCTTGCTTTTTCCAAGCAGCTTGTCCGCGTAGGCTTTTATAAAACGTGTAGCCGATATTCCACATTTCAGGAAACAGAACAATATCCGCACCCATTTCCTTTGCTTTTTTGCAAAACGCTAAACCTTTTTGCAGATTCTTTTCTTGATCAAACCCAAAAGAATTAAGCTGCAACAAGCCGATTCTAAGTGCATTTGACATTGGATGATTCCTGTTTTCTATCTGGTCAGAAACGTTGCGTTACGATTGTTGAATTGCACCACACGCGCCGCAGGACCGCGATTCCTACGATTAATTTTGTCGCGACCTGTCCTCCATTGCCTGAAGAGCGAATAGTGCCCTGTCCGCCATAGCACAAGGATGTGCGAAGACGAAAGCGATACATTCATTTAAAATTCAAAATTTTACGAACATGCTTAACTTTTAATTTTTAATTAATAACCCCTTCCCCAAACAGGTTCTCGGACTTCGCCATCAGTGGCAGGAAGATTGAGGCGCACTTGCCCGTCTGTTGAAACAATCTCCAAGATTCCTTGATCTCCAGACTGCGACGCATAAATGACCATTTTACCGTTAGGTGCGACACTAGGCGATTGATCATCACTCGCGTGAGAAAGCACCGTCATATTCCCCGACCCTAGATCCTGAATAGCGATATTAAAATTACCCGCTTCACGGTGAAGCATCACAATACTTTCTCCATCTGGAGTAAATGATGCCCGGGCATTGTAGTCGCCCTCAAAGGTGAGTCGCTTGATAAATCCATCAGACAAATTCACTTGATAGATTTGTGGCCCGCCCCCACGGTCCGAAGTAAATATTAATGATTGACCATTTGGTGAAAAAGCCGGTTCAGTATCAATAGACCAACCATGCGTAATCTGTCTTAACTTTCGAGTTTTTAAATCCATGATATAAATTTTAGGGCTTTCGTCTTTCGAAAGCACAAGTGCCACTTTTTTTCCATCAGGAGACCATGCAGGTGCCCCATTGATCCCGGGGAAATCAGTCAGAAGTTTTCGCTGCCCGGTGGCAACGTCGGAAATATAAATAGCGGCGCGATTTTTTTCTAAAGAAACGTAGGCTAGCCTTTGCCCATCAGGAGACCAGGCTGGGGACAAAATCGGCTCGGGAGAAATTAAGATGGGCTGCGGATTGTAACCATCAGCATCAGCTACTTCCAAATAAAATTTAATCGGTTGTCCAAATTGATTATGTTTCACTAATACGTAAGCAATTCGAGTTGAAAAAATACCTTTTATTCCTGTCAACTTTTGGTAAATCAAATCGGCAATATGATGTGCAAGTGGCCGTAAATCGGCACTTTTTATTTTTTCAAAACTTTGACTAAGCAATACAGGATCAAACCCCGTTTTCATCATAGCGGAAACTCGGGATTTAATTTGCTCGTGAATATTATTTCGATAAATATCTAAAAGGCTAAAATTAACTTCATAGGAATCATTAATGTTTGGCTGAAGTGTGCCAATCACTAAATTATCAATGCTTAAACCTCGCCAATAATCAAAATCCACTGATTTTAAATCGTGGGGAAATTGCGATATAGCGTCCAAATCAAGCAACTTAAATTGGCCGCTATTTTTTAAATCATGGGTGATCACCTCTGACACATCTAAAGGCGCTGTTTTACTATTTTGGAAAGGAACAAGAGCTATAGGTATCGCACGATCAACTCCTTTGGTTAATTCGAGATTTAAAACAGCAAAGGAAGGGATTTGAATAGCCATCAGAACAAGACTGGCAAAATATATCAATCGTTTTTTCAGCATGGTTTATTCCTATTTTGATGTAACTTTTGGTGTCAAACACCAAAAGTTACTATAATTATGCATATGAATACAAAAATAGCAACATGTACCAAAAGCAACAAAGAGAATTTTTCGTGGATAGTTGATGATAAAGGTTTAGCTCTACAACTTGTTTCCGATAAAAAATTAAAGCCACTTCGTGTCGATTTTTCTAGCACAATAATAACCCATCGTCGAAAAACCGTCAGCCCAAAACAATCTATCGCAAAGGCAATTGGGATAAAAGGAAACTATTATCCGTCTATCTTAGATGCCACAGCTGGCTTGGGCCGCGATGCTTTTATACTGGCTACACTCGGATGTGAAGTAACTTTGATTGAAAAACACCCGATCATCGCTAAATTATTAAAAGATGGATTGGAACGTGCCTCTAAAATTCACGATCTTGCAATTATTGTGCAAAAAATGAATTTAATTGAAGGGGACGCTATTCAATATATGCGTAAACTTGAAAAAAAACCGGATGTGGTTTATCTCGATCCCATGTTTCCTGAACGAAAAAAAAGCGCAAAAGTCAAAAAAGAAATGCAAATACTCCAAGCGTTACTCCGCGAAGAAGATAAGAAAGAAGATGGGGAAGTAATACAGCGAAATTTAAGTGCCCTTTTTAATGCCGCCCTAAAAACCGCAAAAAAACGTGTGGTGGTTAAACGGCCGAAACTTGTCGCGCCTATTTTGAATCAAAAACCTGATATACAATTTATCGGTAAAACTTGCCGTTTTGATGTGTATCTTAATCTTGGCAAACGCATTTAAAACAAAATGGGAAGTTATAATAGTTATTTGACTTTGATATAATTAAAACTACAGTAATTCCCGAGTTAATTAACTTATAAAAACAATAAGTTATGTGCGTATATTGCCGCGATGGGGGATTGTTAAGGGGGAGAATCGCGATTCTCCCCCTTAACCGCGCAGTGCGAATTCATTTCGCACGCAG
>JAFGHQ010000022.1 GCA_016930035.1 Gammaproteobacteria bacterium | reverse complement strand
TCCCGATGAATTTTTGATGAAAACCGTCCAGGGTTTTCACCCTTCGGGCGTACTTCGTACGCCAAAATTCATTCCCGATGAATTTTTGATGAAAACCATCCAGGGTTTTCACCCTTCGGGCGTACTTCGTACGCCAAAATTCATTCCCGATGAATTTTTCTGGATCCCGGATCGAGTCCGGGATGACAAATTGACAGTTCCCAACAGCCCCCATAACGAAGGAGTATTTATGATGAATAACATAGTCCAAAACGCAAAGCAAATCATCACGCGAAAACGTCGCTATCAGCTATCGCAATTCGTTTTGTTGTGGCTATTTGCTGTTTCAGCACAAGCATCGCAAGTAGCTCAATATCCTTGGGCACAAACATTGAAAAAAATTATGGATTCGATGAGTGGTCCAGTTGCTTATTCCTGCGCGGGTATTGCTATCGTTATTTCAGGCATTTCTATGGCATTTTTTGATTTACAGGGAGGGGCTAAACGTTTTGTACAAGCTGCGTTAGGGATTTCGATAACTTTTGGCGCCGTCACACTACTCTCAACCTTTTTTAGTTTTACTGGTGCTGTGGTTATGTAGAGGGCAAAAAAATGAGAGGCACTGCAAGGCAAACAAACAAAGCCCTATCTACGCCTATTTTGGTTATGGGTGCAGAACGTAGTTTGATTGTCATGAGTTGTCTTTTCTGGGGCTGGGCATTGGTAGGTGTTTTTCCCCATTGGGCGATGTTCATTGTCCTACTTGGATTTTTGGCAACTATTTATGTATTAAAATTTGCGGCAAAGCGTGATGCCCAAGGTGTTGCAGTCTTTCGCGCCAATAGTCGTTTTCTGGTTCAAAATCGATTTTATGTAGCAAGAGGTTATGCGGGGATCTTGTCCAAAATTCGCAAAGTGAACACGGTTCCCACTCAAATGTTTAAAAGGCTTTGAAAATGAAACTAACGCATCAGATGATACTCGGAAATCGCTTTAATCGCGAATTTGCCACGTTATTAAATTATGCTTATTTATATAACGAGAAAACCATCATACATAAAGATGCAGGATTTTCAGCACACTTTTATTATGTTGCTCAAGATGTCGATTCTTCAACCGGTGCAATTTTAGATGCTAATGCTCAAGCTGTTTTTCAAGCACTTGGCTTACTTAATGATGGATGGATGGTAGAAACGAATCTGATTAGCGCTGCCGATCCTCACTACGCAAAAGCACAAAAATTTCCCGATATAGTATCCGCCTTGATTGACGATGCCAGACGCTTTCATTTCGAACAAGACACCACTTTCTTTAAATCGGCCTGTTATTTATCGTTAAGTTATGTTCCAACGGATTTGTTAGGGAAGAAACTTTCAAAATGGGTAGTAGATGCCGAAGAAAAAACCAAATCCATTGATGACGAGTATGAATACTTTGAGCATACAATTCAGCGATTTTTAACGCAATTTCAAAAAATTACGTCGAATCAAGTACGTGAGGAAACCATTTCGAAAAATATCGAATTCAATTGCCTGAGCCGATTGAGTCATGACGCTTTAATTTCTTTTTTGCATCAATGCATCACCGGTTCTGCTGGGAAATTAAGTGCACCGAAAATAGGGTATTTTTTAGATGCCTACTTAGCGTCACAACATTTTATCGCAGGGATTGTGCCTAAAATCGGCAATAAATGGATTAAAGTTTTATCCATTGACGATATTCCTGAATATAGCTACCCGGCTATTTTAGATGAATTGAATTACTTAGGCTTTGAGTATCGCTGGTCGTCGCGTTTTATACCTTTATCGAAACTCACCGCAGAAAAATATCTTAAATCTTTAAAAAATCGCTGGTCCAACAAAGCGATCGGTTTATTAGGTTCTATTAAAATGGCAATGGGTATTGTCCCGCAAGTCGATGAAGCTGCTGAAGATAATAAACAAAAAACGGGCGAAGCCATGCGGGAAAATAACGCAGGAGAGGTTCGTTATGGTTTTATGACCTCTGTCATGATACTGATGCATGAAAATTGTCATACCTTAGAAAATGCAGCAGAACAAATTACCAAAACCATTGAATCGCTGAATTTTAAAATACGCGAAGAAAGTTTCAATGCTACAGAAGGTTATTTAGGGTCCATACCCGGACATGGTTGCTACAACATTCGAAAACCACTCGTTGATAGTATTTATGTTTCACATGCACTACCCACTTCCTCAGTTTGGCAAGGAAATACTTACGCCACATGTCCCTTTTTTCCAAAAGGATCACCCGCATTGCTTTATGTGCGCACCAAGGGCTCACGAACCTTTCGCTTTAATCTACATGTCAATGATGTGGGACATTTTATGGTATTGGGGCCGACAGGGACAGGCAAATCCACCTTACTGGGTTTGATCGGTTGCCAATTTCGCAAGTACGCCCAATCACGACTATTCATTTTTGATAAAGATTATTCGAATCGGGGCTGGTTGTTAGCTTTGGGTGGAGATTATTTCGATATTTATGGCGGGACCTCGCTTGCCCCCCTCTCTTTGTTGTCGATTTATCCTGAAAATACGCCCGAATTTGAAGCAGAATTTACTTTTTTAGTAACGTGGTTATGCGAAATATGCAGTCTTCAGCAAGTCACTATAACCCCAGATAAAAAAGAAAAAGTCACCGAGTCATTGCGGGCATTAGTGAAAACTGGGAAAGAACATTTACGGTTCGATTTATTACCTATTCAAGATCCTGACATTCGCCAAGCATTAGATACTTTTAATAGTGGCGCGATTCATACCATGATGAATGGTTTAGAAGATAGCCTAGGCCATCAATCGGTTATTGGCATGGAAATGGGGGCATTGCTTAAATTACCGGAATCGCTTTACATTCCTATAATTCGGATCATTTTTCACCGATTGACCTACTTGTTTTATGATCGGCGTCCGACGTTATTAATTCTAGAAGAAGCCTGGTCTTTTTTACGTCACCCTATTTTTGAAAATATGCTCGAAGATTGGTTATTAACGCTACGAAAATTTAATGTGTCAGTAGGGTTTGTTTCTCAAAATTTAGAACATGTGACCACATCACGTATTAGCGGAACGATCAAAGAATCATGTCCAACCAAAATTTATTTACCCAATCATCATGTTTATGATGAAACCATTGCGAAAAAATATTTAGCCTTTGGCCTTAACGAACAACAAATTTCCATTATTGGCACAGCAATTCCCAAACAGGATTATTACATCACTTCTCCCATTGGTAACCGGCTCATTCAATTGGATTTAAGCCCAGTAGAACTTGCTTTTGTTGGCATTGCTTCTGAAAAAGATATTCAAAAATTTCGAGCCATTTATAAAAAAGATGATCCTGAATGGATCTTAAAATGGTTGGATTATAAAGGACTTGCCGAATGGAAAGATTATGTTCAGCGTTGTTATATGGCAGGAGATTAATATGCATATGCAGACAATGCAGTCACGTAAAAAAAATATTAAAAAAATAATAATGTTTTCTTTATTGATGATTTTTACTCCCGCATCGTTTGCTATTTTAGTGGTTGATGTCGCTACAGAAATCAATACGGCGATTACTTACGCAAAAGAAATTGAAGCTATTAAACATCAACTAGAACAACTTGATTACGAAAGAAAAAATCTTACGAAATTATCTCATCTTCGATGGGACAATGCGCAAAGCGCATTAGATCAACTTGCTGAAGTGGTCAATAAAAGTTATTCGTTAGCCTATTCTATGGTTGATATCGACCAACAATTTAGGAAACTTTTTCCAGGATATAACCAACAAGCAACGACAGATTATGCAGCGGATTACAAAACTTGGGTACGAACAACCCAAGCAACCATGAATGGCATTTTAGATCAAGTAAATGAGAGCTATAAACAGCTAAAAGAAGAGGCGACATTTGCTCAGATGCTTGCTGATCAGGCAAAAAACCCTATCGGGCGGTTACAAGCCGTACAAATTGGGATTGAAATTGCAGCAGAACAGATTGCTCAAATACAGAAATTAAAAGCGACCATGATGGCTCAAGCTAATGCCCAAGCAGAATATTATGCCTATCAATCTCAAAAAGATGCGGCGCAACAACAGTCTGTGGATGCGGTCGTCAAAAATGCTGATTTTAATTTTCCGTCTTATCAGGATGATTTGCAATTTGGTTTGATCCCAAAATTTAGTGGGGGCAACTGATATGATACCAACGAGTATTTCAACAGGTATTTTGGATCAAGTGTTAAAGGAATTTTTAAAAGCATTACAAAGTGATTACGCTCGTATTGAAATGTTTGCAAAAGGATTATTTTATTATTTAGCCGGTATCCAGATTGTGATGAGTGGTATTTGGCTGATGTTTAAAGCAGACCCTATTGAAGCCTCTGTTAAAACCATTCAAATTTTTTTTACGATCACTGTTTTTTACACGCTCATCCAATTTGGCGGTACTTGGATGCCACAAATTATCAATGGATTTATTTCTGTAGGCGCCAATTCTTCTGGCATCACGTCACTGACACCTTCTGCAGTGCTTGATCAGGGTGTATCGATTGGATTTGCTATTATGGATAATTTCAGCCATTGGGGATGGGTTACCCATCCTTTTGGTAGCACGTTATCCTGTTTTATTTTAGTCATTATTATTGTTTTGTATGCCTTATTGGCAGCAGAAATGGTGATCCTTTTGGTAAAAAGTTATGTGTTGGTATCTCTGAGCGGATTGATGTTTGCTTTTGGAGCCAATGAAGCGGTGCGACCTATTGCGATGAATTATTTTAAGTCAGTGATAGGCATTGGTCTGCAGCTTTTGACTTTTTATTTAATTATGGGTGTTGGAGTTCATATCGGTCACGATTGGGCAACACTCATTGGTCAAGCGGCTCAAGCGCATGAATTAAAACCTTTCTTGGTGGTGTTAGCAGCTATTATTGTTTTTTATATGATCATCAAAAATGTTCCATCGTTCATTGCCTCGTTAACTGGCATCCGAAGCTTTCGAAATGATAATGCAGCTTCGGTAGGTTGTGCCATGATAGCGACAGCAATGGTGGGTACGAGACCAGCTGTACGCACTGAAGCACGCGGTGTCACTGCCACGCAAACGGGGATCCAACTAGCCGAATCGAGCATGCAAGTAGGCCGATCGATCAACCACGAATCAGGTATAACCTTACATCCAGCAAGGGGATACCCGGTAACAGATATAGCCAGACAGATTGCAACTACACAAATACCAGATAGTCATTTCCAATCGAATCAAATAGAACAGGTGAATTTATGAGAGAAACAAAAGATACAGCACAGCAATTGATCAAAAAACATTCGGGCGATATTAACCACAATCCTTATTTACAAAGTAGAGCGCTTTGGTTGGATATTTATGGTGACGCTGAAAGTCGTTATCGAAAATCACGTCGTTTAAACTTTTATTTATTGACTGCTATGTGTCTTTGTATTTTGGGCATCATTTACATGGGTTCAAAATCTAAATTTATCCCCTACCTTGTCGAACTTAAAGATGGACTAGTTGTCCACGCTGAGGTTGCTAAAAACAGCAATTTTTCAACAGTTCAGCCGAAATTGGCCACTTTTTTTATTCAGGAATTCATTCAAAGCGCACGATCGGTCAGTGTGGATGGTTATATTGAAAAAAATTATCAACAAAAGGCTTATGCTTTCACGCAAGGGCCTGGGACAACAGAACTGAATGCTTTTTATAAAGCGCATGATCCTTATGAAATTGTTAAAAAACGCACCATCTCTGTGAGCATTAACTATGTGAATCGATTGCCCACCCAAGCGTTTCAAGTAGGATGGATGGAAATTTCACATGATAGTCAAACGGGTGATTTGCTTTCGCAAAAACGTTATGTGGGTGAATTTGAATTTAAATGGGATAAGCCATCACAGAGCACTTTTATTTTAAAACATAACCCATTTGGTTTTTATATCACTAACATTTCTTGGACAGGAGTAGCGTCATGAAAAACTTTTTTACTAAGAACTTTTATGTGGCCGCCCCCTATATCATAACAATATTATTGAGCGGCTGTGCTGGACATACCATCCAATATCACCCGGATAATTTTGTCAATCCCAATCGTATTGTCACCAAAGAAGTTGAAAAACCGGTATTGCCCCAAGTCAAAGCTTCTTTTGGCGTGGGCAATGATCCTGCTGTGTTGCAAGCATATCGTTTATATCAGAAAACAGGCGCCTTGCGAACAGTTAAAGGGGATGGATGGATCACTTATCCCTATAGCAATCATACTAAGCCTATTATTTCTTGTTCAATGTTCCATTTTTGTATCGTGGAATTAGAAACTGGAGAGAAACTGAATTCGTATGGTCTTGGGGATACTCAAGAATGGCAAACCAACGCCTTTATGACCGGAGAAGGAGATCATGCCTCTATTTCCATTCAAGCCAAACCAACCACCAATCATATTTCAACCGACTTAACCATTAGCACGAATAAACGGACTTATTTAATTGGTTTAGTGGCTAAACCGGGAGCGGATACCACGGTGCTTCGATTCTATTATCCAGAAGAAACCCTGATTCAAAATGTGCGTTTGGTTGGACAAATGGAATCCAATGAAGCCCATTCTGATGTCGTGAGCACAATAAATTTACCGAGGGGCACGAAAGTTGATCTCAATCGCCTCAATTTCAATTATAAAATTAAGGGAGATAACCCACCTTGGCGCCCTTTGCGCATTTTTGATGATGGAAATAAAACCTACATCGAAATGCCGGCTTTAGCTTCTAAGTTTAATTTACCGGTATTGTATTTAGCACGCCACCAGACAATGCAAATGGTTAACTACCGTTATGTTCAACCTTACTTTGTCATTGATGGTCTATTTAGTCATGCTTGGTTGGTATCGGGAAAAGGAAGCGATCAAGAACGTGTTGAGATTTTGAATCAAAATATTAGCGAATAAGGGCTACATCATGAAGTTATCCAGTCAAAAAAGGCAACAATCAAAAAAATTGCTTGCATGGCAATTACCCAAAGGAATAGGGATTTCGCCAAAACTTTTTATGTGTTTTTCCATCGTTTTGGCAACATTATTGTTTGTGGTACTTGCTATGATTTTCCATTATCGAAACCACACACAACTACCTCATCAAAATAACCAAGATATACTTGTAACGCAACAGTCTGGGATTTCTCCAGAAGCAGCTATTCGAGAATTGGATCAAAAAACAGTAAGAGGGATTTTGATTAGACCCAATAAATCTAAAGTTCAGCAGATCGTCTCTGACACCATGCTTTGGCCTAGTCAGAGAGAATCTTCATCTTACCAAAATCAACAAGAATCTCAGGCGGCTTGCTCCCCTATATCGGTCGTCAATAATTATCATGGTCCCTTAAGCAACGATTCTGTTATCACTTCAAATGCAGCCATATCGACTAACTCAACGGGCCAAATGAATCTACCGGATCATGTATTGAATCAAATAAGCAATGATCGCTATCAGCAACAAAACATGCAGCCACAAAAAATAGATTTTTTAAAAGCGAACCACGAAGCCCAGAAGGAATTTTACTTAAAGTCACCCCTTACTACTCCTATATCACCCTATGAAATTAAAGCAGGCACATTAATTGAAGCAACATTACTGACAGGCATTGATTCGGATCTACCTGGACAAATCACGGCATCGGTATCGCGTGACATTTACGATACGGTGACGGGAAATGACCTTTTAATTCCTCAAGGCA
This sequence comes from Gammaproteobacteria bacterium, assembly GCA_016930035.1. Classification (GTDB taxonomy): domain Bacteria; phylum Pseudomonadota; class Gammaproteobacteria; order UBA12402; family UBA12402; genus JAFGHQ01. The sequence continues at coordinate 1,023 of JAFGHQ010000022.1, read as the reverse complement.
CAAGAGTGCTCGGCGTTTATGATAGCCAGGTCGCATATGGTCAAGAACGCATTTTGATCGCATGGAGTCGATTGATTTTTCCAAATGGTGATAGTTTTGATCTGGAAGGACAACCTGGTGCTGATTTGATGGGGATGTCAGGTCTACATGATCAAGTTAATCATCATTATATGCGGATTTTTGGTTCCGCATTGGCTTTTTCCATATTCGGCGCGTTAGGACAATTATCACAACCCAAACAGTCAGCCAATAATTATCCTTCGAATGCCCAGATTATTTATGGGGCAATCGGCCAGAATCTTACAGAAGCGGGCATTCAGCTAATGGAAAAAAATATGAATATTCAACCGACGATTACCATTCGTCCGGGTGTGAATTTTAATATTTTATTAACACGAGATATGGTGTTACCGGGTCCTTATCCTGCTGTTGCCCCTCAAGTTTCGGCAACTGATTATCAAATGGATAGGGTTCAAAATAAATTTTCTATTTAGGAGTATTTTATGAAACAAATTTTTATTTGTGTAAGTGCTTGCGCACTGATAGGAAGTTTATCAGGTTGTCAATCCTTGAATCAGGATTTGCAACAAGTTCATCAAGGATTGTCTACGTTAACAGGTCAGCAAGGCGAGCAAGTAGCAACCACGAAAAACTCACCAAAAGCGATTTCGAATAAATGGCATGTGAGTGATCAAGATGCGATGGCATGGTTATCTCACGATAATATACTTTGGAATAATCATGGGAAATTAAAAGGAATCAATTGGTATACATTTTGGAGTCAACAAATCCATGCAAAAACTGCATTAGCGGAAAAAGCATATCAATATTGTCATGAATCTCCTTGGAGTTCTCAAAAAGTGGGTGGCAATTGCCAAACTTATTTCCAAGCTTATTCCATGACCAATAGTCAAGAAAGTATTTCATGGGGAGATCAGCGATTCCCGAGCTAAATTTCATTTAGCTCCGAAATCGCTTCCCCTTTATTGACGCTGCGTGCGAAATGAATTCGCACTGCGCGGT
>JAFGHQ010000021.1 GCA_016930035.1 Gammaproteobacteria bacterium | reverse complement strand
GGCTTTGGTTTCAGTATCATCACGCCTTCAGCGACAAAAGCAGTCATGATTGCAACTCCTAAAAAGAAGCGGGCTTTTTCAATGGGCTTTACCCAGTCTGGATTTGGTTTGGGTGGTATTCTGGGTGCAAGTGTCTTACCATTGCTAGGAGAGAAGTTAGGCTGGAGATTAGCAATTCAAATCGCTGCAGCTTTTATATTACTAACCGGGCTTTTTGTATATCGTCTATATCATGAACAGAAAGAGATCAGAAGTGTGCTTGATACACCAGAAGATCAGAAAGGAAAAAAGGAATCTTTCAAGAATCATTTTAGATCAATTTTCATGCACAAGTCCTTATTTCGAATGTGTATGATGGGACTGTTGTTTGGTATTATTGAAGGTGCCATACTTGCCCACTTTGTTATCTTTCTTTCCGAAGATTTGAAAATGAGCAGAATTGCTGCCGGCTTGGGTCTTGCTATTCTTCATCTAGGTGGAATGTTTGGACTCTTAGGCTGGGGTGCCTTCTCGGATCGATTGATTAGCATTGATCGACGATTGAGTCTTTTCCTGATCGGATTGTCAGCAGGCATGATGTATCTATTTTTCGGTCTTTGCTTGCATTATGTTGCGGTTAGTCAAACGATCATTTTTATCTTGACTTTTCTGTTTGGGTTTTTGGAATTGGGTTGGAGTGGGGTATATTACACAACAGTGGGAGAAATTGCAGGTAGTACAAAAGCAGGCATGTCAACAGGATTGGCTTTATTTTTTACCAGAATTGGAATGCTTGTTGCTCCACCTATTTTTGGATTGATTGCTGATGCAAACGGTTATTATATGTACAGCTGGGTTATTTTTGGTTTTATTATTATTGCTATTTCCACACTTTTCTTATGGAAAAACGAATAACTTCCAGAGAGCAATACTTATTAGTTCTTAAAGGATATTTATTTACTAAAATATATGCCAAGGTTATAATGTGATTATAAAAAGTAACCTCATTTTTGGTTCAATTCATTGAGTATAGAACAACAAATTTTTATACATTTTTTTAAAAAATTAAAAATTAAGAAAACATTACCCATTCGATTTTAGTGAAAAGTATAGATAGATTTATGTTCAGTGCAGGTTTTTCTGGCAGATGGGTAGTTTTTTCAAAGTAGAAGGAGAAACAAATGCAATGATTTCAAAACCACTCGAATTAAACAAGAAAACTGCGATTTATTTTATTATTCTTACCGGCGTTGTCAGCCTTTTTGCCGATATGAATTATGAAGGTGGGAGAAGCGTAGTAGGGCAATATTTGATTTTGTTAGGCAGCAGTGCATTTGCATTAGGCTTTGCTGCCGGAGTAGGTGAATTTGCCGGATATGCGCTTCGTTTTGTTTCAGGGAAAGTAGCAGACAAAACAAAACAATATTGGATCATTATTATTATCGGCTATGTTGTCCAACTATGTTCTTTGCCGATGGTTGCATTTCTAAGTAGCTGGAGACTGGCTATTGCATTTATCTTTTTTGAGAGAGTTGGGAAAGCGATAAGAAAACCTGCATTAGATGCAGTGATTTCATTTGCATCAAAAAAAACTGGGAGTGGTTTTGGTTTTGGGCTGCATGAAGCGATGGATCAAGTCGGTGCCTTTCTTGGACCTACACTTTTTTCAATCCTGCTTTTTACCGCAAAAACAAATCATGATATACGTACTTATCGGAATGGATTACTGTTGCTTTTTATACCTGCAGCTATAGCGATTTCAGTTACAATTTTGGCTAGATTTTTATTTCCACGTCCGGAGAAATTTGAAATTAAGACCGAAATGCCGGAAATTTCCGAAAAAAAATTTTCGAGACTTTATTGGACGATTGTTTTTGCTGCCGGGCTGTTAGCAATGGGTATTACGGATTTTCCACTCATCGGACTTCACTTGAAAAAAATAGGAAGTTTTACGGAAGAAGCGATTCCCTTACTCTACGCTGGTGCAATGGCCATTGATGCAGCTGCGGCAGTTGTATTTGGATTTCTTTATGACAGAATTGGCATCAAAGCATTGACCGTATTATTTTTTGTGGAAATATTCACCGCCCCTCTGGTTTTTCTCGGATCTTTTTGGTTAATTATCTTTGGAATGGCTTTATGGGGAATTAGCATAGGAACCCAGGAGTCCATACTGAAGGCTGCGATTTCTGATAGTGTGTCAAGAGATAAAAGGGCAAGTGCCTTCGGTTTATTCAATATGGTCTTTGGCTTTTTCTGGTTTATTGGAAGTGCATTGATAGGATTGCTCTATGATAGGGTTGGTGTAATTTCCCTTGTATTATTTTCAGTCATTGTTCAGACAGGAGCCTTCGTTGTTTTTTTAAAAGCTTTGTCATACAGGAAAGAAATATTATAGAAAATCAGCTGGCTCCTCATATGGTAACCAAATATCCATATTATATTCAAAAAGATCTTCTAAGTTACTCTGCAGAAAGGAAAAGACATAAGCACAGTTAAAATAACATCTATTAATTTTCAGTTTATCGGATAACAAATTGTATTGCAAAAGAAACTGCCCTTTTATTTTAAATTCTCATCACATATTAGAAAAATATCCCAAACTCAGCTATAATATAAAATGTAGGTAATCTATTGAATGATTAAAACAAATGATTGAACAAGAAAAAAAGGAGGTGTTCGGAGAAATTGATTTAGAAAG
>JAFGHQ010000020.1 GCA_016930035.1 Gammaproteobacteria bacterium | reverse complement strand
TTTCGAGCAGCGGAGTTTACATATTAGTAAATGAGCAGTGAGAATAAACCTGGCAACGCAGAGATGCAGAAAAAGATGGTGCCCGGGGCCGGAATCGAACCGGCACGGGAGTATAAATCCCGAGGGATTTTAAGTCCCTTGCGTCTACCTATTTCGCCACCCGGGCAGCTTCATTAATTAATAATGAAAAATTAAAAATTTATGTATCGCGCTCTGCACGACTAATATTTAATAAAATTATCGCGAAGCGATTCTAACATTTTTAATTCTTCATTCTTAATTTTTAATTCCAAAAAACTGCATAGCGGTTTTTTGATAAGGCTGGGGTCGGATTCGAACCGGCGTCCACGGCTTTGCAGGCCGCTGCATAACCACTCTGCTACCCAGCCATATTAACTTTATCTGAACCTTTATATCGCAGAGGAAAATAGATGGCCTGTTAAAAAATTTGGAGCGGGAAACGAGACTCGAACTCGCGACCCTAACCTTGGCAAGGTTATGCTCTACCAACTGAGCTATTCCCGCTTGTAAGGAAATACATTTTAGTCAAGGACGGTGACCTGTCAAGAAAATAAAATTCCCCAATCCCGATTTAGAAAAAAAATGGGATCAAAAACTAAAAAATAGTTGATTAAATGGGGCTGTTGCGATCTGATCATTTTGTCATTCAGAGCGCAGCGAAGAATCTTTAAAATAAAAGACTATAAGTCTTTGATTTTACTGGATCCTGAATCAAGTTCAGGATGACAAATGGGCAGATTTCAACAGCTCCAATCAGTGGGGGCTTGCGACCGAGGAATCTCAAAGGAAAGATTCTTCGTCGGCGCATAGCGCCGACTCTGAATGACAGCATGGTGACAATTATTTGTCAAAATATTAATTGGAAATACTATATTTGCGTTATCTCTAAAAAATACAAAACTGTAGTAACTTCTTCTCGATCCCGACTTGAAATCATATCCTCGACCGAGAAACAAAAATGGCCGCCGGCTCCGCCGGCCTCGATCGCTCCTGTTTTTGGTATTGCGCAATGGCCGCCGATATTGGATCCAACAGTTTTCTCTCTGTTGGATTTAAATACTCTTTTTTCCTTTGCTCAGCAAGGTCATTAACAACTCCGAAGAACGCCTGTTTCATTGCCTCCAATGCTTGAGGCATGTATCGATTGGTTGGATCAAGATCACTATTCTTACGAGGAAACAACGCTTCAAGAAGCTGGAGAAGGTGCCCCCGGAGCTCTGCAGATTGTGTCTTTAATTGATTATATTCTATCACCCCGGCCTCTTTTACAGGGGTTAAATCTCCTGGAAGCGAACGCGAATTTTCGTTCAATTGCTTTAGTAACTCCGCTAAGCGTCCTCGAAATTCTTGTATTGCATCCAATAAATTCATGTGCCCATTTATTGCAGGCTGTAATAGGCGAATCCCCATATCAACAAAAAAGTTCACTAGTCTTCCAATAAACTCACCCCCTTCTCCTGAAGAAACATATCTATCATAACTATCATAAGCGTTAGAAATTACCCCTGGCGCTTCAAGTGCTAATCTTATGACGTGTAAAAGCGTCTCACGTGCGTACCGTTTATAATCTTCGTCGAGAATTCTGAATTCGTGATCTAAATCTAAATCATTAATTCTTTGCTGTGCTTCTCTTAAAACATCTTTCTTAAATTTTCGTTCTGCTGATTCGCGTTCAGCCGCAGCTTTTTCTTGAGCTTCATGAACGGCCAATTGATTTTCTAACTCTTCTATACGAGCTTGTTGATTTTCTAACTCTTCTATACGAGCTTGATTTTGAGAAGTTTCTGCCCCTGCTTCTTGTTGCCTCTTTCTTTCATCTTCAAGACTTTTTTGTAAAGTTTCTATTTTTTGTCTTAATGCTGCCTGTTTCCGCTCTGCTTCCTGATTGCGTTCTTGTTCTCTTTCTCTACTCCTCTGTTTGAAAAATCGCAATTGTGAAGACAGACGCTCCCGCTCTCTCTCTTGGCGCGCTAATTCCTTCCGTAAGGACGCTTCTTCTGCCGCTTTTTGACTTAATTCTGCCGCTTTTTGATCTAATTCTGTGGAAAGGATGTCATTTAATGAAGCCGCGGCATTTAATTGCTCTATTTCTGTTGAGAGCTCATTTAATCTACCTTCAATTTCCCGTTTTTGTTGTAATGATAACTCCTGTTCCGCTAATTTTTTTCTTAACTCTGCGTCCATTCTCTCTAACTCCTCAGATCTTTTTTTAAGTTCTTCTTCTGTTCGACGCGCTGCTTGACGCGCTTCGTCTAATTCGCGAGAAATGTTGCTGACTTGCTCTTCTGCTGCTTTTCTTGCCATTTCTGCTGCTTCTAACCTGGCAGCATTTTCTACAGCCCTGTCTTCTGCCTTCTGTCTTGCCTGTCTTTCTCTAGTTTGTTCCTCTTGTAATTGTTCATAAGCCTCCTGTCTTGCCCGTCTTTCTCTAGTTTGTTCCTCTTGTAATCGTTTTTGTTCCTCTTGTAATCGTTTATAAATTGAGATAACTTCTCCAACAGCTAAACTTAATTGCGTCTTAGATTTCGTCGATCGTTGTTGCTCCGACGGAAGGCCCAATATACGCTCCACTGTTTCTTTGGCCCTTGCTATCGTATCAATGGCTTCACCTCTTGCGGGAATTTCATGAACCATTTGATTCATATCATTACGTATATGTGAATTAACTCCTCTCCTTGCCGCTTCTAATGCTTCTTTTACACTCTCTAAAGATTTTTTAAATGATCGCGATAGGTTTAAGGTTACAGGCGAGGTCCATTTGCTTAGTGCGTCCCGAAAAGCCGCCAATTGTTGGAATATGAATAACCAATTTTGCAACCGTGTTGAAGCCGCTCCTTCCCGTACTACACCTTCACAAGATGTTATCATTTCCCTTACAGTATCTATTAAAGATTGGTGGCGGGCTCTTTCATCCTCTTCACTAGCAGGTGTTATCCTGTTAATTGTATCTTGCAGCATTCCAAGCGATGACAATAATGGATCCCCTTGATCCATTGAGCTTGAGGAAGTAAGAGCTCGATCAACTTGTCTGAATGGATCTCCTTGATCCATTGAGCTTGAGGAAGTAAGATCTTGATCAACTGATCTGATCAGCCGATCGCACAAAGGTTTTATCACGTTCTCAATGATCCCATTGAGCCTCCCTGACCTCCTTATACCACCTTTATCTAATTTTAACTTACCATTCCAGCTTTGTGGCTGATATCCTCCCCCCAAAATGTTTCTTTCTGAAGTTAGTTCATGTAAATCTCCACGAAATTCGGTTAATGCTTTTCTTAATGCTTCTGGATTAGCTGCGAGACTCCTTAACCGCCCTCCACAAATCTTTACCCATTCTAGAATTTGAACGTGATTTTGGTTTTCTCTATCTGAGTAATCTTGCTTTAACTCGCTTTCTAAATATCCTGTGAGGCTATGAAGATCTTGTTGGTACATATAGGGAACCCTCTTTAAGTAAAAAAATAATAAAAAAAACATTCAATGTGAAAAAGTATAACATCCAATTATTAAGGAAATCTTAAATACAAGTAAAAAATACCTATAATCAATTAAATTAATAATTTGACATACCAAATGGGGTATAGTATTTGTTTTTCAAGGAGGAAAAATAGATCACATATTATTCATTAGATTTAATAGTACTAGGGGTCTACTAGGGGTCAAATCCCGTTTTACGTTTTGTCTGGCTTTTAAGTCCAGCATTCATGCTGCCTAATCAAGGGGTCAAACCGCGTTTTACGTTTTATTCCTAATGATAAACATATTCATAAAAAGCAATAATTCCAATATATTAAATAATTTTTAAAATTTTTTGCTATTTTGAAGAAATGCTGTTTATTCATTTACTGAGTTTTGCTTTTGTGAATCTGTATTGATGTGTTATTATGAGTCAACTAATCAAACTCGACCATTAATAAAAATCTTTTTCATTTTTTTAAATATCCAAAAATGAAAAGGACTTCTTTCTAAATTCATCACGTTTCCTGATTTCCCATATAGAAATCTTTGCTTTATAAGTTCGAAGATCAACTGGGCTGGCGATTTTCGATCGCTTATAAAAACTGATCTCTTATAAACAAAATAAAAAAACAAATAAAATGATACAGTTTTTAATTTTTATGTGAGAAGTTTATGGCAAGACCCTTACGAATAGACTATCCAAATGCTTGGCACCATGTGATGAATCGTGGAGCATCAAAACAATTAATATTTCTTAACTATGATCATCGAAAAATGTTCCTAGATTTGTTAAATGATGTCTCCCAAAAATTTTTTGTAGAAATACACGCTTATTGTTTAATGGATAATCATTATCATTTATTAGTACGTACTCCTGAAAGCAATCTATCCCAAGTTATGCAATATATTGATGGAGTTTATACACAACAATTTAATCGGTGTGTAAAACGCGACGGAGCTTTGTTTCGAGGAAGATATAAATCTATATTAATAGAAGCAGATGCTTATTTATTACAAGCGAGTCGTTATATTCACTTAAATCCTTTAGAAATAAGCTTTAAAGAAAAATTTTTAGATAATAAATGGTCTAGTTATGCGGCGTATATAGGGCTTATAACTCCACCAGAGTGGTTAAAAAATGAATTTGTACTTGATATGATGCATTCAAAAAATCCTAAAGAAAGTTATGAAAATTACGTACAACAGGGGGTAGAGCCTGAATTAATCAAATTTTACTCAAAAAAATATCAATCAACTATTCTTGGACATGCCACATTTAAAAGCCAAATACTACAAAAATTACAGAAATTAAATAAAACTAATCAGGTGGAAATGAAGCAAGATTTTAAAAGAACTTTTTCTCATTTTGATATCACAGAAATCCTTAATTCCATAGCTCGATTTTATCGAAAACCCACTTGCCAAATTACTCAAAGTCAAAGAGGGAAACAAAATATGTGTCGTTTATTAGCAATTTTCATATGTAGAGAAGTATTTGGTTACTCATATAAAAAAATATCTGAAAAAATGGGGGAAATCAGTGTGAATAGTTTATCTTCCTTGATTGTTCGTATTAAAAAAATGTTAGCAACTAATGAGAAATTAAAAAATGATTACGAAATGTTGTTAAATTATGTGAAGGGAAAGTTGGGTAACGATATTGTTTATAAAACGTAAAACGCGGTTTGACCCCTTCGGTCATGCAAGCAAACACTAACTTCAGAGAGGTCACAAAACGTAAAACGGGATTTGACCCCCTATTTTCTTTGGGAATCCCCAGGAAAAACTCGATAGCTATCTTGTTCCTCGTGGTGTGTCCCGGCTTCTAAAGAAATACATAACTCCTCGCTCATCCCCATAAAACGATGTGGCATGCTTCTTGGAACAAAGACAGAATCGCCTTTTGCTAATATTTTCTGGTTTTCATGGCCTATTTTCGTATCAATCCAAGTAAAAAGTAATTCTCCCTGAATCACAAAAAAGATTTCTTCCTTGTCTAAATGAAAATGTAAACTACATTGTTTGTCTTTTTCTAATGTAAGAATTTTGCAACAAAGATTTTCATTATTAAGCAACCAATACTCTGCTCCCCAACCTTTAGAATAATTAGTTTCATTGAGATAATGTTTAAAAACAGGATTATTTGATTTATTTTTCATACTTTAAAATATCCCCCGGTTGACAGTTAAGATGTTTACAAATGGCTTCTAAAGTCACAAAGCGTATACCCTTGGCTTTTTCATTTTTTAAAATAGATAGATTGGCTTCAGTAATACCTACGAGTTTTGCTAATGTTCCCAGTTTCATTTTTCTTTCGGCCATCATGACATCGAGTTTTACTACAATACTCATGTTTATTCTCCTAAATAACCAAGGCTCCATCTTCGTGGATTAAATAAGCTTCTTTCATGACCCAAGCAATCAAAATAATGATGCCGCTGGCAAATAAAGAAACGATCCTGCCACTATTTATTCCGATAGCAATAATCCGATGAGCGTGAGGATTTTGAAAGGTTAAAATAAACGAAATCAAGGCATCATATAAAAAACCGCCCAAAACCCATGCCAATAAGGCATAACCCAATTTTCTATAATAATTAACATTTTTGAGCTCAAAGATTTTCCCCTTTTGATAATTTCTAAATAATTTGATGAGTTGGTGCAATCCGTACATAAAAATTCCTGTTGGAATTAAACTGGCAAAAAACGCCAAAATACGCGTTAAGGCATTAAGCGTTATCATATGCCCCGTAATGATGCCCGCGCTTATTCCGAAAACCGTAAAAACATCATGAGGCGTTTTGACAGTCAACCAAAATAAAAAAACCCCAATAGGTGCTGTAAAAAATATCAATTGAAATAATATGCGAAATCGCCCGCTAACAGTTTTGATTTTTTCCATAAAACTCTCCGATTAATGTTTGTACCATATGCAAATTTTTGTTCCATTCTCATCCCAGCAAGGAAGCAGGGATCCAGCCAACAAGGACGCTATATTTCTACATTCTTGCTGTATATATACACGCTGCCAAACAAGGTTGACCCGAAACTAAATAAGATTAAGAAACTCAATCTGGAGGGAATAATAGACCAAAATTTATTGTTTTACAATAAAATATTATTGTAAAATTTGATTTTCGGTGGGCTATATAGTATTTCCAATTAATATTTTGACAAATAATTGTCACCATGCTGTCATTCAGAGGCAGCGCTGTGCGCCGACGAAGAATCGCTCCTTTGAGATTCCTCGGTCGCAAGCTCCTTCGGAATGACACCGATGGCAGCGCTCCCTCGGAATAACAACCTGAAATGTCATTCCAAGCAACGCGAGGAATCTCTCCTCGGAATAACAGTGATGGCAGCGCTCCTTCTGGATGACCACCGATTATCTAAAGGTTAATTGGAAATGCTATATAATTAAAAAGAAAACGTAAAACGCGGTTTGACCCCTTCGGTCATGCAAGTAAATACTGGCTTCAGAAAGGGCACAAAACGTAAAACGCGGTTTGACCCCATTTATCAAAAAAGAAAGCCGGTGAGGGGATTCGAACCCGCGACCTACTGATTACAAATCAGTTGCTCTACCAACTGAGCTACACCGGCATTTATTAGAGATGATCGCTGTTAGGGTGAATAATTAACGAACGAATCATAACCTAAATGAATACTATTTGTATACTATTGGCTCGCCTTATCTGTATTTCTTCTTAATAATTAATGAGGTTTTTTTCACAGAATTGGCTGTACAATATTTAATATAGCTCGCATCAATAAAGCGATATAAGAGATGTTCATCTCGACCTTTAGGAATGCCTAAACGTGTGGTTTGTATAATTTTTGTTGGGGTATAGGCTACATCTTCAAGATAAAATCGTTTGGAATCTAATTGCTTTTGATCCCATTCTTTTACCTTTAGATTCAACGATCTGCATAATAAAGTTTGACCTGCACATAATTTTTCTAACAGTCTCATTCGACGATTGGGTAAAGGGTTTAGAACCTGCATCACCTTTAGCGTACTTTGTGGCGATTTTTTATCAAAATAAGGAAATCCTGATTTAATTAACACAGCATTCCCCTCACCTCGACAACTAAAATTTAATGAATCCCCTCCTTTGGCATAATACATATAGATAGTACCGGGCTGCATAAATAGGATCTTCATCAAAGAATTTAGTTGATATTATGACTTTCATTAAACTATGGGAATCAAAGACCTATCCGTTCAAAGGATATAAAAATATGTAAAAGATAACTTATCAAACTGACCGTGAAGATAATAATAGCCAACATCAATAATGTTTCGTTATAACAAACTGTTGTAAAAGCGCTCGCTAAAGCGCCAAACCCAGTTCCTAATGTAGAAGCTAAAGCCATTTTGACCCCCATAGGTTTTGGGCTTGCTTCAACGATAGTGCGATTAAGTGGTGCAAAACTTAAACCTGAACCAAATACATAAAACATTAATGTTATAACAAAAACAACCATATTTTTGGGGAAAATATAGGTTAAACAAACCGCCAAAAGGGCGCTACCCAAAGTAATCGCTAATCCTGAATGGATCATAAAAGGTGCATCGAACTTTTTGAGTAGTATCTTAACGCATTGTGTTCCAATAATGTAGCTACCAAATACCATTGCTTGGAAAATACCGAAATAAAAAGAAGAATAATGAAACTCCTTAATAACTAATAATGGCCCCGCCGTAATCCAAGCAATCATTCCGCCAAAAATTAAACCAGAAATGAGAATATTGAGAATAAAGAGTTTATTGAGTAATAAATGTCCATAATCTTTCAAAAAACCCCGATACAATATAAATATAATTTAACACTGATCATTTGAATACATGATGCTGAACACATGATTTGAAAGGCCTATCTAATTTACATGATATTTCTTATCCGAAATTCACGTTAATTATATTCCTTTTCATAAACTTTACGATTTTTATTGGCGCTTTAATAAAGCGATAAAAACTCCCTAAGCTCTTTGCCCTGGAAGTTCTCGCCATTTCACTAAAATATCAAATCAATTGGGTACTGAAACAAAACCTAATCTGCTGGATTCCTTTTCAAGTTTTTGCCAATGGGCCATTTACCAGTAAGTATTAATACGCATTTCTACTTATATTTAAGATTTCCTTAAGAATTATATGATATACCCCGTTTAATGAATATTTTATTTATTCAACATATTTTATAGCTATTTTTATGCATATAAACAGTAAACAATAATTGGAGATAACAAAAATGTATCAAGAAAATATAATAACAGAACAAATAAAACAACTACTGGATAGTTTTGAGATTAAGTTGTTCGATCTAGAAAAAAAATATAGTACTGCTATTACCTTTTCATGCCTTAAAGAATTCATGAACAGATATAGCAAATTTAGAAGACCTCAATCTATTGAAAATAAAATTAAGTTTTGTGTACGCTGGGGAACTAATCTGCGCCCTTTGATTACGACTTTTCTTACCGACCAAGAAGTAAAAAAATTTGATGCTCTGCTGTTAAAAGTCAAAAGTTCGCAAAATAAGCAGGATTTAAAAGAATTCAAACTTTTTTTAGCAGAGAAACAAAAAGAGCTAAAACAGAGAAAGGAGTTACATAGAGGAAGTGAAGAAACATTTAATGAATTATATAGACTCATGGGAATCATGAGAAATGGGATTTTAGATGAGTCAGAAAATAACCAAAAAACTAGGTTGATTGGGCAATTTAATGAATTAAAAGAATTGATAGAAAAACTGCCAGCAAATGGAGAAAACCCTATACCCTCAGAAATAAAACAGCTATTCCAATCAATAAACAGAGAAATATTCACTCAAGGTGATTTGAATAATAGATCAGAATTAGAGCTTCCGGAGGAAAGAAAATATTTTTCGGAAGAAAATAAACAAAAACTCCACGACGTGATACAAACTTTATTAGAAAAAGATCAATTACAAGCTGAAGTTCCATTATCATTAGAAGAGATAGCATCAAAACTAGCATCATGTGTACATGATGGGCAAGAGACTAAATTTTGTGCATTACTTATACATGGTATCCTTTCATATGGGTCAGCTTGTTGTATTTCTATACTTTTTAAGTGTTTAACCTGGTTTTTATTTCAGATAAAAAGTGGGGGTGAAGTTGCAGAGATAGGTCTAAAAAAATCAACCAAGATATTAAAAATAATTCCAATACTTTTAACATTTATTCAACAAGAAAAAATAAACCGTTCAGAAGATTCCGAAGAATATTGGTTATTTGCAAGTATAGAGAAAACGTGTGTATTTCATTATCGTAAACTCCGTCAAGGAAGGCTAACCTTAGAAGAAACAGCTCGTTTCATCATGCAAAAAGCTCTTGCTGATTCTTTATTATGTGGGGACCTACAACCATATTATGGGCAATTATCCAATCAAAATCCATCATCAGAGCATAATGATAAAAGCCAAGATCCACTAATAGCATCAGATCTTAATATAACAGATATAACAATACTTCCACAGAATACTTTTAATCAAACTCAATCTATTGAAATTTCCCGCAACAATATAATCTTACTCGATATGGTTGAAAATATTTTGGGATTTTTATGTTCTGAGTTGGATATTGTCTATTCTGATGGGAAGCATCGTCTCTTTGATTATAACGATCAGGAAAGATGGCCGCGTTTATTTCCTAATGGGCAAACGCAACGTGTGGATGAAATAATTACCGCCAGGCCTGGATTGTTTATTGACTATGTTTTATTACATATTATGGAAAAATTGTTTGAGAAAAGCGAATTGTATAGACATTTATTAACGCGCGTGAAAAACAAGTCTCAAATTCGCAGTTTTCTCGAACAACTGCCTCAAGAATTTCCTGATAAGAATTTTGATGAAATTTTCAAAGAATTCTGCCGTGATTTTGTAACAATATTTGATGAGGTAATGAAAGAACAGATTGGTTTTGAGAGAAAACTCGAACAACCTAAACCAGTGAATGATCCAGTAACATTTATTCTAGAAGATCCAACAGGAGAGCTGATCACAAAGATTTTTTATAATGACTCGGATCTAGAACAGTATCAAAAAAACGGTTATAAAATAGTAGAAGAACCAAGATCAAATAAGCTGTTGGGTCGTTTGATTCGTTATATCAATGATATTGCGGATAAAATTGATCATACATATACGCCCAACAAAGTCGTTGATAATCAACCGCTTACCAATCCGCGAGTCACTGATAATCCCCAATTATTGTTTAATTCTCAGCCCATTACGAATCCTTCTACTGAAGACCCATACTCTCTTTATATGTTAGCACAATCATTAAAAGCATATTTAGAAGAAAAAACTTTATGGATGGGTGCTCAGAATCTGCCGGGATTCCAACTAGATTTGAATAAAATTTCAAAAGATATCAAGAAGTTTGAATCTCTATTAAAAAATAGGGATTCAATTCCTATCAATCAGGTACAGGATATTTTACATAAATTAGATCTGATTCCTGGAATTGTCGAATTAATAGGGAACCAAGAATACAGGAATATGCATGAATCTAATCTTCATTCGATTAATGAATTAAAAAACGAAACTGTGCAAACACGACCCCATCACTCAATACAAACTCACCCCTCTGAAAATACTACTTTTGATTTTTCGAACCTGTATAACAGTGAACAGATGTACCAGGATTCCAGAGGGAATCTAATATCCTTAATAAATAAATCAACAAACACGGGTTCTATTCCAACAAATACAGTGAAAGATCTGTTAAATAACTCCTTAGTTTTTATCGAAATTATTGCTAATTATAAAAATAAATTAATTAACCCGAATTTATATGCAGTACACACCTGGATATTAGATATTTTAGGTGGTCAAAATAGGCACTGGTCGGAGTTAAACACACTAATAAAAGAATTAGATATCCCCCATCTTAGTGAACAATTGGGCATGCTCAAAGCACAAACGAGTCCAATAAGGAGGAATTCAGAAGAAGGTCAAAATTTCGAAAAAAGACGAATGGATTTTGAAACGGAAGAAATTAAAAATTTAATAGAACTAGTAACTAAATGTTTGAAAATATTTTGTTGTGACAGGACTGGGAGTGTATTTAGTTTTCAAGTCAAAGAGCGATATCCAATAGTAGTTCTAAATGGTGGTGTTTATTTTACAACATGTCAGTTTGATCTCAATAAGGAGGACAATTATAAAAATTTAGCGCTTAAATCAATCATAGACAGATTGAATCAAGGTAGTGCATTATATAAGAAATTTTTAGAAACTGTCTCCCATGAATCCGGTATTGAGCAATTTGTTCGCATGCAATTTCTTTCGCAAGGAAAAGAAAGTCTTATTTTATTTCTGAAAAAATTGTCTGAAGCATTTGACGCAGAAGGGAAATGCCCTGTATCTGGCGATGTATTAGCCAACCCCATTATTAATTGTTGGGGGACTACCATGGAGGATACTCATCAAAATCGTTCTATGAGGCAATGTCCTAAAACCAGAAAACCTTTCAGGGATGTATATAAAAATACAAAATTAGAATCACTCATCGCAATTTTAAAAAATCCCGAGATGAAGCCGTACTTAACACCTTATCTCAAGAGAAAATTTTATTGTAATGTTAATCATGAAATTAATAATACCGAAAACGGAAACTATCAGCAGTGGTGGCGGCAGCAGGAATCACTACCAAAAGACTTAGAAGAGCTCAATAGCAGCGACACGCCCCAATTATACCATTTGCAGATGGCACAAAAACAGCAACTACAGCAAGAAGTACAATCAAAAATAGATTTTATAAACAAGCAAAATGATAAGATGATCCAAGTGGTCGAAAGCATTGCTACTGTAGAAGAGAAGATACGGCAGATCAATGAACTTTTGCAAAAAAGAAATAAAATGATACAGAAAATAATTCCACCATTAATAGAAAAACTAAATAATCAGCAAGTAAAAACCCCAACAGATGAGGAACTCATAAATGCGCTAACAGAACTACAAAACGAATCATCGCACCCTGATGCAGTAGCTACATGGCTATACCAAAATAGGACTATGGCTTATAAAATGTGAATATAACTTAGCTCAATCCTCATCCACAAACTCAACATCGAGGATGTGGGCTGAGCAGGAGATGCAGGGGTCGTAGGCTCGGACCATCATCTCGAGTAAAAGTGTGATTTCTTCTTGAGACTTATGGGTGATTGTCGGTAACAATGCTCGAAAGTCATTTTCAACATTATTTAAATTTTGGGCGGTTGGAATAATGCAATTGGCTTTTTCCATATAGCCTTGATCATTGTAAGTATATTCGTGATATAAAATGCCACGCGGCACTTCGACAGCGCCAATGCCCGTACCAGCATGAACAGGGAAAGTATGATCTTCGAGTTGTCGTTCTCTGTTTAATAACTTTTGGGCCGCATCCATAGCGTCGTCAGCAACGTGCATTAATTCTACAAATTGGGCGACGGTATTGAGGTAAGAATTATAGCAAGGTGCGCGTAAACCCAAATCTTCTGCCAATTGTTTTGCGTCATCAGAAAGCCATTCGTGATTATTATTAAACCGCGCCAAAGCACCCACCATGAAGGAATCTCGATGGTGTTTCGCACGTTTCGCTGTTGAGTGATCGACTAAATATTCATTCGTCATTTCACGATAATTTTTATAGGAAGTCTCGCCCGTATCACTCGAATAAATATTTCCTGCTAAAAATGCGTAAGTGCCAGGTTTATACAGTGAAATATATTCCGTCTCGCGTTCAAAATCGGGGAATTTTAAGCGCTTTAAAACACTGACATCTTCGCGAAGCATGGCTTTAGCTTCTTTGAGTTTTGCAATAATTTCATGAAGTTGTTCATCGGTTGGAATTTTGGTGATCGCTTTAACATGAGTCGCCATGGAATGAATGAGACGACCACCAATAACATCACCGACCCA
Source organism: Gammaproteobacteria bacterium (assembly GCA_016930035.1). GTDB lineage: Bacteria > Pseudomonadota > Gammaproteobacteria > UBA12402 > UBA12402 > JAFGHQ01. The sequence goes on along the minus strand of JAFGHQ010000020.1, from coordinate 7,037 downwards.
GTGTCCTAATCGTTTGAGTTTTAAAGCGCGCACGACCACATCTTTATGCGTGGCAACTAGAGGTAATACGGATTTCGCGCCCACAAAATCAGGCACAGCGAGAAAATAAATGTGTAGTGTGTGGCTTTCGAAAAATTCACCACAATTTAAGAGGCGACGCAGGAGACGTTCTTGAGCTGAAATTTGAATTCCAAAAGCATCTTCACTAGCAGCAAGTGAAGCCAACTGATGCCCCATAGAACAAATGCCGCAAATGCGACTGGTAATGAGAGCTGCTTCATAATAAGGTCTGCCTCTCACCATGGCTTCGAAAAACCGTGGTGCCTCTACAATTTCCAGTTTGCATTCTTTTAGTTCGCCATTTCGAATATCAACTTTGATGTTTCCGTGCCCTTCGACACGCGTAATGTGGTGAACATTAATTTTTACATTATTGGTCATCGCCGAAAATCTCCTGGTTTCTTTGCAAAAATAATTTAAATTTTTCCAGCATTTTTTCATACGTCAGCCCATATTTTTGCATAATATCTTGCTGCGAATTAATATTGGGCTCCGGAATTAAGCCGCGGCATCCAAAACAATATCCGCCATTGCTGGGACATCTAGCATTACAACCTGCTCGAATGACAGGCCCTAGACATTGAATCCCTTTTTCATAAACACAAACATTTTCATTGCGCTTACATTCCACACAAACCGGATAAGTAGGAATATCAGGAGTTTTACCTAACACCAAATTTTTAGTCACTCGTAAAAATTCGCCGGTGTCAATGGGGCACCCGGGGATAAAAGCGTCTACTTGGATAATTTCACCAATCGCTTTTGCTGTGGTGGTTTCATATTTGTTCGGATCTTCAGGATATACGGCTTGTGTATATTCTGCTTTGGTTTGGAAATTTTTTAAGGCATTGATTCCTGCAATCATCGAGCAAGCACCGAGTGCAACGACCAGTTTGGCTCGTTCTCGAATTTTTTTAAGCCGATCAATATCCGAATCACGCGTAATGGAACCCTCGACAAATGCAATATCAAGTTGATCCCCTGTTTCGCTCATGGCTTCTCGAAATTCGACAATATCAACTACACTCACAAGGTCGAGCAATTGTTCAGGCTCGAGATCAATAGCGCAGAGCTGGCAGCCCTCACAACATGCAAAATCAAAAAATGCAACTTTAGGTTTGGACATCAAAACACCTCTTCATTATGCTCTACATCAGCATATTTAAATACCGGGCCGGATTGGCAAACATAAACACCACCCATTTGGCAATGCCCGCATTTCCCAACGCCGCATTTCATACGACGTTCTAGAGACATATAAATATTGTCTTTGGGAATGTTACGCTCCATCAATGAAATCAACACAAATTTGTACATAATGGGCGGGCCGCAAATGGCTGTTATCGTGTTCACTGGATCTAACTCAACTTTGGGCACCAATGTCGTAATCACGCCTACATTTCCTTTCCAAGTCTCATCGGTACGATCAACCGTCTCAAACAATTCGACGTTACCGCCCATTTTAGTAATTTCGGCTAATTCATCTTGATACATGCGATCTTTTGGCGTGCGACAGCCATAAAGAATCGATATTTTTTTATATCGATGGTGTTCGGGCAATACATTATTAATCAAAGATCGTAAGGGCACATAACCAATACCTCCGGCTATAAATAAAAGGTGTTTGCCTTGCATGCGTTGTTGGATGTCTGCGTCAAAACCGTGGCCAAACGGGCCACGAATGTGAAAAATATCCCCTACTTTTAAAGTGTGAAGCTTGTTGGTGACATTGCCGACGGCTCGAACACAAAGATCAAAAAAGTGATCTTTTGTAGGCGGTGAAGAAATGGAAATGGGTGCTTCGCCAATACCTAAAACAGAAACTTGGACGAATTGGCCCGGTTGATGACCTAGTGATTTTCCACTTAATATTTCTAATTTAAAAAATCGTTCTTTATCGGTGAAATCTTTAATTTCAACGATCCTGACCGGGTCAGGAAGATAAAGTTTTTCATCTTTAGGCTGTAAATCAAGTTGCATCATTTTTTGCTCTCTAACATACGTTATAATTAGTCTTTGCCATTTTGGCGCATTTCGACGCTGTTTTACTCGTCATCCTGAACTTGATTCAGGATCCAGTCCTATTTAATTTAACATCCCTGTCAACTGGATTCTGGCTTCCCAGCCAGAATGACGAAGAAAGTCCGTCATCCTGAACTGGATTTAGGATCCAGGGAATTGCTCATATTAATAACCCGAACGCGTGGTGCTGGGCCCAGCCAGGATGACCACAATTTTTTATTATTTACCTGTAATTTTTTCTGCGATCACTTTAGGGCTGATATCTGCAAGACAGGCTCTTACACATCTGCCACATCCAACGCAAACAGCTTGCCCATGTTTAGCCATTAAAAAATTAAATTTACGGTCGATTCGGTGATGTAAACGTTCTTTTGCAGTAGGACGAAAATTTTCCCCTCCCGCAACTTCTGCAAAGGCGCTGAGCATACAAGCGTCCCAACGACGCATGCGTTGACCTTTTTTCAAATTTAATGCCAATTCATCCGCCACATCAAAGCAATAACAAGTTGGGCAAACCATAATACAAGAGCCACAGCTCAAACAACGACTGCCCTCTTCTTCCCAAACGGGATGATCTTTGTTTTTTTCGAAAATCTCCGGAAATTTTTCTAAATTTTTAAAAGGTTCAAGTCCTTTAAAACCTTCTTTTTTCTTGGCAAGTGCCTTTTCTAAATCGGATGGCAAACCGGGGGTCGTTTCAAAATAGCGTTCCAAAAATTTCTGGCCTTTAGCACTCGCAACTTGAATTACATAACGATCTTCCAGATCATAAAGCATGATATCAAAACCGCCTTTTGCTTCATTGCTATCCACTTTGTAGCAAAATGCGTCTTTATCACAGACTTTTTGACAGTCAATACCAATAACGATAGATTTCTCTCGTCTTGAAAGATAATTGGGATCGCCATGACTTTCGGCAAAGGCTTCATCTAAAATTTTAATCCCATTCAGGTCGCAGGGGCGTACACCAAACAAGACTAGATTTTCAGCTTCGATTCGAGGGGTGACTTTACCTTCGACAGTATAATCTAAAATGATTTCATCTTGAGGAAAAAAGAATTTTTTGACAGAAAGTACGGTAGGCTGGTATTCCAGTTCGATTTCATCGCTGCTGTTGATGTAATCGTAGATCACGCGCTCTTGGTTACGGGTAAGTGCTATAATTCGGTAGGTTGAATGTGCTTGATCGAGACCTTTTAAAATGGATTTTTTTGTTGTGATTAAGATTTCAGGTTTTGTCATGATGAATCCTTAATACTTGAATACTTGTTGGGTTGCGCGTGCTTAACCCAACCTATTTAACGACGCTATGCGTCGTTTGTCTAGCCAGTCAACCCAAGCATCAATACCTTCGTTTGTCTTACAGGATAATTCAATAACAGATAGATTGGGATTGACTCGTTCTAGATCATCGTAAAAACGTGTTTTATCAAAGTCGGTGTATTTTAACAAATCGATTTTATTGAGAATAGTTAAACTTGCTTCTTGAAATAATAGCGGATATTTGAGCGGTTTATCATCTCCTTCGGGTACACTCAGCATTGCAACTTTAGCATGTTCTCCAATGTCAAATTCGGCAGGACAAACAAGATTTCCAACATTTTCAACAAAAATCAAGTCGAGCTGATCTAGATCAAATGCCAATAAAGCTTTTTCGATACTAACCGATTCTAAGTGACATGCCCCTTTCGTATTAATGAGACTCACGGGAACTTGGTATAGATCGAGGCGTTTTGCATCCCGCTCAGTTTCTACATCTCCTTCGATCACAGCAACACGAAATTTTTGTTTTAAAATCGGCAAAGTTTTTTCCAAAAGTGTTGTTTTGCCAGATCCCGGCGAACTAATGAGATTCACCATAAAAATATGTTTTTGATTTAAAAAATCTCGGACTTCTTGCGCCTTTTCTTCATTGGCCTCTAAAAGATTTTGTAGAATTTTGATTTGCATGGAAATTCCTTAACTAAAAATTTCGGATCTATTTCAAAAACTGTGGGTAAAAATTAAACCAGAATTTAAAATTTAACATTTGAAATTACGTCAGTTATGTAATTATTATCATAGCTGACGTTAATTACTGCCTTCAATACAATCCAAAACAGCACTTTTACCGGGTATTTCTTGAATGACAAGCTCTGCATTTTCGGCAATGGTATTTTTCGCGAGCGTTTGAAAGGCAAATTGTAAAAAATCCGGGAGACATTGGCAACTTTTACCGAGATTGAGTGTAACTTTAGTAATAATTTTTAAGTGATGATCTTTTGCATTTTTTTCAATGATCGGAAATATGTTTTGGATAATGGAGAATTCGTGCATGGCAACAGTAAATTGTAGGGGACAGGTTGCGATCTGTCCGTACCAAAATCAACGTTTTTCTTTCGGTCCCTTTTGCGGCTGTCTAGATTTAGGTTGTGGTTTCGGCAAATGTTCGAGTGCTAATTTCCAAACTTCGTCAATCCATCGAACCGGATGAATTTTTAAATCTTCTTGGACATTTTTGGGAATTTCTTTTAAATCTTTTTCATTTTCTTGAGGAATAATCACATGTTCGATCCCCCCCCGACGTGCGGCAAGCAGTTTTTCTTTTAACCCGCCAATCGGCAAAACCTCCCCACGTAAAGTAATTTCGCCTGTCATCGCGAAATTGGCGTGCACGGGTATGCCCGTAAGCACGGAAACTAAAGCCGTACACATGGCAATACCAGCACTCGGGCCATCTTTAGGGATGGCTCCTTCAGGAACGTGGACGTGAATGTCATTTTTTTCAAAAAATTTAGGATGAATACCTAATTTTTCAGAACGACTTCGCGCCACAGTCAACGCCGCTTGCACAGATTCTTGCATCACTTCACCGAGCTGCCCTGTAATGATGGATGTGCCTTTTCCTGGCATGGTAGCAGCTTCAATGGTTAATAATTCCCCGCCTACTTCAGTCCAGGCTAACCCTGTTACTTGCCCGATTTGGTCTTTTTCTTCAGCTTTACCAAAATGATATTTTCGAACGCCTAAATAGTCTTCTAAATTTTTCGACTGAACACTAATTTGCTTAGTTTTGGGATTTAATAATATATTTTTAACCACTTTACGATAAATTTTAGAAATTTCTCGCTCCAAATTTCGCCCCCCTGCTTCTCTTGTATAGTAACGAATAATATCACGAACAACCCCGTCGGATATCTTTACTTCCCCTGTTTTGAGCCCATTGGCCTTACGCAATTTGGGCATCAGATAACGCTTAGCGATATTCAGTTTTTCATCTTCCGTATATCCCGAAAGATGAATCACTTCCATACGATCTAAAAGTGGCGGAGGAATTTCTAGCGTATTGGCGGTTGTAACGAACATTACATCCGATAAATCATAGTCCACTTCTAAATAGTGATCATTAAATGTTGCATTTTGTTCAGGATCTAAGACCTCAAGTAAGGCCGATGAAGGGTCTCCCCGAAAATCCATTGCCATCTTATCTACTTCATCCAGTAAAAAGAGTGGGTTTTTAACGCCCACTTTTGAGATGTTATGCATAATTTTTCCGGGTAATGAGCCGATATAAGTCCTCCGATGGCCACGAATTTCTGCCTCATCTCGTACGCCACCTAAAGACATGCGTGTAAATTTACGACCTGTTGCTCTGGCTATCGATTGTCCTAAAGATGTTTTACCCACTCCAGGGGGACCAACCAAACATAAAATAGGCCCTTTGAGCTTTTCTACTCGGCTCTGTACGGCAAGATATTCCAAAATACGCTCTTTGATCTTTTCTAATCCATAGTGGTCTTGATTTAAAATCTTTTCGGCTTTGGATAAATCTTTATTAATTTTAGTTTTTTGTTTCCATGGTAATTGCAACAACCAGTCAAGATAATTTCGAGAAACCGTAGATTCTGCTGACATGGGCGGCATCATTCGGAGTTTCTTAAGTTCTGCTAAAGCTTTCGCTTGGGCTTCTTCTGGCATACCCGATTTTTTGATTTGTTTTTCAAGCGCTTTAAGTTCATCCCCCATACTTTCTATTTCATCAAGCTTGCCCAATTCCTTTTTAATCACTTTCATTTGCTCTCTTAAGTAATAGCGCTGCTGATCTTTATCAATTTGGCCTCGGACACTTGTACTAATTTTTTTCTGCAATTCAAGGACTTCTAAATGACTTTTTAAATATTTAATCAACACTTCTAATCGTTTTCGAATATCAAAAGTCTCTAAGATTTTTTGTTTTTCAGAAAGTTTTAATGGCAGATAAACAGCTATGGTGTCTGCTAACTTACCTTTATCTTCAATATCATTAATCGAGGGCAAAATCTCATCTGGTATTTTTTTCTCTAATTTGACAAATTGCGAAAATAAAGCAAAAGCGGAATTACTGAGCGCATTGATCCGATGGGCTGTTGTTTTTTCACTTGTTTCCTCTGCTATCGTGGGAATCTTTGGTTCTAATTCAGCAAAAATATATTTAGGCAAATCCAAAAAACGAGCAACTTGAACGCGTTCTTTGCCTTCTACTAAAACTTTCACATTTCCATCCGGCAATTTTAATAATTGTAGTATCGTAGCAACAATACCCACCGAATATAAATCCGTGATGGAAGGATCTTCATTCTTGGGATCTTTCTGAGCAACAAGCAGTATAAGTTTATTCGTATTAACCGCGTGTTCTAATGCGTTGATGGATTTAGGACGTCCAATAAATAAAGGAACTACAATATCTGGATAAATCACCACATCTCGAAGTGGCAATACAGGATAATCCAATTTTTCTTGGTCACTAATTGTAAAAGGACTTAAAAGTTTTCGTTTCATAATTTTTTTAGTTGTTTGGGATTACGCCCTAAATACTTCTTTGTGAGAGTTGTCGTTCTGGAGATCCAGAACTCGTCATCCTTGTAAAAGTTACTTAATTCGTTGACAAAAATCATCAAAAAATAGTTTCTATTTAATCAACTATTTTTTAGTTTTTA
>JAFGHQ010000019.1 GCA_016930035.1 Gammaproteobacteria bacterium | reverse complement strand
GAACTTTTTTAAAAAATCAAAGACTATAAGTCTTTGATTTTACTGGATCCTGAATCAAGTTCAGGATGACAAATGGGCAGATTTCGACAGCCCCTTAATTCAAAATTTAAAATTTTATAACGATTCTTAATTTTTAATTATCATGATAATCATGATGTTGGGTTGTGCTATGCTTACCCCAACTTACAAAAATGGTTACCGCAAAGCGACTCCACAATTTAAAAATTTAAAATATATCCCTAATATTTATTGAGGTTGTGTCCTTTTTTCTCATTTAGATTTTAATGGTTTGCTTTCTTATCATTGGCGCATTTAAAAAAATAATGGTAGAATTTTTATAAAATTTATCCTCTACTTGAGTGAATCGAAGCAAAATTATACTGGTCAATATTAGAGAAAACTGGATGAACAATTTTCAAAAAGGTCGTGAGTTTTTGAAGTCTTCTTTTACTAAAAATTGGCGTGAGCACGTTGCCAATTATCACAAAAAAGCGAATCTGTCTCTTTTTAAAAAAAACATTCCAAAAAATAGTACTCTGGTTAAATTGGTTAATGCCAAAGATTTTAAAATTCCAAAACTCTCGCTGATGGATGCTATTAAAAACAGAAAAACGCGTCGAAAATTTAATGATTTGCCCTTGAATTTTGAAGAGCTATCTTTTTTGTTATGGGTAACTCAAGGCGCTCGAAAAATTACTAAACATTTTCGGAATGTTCCTTCGGGCGGTGCGCGTCATCCTTTTGAAACGTATTTATATCTTCGCAATGTAAAAGGGATTCCGGCTGGTTTATATCTCTATATGCCCTTAAAACATCAATTATGTCTTTTACCCACGAATCAAACGTTGGAAAAACAAATTTTAGATGCTTGTTATAACCAAACCCCCGTCAAACAAGCCGCTGTAATTTTCTTGTGGTCAGTGGTTCCCGCTCGAAGCGAATGGCTATTTGGTCCTGCCGCTCATAAAATGATCGCTGAAGAATCGGGTCATATTTGTCAGAATCTGTATTTGGCTGTGGAAGCTATTCAATGTGGCACTTGTGCTATTGGGGCTTATGATCAAAAAATAATTGATAAGGCACTAGGGCTGAATGGAAAGGATGAATTTATTACTTATATCGCCGCCGTCGGAAAAGCATAGGACAATTAATTATTTATCCCTCCTCCCCCTACGATGTGTATTTCTTTTTGCAACTGCACTCCATGTTTGTCTTCAACTACTTTAATAATATATTCTATTAATTGTTCAATATCTGATGCTGTTGCATTTTGGTCATTCACAATAAAATTAGCATGTTTATGAGAAACGCTAGCTCCACCAATTCGATAGCCTTTTAAGCCAGCGGTTTCAATCAAACGAGCGGCGTAATCACCTTCTGGATTACGAAAAACAGAACCCGCGTTCGGCAAATTTAAGGGATGCGCTTTCCTTCGTCGTTCCAACATGGCTTGAATACGTTCATGTGATGCTTCTTGATTGCCTTTTTCTAATTCAAAATAACCTGCCACAAACCATTCTTGATCCGGATCAGTAACTGCGCGATAGGTCATGTCAAATTCCTCTGGAGCTCGTAGGCGATGGCGCCCAAACCGATTCATGGTTTCAACAGCGATGACATGATCCCACGTTTGACCGCCGAAAGCTCCTGCATTCATCTTCAATGCGCCCCCAACAGTGCCGGGAATGCCTGCTAAAAATTCTAAGCCCGTCAAAGAGAGTCTCAAACAAAAATGAGCGAGCATAACGCTCGATGCCCCAGCTTCAGCTCGGATAATTTGCGCATTTCTGTAAGGCATTTTTCGAACATCTTTAATACGATCGACAGTCATCGGATCAACAATTTCAATATAATCTAACCCGGAATTTGCCACGATGACGGTTCCTGAAATACCTTTATCTCGAACTAACAAATTCGTTCCCGCTCCAAACCATGTCACAGGCTCATCTTCTGGCAACAAAAATAAAAAAAACGCTAAATCTTCAATATCGGTAGGCTTATATAAATAACGGCCCTTCCCTCCTACGCGCCAAGATGTGTACCTTGATAATGGTTCATTGATTGAAAGTTCTCCCCGAAGTCGCATGCGATCTTCATAGGGAATGTAAATATTGTCCGTCATAATGCTTCAAAATGTTTGATAATCAATTGTATGTTTTTTCTTCCTTTATATTCATTAATGGTTAAACGATAAAGCGCATAAATGGCTTCACAACGTTGATTAGGCCATTGGTCTAAATCTACGTTAAAAGCGATAGCATCTATTATACGCGCATTTTGTTTGAGAATCATTTTTAAATGATTTTGAGCAACAATTTGTTGCCTAATGAGTTCAAAATTTCCTTCAAATAACGGCTCAGGAAAACCAATGCCCCAAGGACCGGATGCTTGCAATTGTTTTGCGAAATCTAAATGCATATCTGTCGGATCAAGCTCACCGTCACTCATGAGAACCTCTTCTAAATCCTCTGGTTTTAAAAGTTGTTTGATTTGTGCTTCAAATTTTTGAGTAAATTCCAGTAATTTAGAAGCTTGTAAACTGAGTCCTGCTGCTTGTGCGTGCCCACCAAAACGTTCAATCAACGAAGGGTGGTTTCGATTGATATTTTCGAGCACATCACGAATATGTAATTGAGAAATGGATCTCGCAGAACCTTTTAATTTACCGTCTTCTTGCGGGGCAAAAACAACAACAGGACGATGATAAGCTTCTTTTAGGCGCGATGCTAAAATCCCAATCACTCCCTCATGCCAATTTTCATCCATCAAACATAAACTTAATGGGCCATTTTCTACGGACTGATATCGACGTTCTCGATTTAATCGATCCAAAATAGCAAAAGCTTCACGTTGCATATCACGCTCAATGTTGCGTCGCTCTTTATTCAGCCGTTCGAGTTGATGAGCAAAACGTTCAGCTTCGGCTTCTGTTTTGGCTAATAAACAATTGACCCCCAAAGACATATCATCCAAGCGTCCCGCCGCATTCAGTTTTGGGCTAATAAGATAACTTAACGTGTCCGTATTGATACTGGCCATTTCTTTCGTAGACACTTCAATCAGCGCTTTTATCCCCAAGCAACAGACCCCTGCCCGTATGCGTTCTATCCCTTGATGAACAAGAATTCGATTATTGTGATCCAACGGCACCATATCAGCCACCGTACCTAAAGCAACTAAATCCAGATAAATGGCTAAATTTGGTTCTTGGATTTGTTGCTGTTCAAACCAATTCTTATCTCGAAGTTTCGCACGCAATGCTAAAAGTAGATAAAAAGCAACGCCTACGCCTGCTAAATTTTTGCTCAAAAAAGGATCATGGGAACGATTCGGATTCACAATAGCTGCAGCATCGGGTAGCGTTTCTCCCGGTAAATGATGATCGGTAATAATAACCGATACGCCCTTTTGATTGGCGGCATTAACGCCACTGATACTCGAAATGCCATTATCTACCGTAATAATAAGATCAGGTCTTGGGTGATGATTTAATGCCAAATCAACAATTTCAGGACTTAATCCATATCCATAAGAAAAGCGATTCGGAATTAAAAAATCCACGTGTTGGAAACCAAATTCTGTGAGAACTTGAACCATTAACGCCGTGCTAGTCGCGCCATCAACATCATAATCCCCAACAATTAAAATATGTTGCTGAGCTAAAAGCGCTTGAAACAAAATCTCAGCCGCTTTTTCGATATCTAAAAGGTCATAAAAAGGCAATAAATGGGTGAAACTTTTATCAAGTTCTTTGGAAGATTGAACTCCACGACTAAGATAAATATTTTTTAAGCGTGGATGAAGATTGTAAGCGGTATCGAAAAGATTCTCTACTACGCACTTGCGCCGAACGATTTTCTTTTGACGCATTTTTGGGAGCATGGTAAAAATTTCTCGATTTTGAATAACTCTGTTACACTAAATCCGGATAAAAAAATTAAGCTGGGATTGGGGGTATAGGTATCTTAATGCACTCAATCCTGAATGTCCAAGTCGTGGTATGATTTCCGGTATCCGGAGCATCTTTCTTATATGCCGTAACATGAATATGATCAGTTATTCCAGGAGGTTTAGCTCCCGTGATTTTACCTGTTGTTGCATTGATAGTTAATCCACTATCATCCCCACTTAATTGATAAACGAGCTGGCCACCATGTGATTTAAAATCACCCTTATTAGAATCAGGCGAATTAATATCAATGAAACATGCGAACTCAGTGGTAACAGAAGGTATCGTTATTATTGCTTGTCTTGAAGTGGGTTCTACGTAGACGGTAAAACTTTGATTTTGAGTAGGGCCTATTTTCTGCCCTCGACTTATTTTATCAGCGGAAACAGTAATACGTGTATCAACAGCATCTGTTGATACAGTTTCATTACTTGAAATAAGCCCACTATTTTGATCAATTCCCAAATCAACTTTTTCATCAGCCCCTAGCGCATGTGCAATGGTACTGATTAAACTATATGCAAAAATTCCTTGATCACCATTCGCTTGAAAATGACTCGAGACATCGTAATGAAACATTGCGCCGACTGCTGTCCAATTATCATCAATCGGTGTTGATGTCGGGTCTTTTGGTGTCCAAACCACTTTTTCATCTTTAATCGCTAAGACCTTCGCCATATGAACGGCAGGGGTCATTGTCCAATTTAATAATTGACTGGAAAAATTTTGATTCTCTTGAGCCATGTGATAGCTCGCTAATCCTTCTGCTGGATTTGCGCCCCATATATAACCCACATTCACACCAAATCGATTATCGTTAGGTAAACTTAAATGACCTCGTATATGTTCTGCTGTTATACCAAGTTCTAATCGAGAATCGGGTTTCGTATGCATCAAATAAGAAACCCCTCCTTTATAATCATCGTAAGCTCGTTGTAAATTAGCATTTAAATCAAACTTGAGTTGTTCGCTGAGTAACTGTTCTAAATCAACTGAGCCTCCTAGCCCTGAACTCTTTTTGTCTTTTTCATATT
>JAFGHQ010000018.1 GCA_016930035.1 Gammaproteobacteria bacterium | reverse complement strand
TTTTAAATAAATATTACTTTATATCAATAAGCTCATGTTTTTTAAAGCTTTATTTCCTCTTCTCATTTTTTTTGTCGTGTAGAGTGGGAAATTAATCTTCAAGTTTAAAGGTAATTGTGTAAAATATTGATATGTCAAAAAGTTTATTAAAGTCTACGACGATTGTTTCAATTAACACGACTTTATCCCGTATTTCTGGTTTTTTAAGAGATTTAGTGTGCGCACATCTTTTTGGGGCTATGGCGGGTTTTGACGCATTTATTGTGGCATTCCAAATTCCTAATTTCTTACGAAGATTGTCCGCTGAAGGCACTTTTTCTCAAGCTTTTGTTCCTGTTTTAGCCCAATATCGCGTGAAGCATGATGAAATTTTAACGAAACGTTTTATTGATGATATGACGGGAACCATGACGGTTGCTTTGACGGTGATAACCATCATTGCTATTTTGGTTTCTCCTCTCATTATTTCACTTTTTGCTCCCGGTTTTTTACATAGCAGCACGCGATTTGTATTAGCTACTCATATGCTGCGGGTCACGTTTCCTTATCTTGTATTTATTTCTTTAGCATCTTTGGGGGCAGGTGTCTTGAATACCTACGATAGTTTTGGCATTCCTGCATTTGCTCCCATTTTATTGAATCTCATTATGATGGGGATGGCAATTTTGGCAGCTCCTTATTTTAAGGTGCCGGTTTACGCTTTAGCGTGGGGTGTTTTTATTGCCGGTATTGTACAGTTTGTATTCCAATTACCCTTTTTACATCAGAAACATTTAATGCCAGTTCCACGGGTCAATTTTAGCGATCCTGGCGTTCGACGCGTTTTAAAATTAATGGCCCCTGCTATTTTTGGTGTTTCTGTTGTGCAGCTCGGCATTTTAATCGATACCATTTTCGCTTCCTTTTTGAATACCGGAAGCGTTTCGTGGATTTATTATTCGAATCGTTTAATGAATTTTCCGCTGGGTGTTTTTGGCGTTGCAATAGCTACCGTTATTTTGCCAAAACTTTCTCGTCATCATGCCAATAAAGATCATGATGGATATTCACAGACACTGGATTGGGCAATACGGCTTTTATTATTGATAGGATTACCGTCCTCGGTTGCGATGTTTATTTTAGCGGGGCCCTTGTTGAGTACCTTATTTCAAGGCGGACAATTTAAAGCTTACGATGTGCTGATGGCACGTCAAAGTTTAATGACATTTGCTATTGGTATTCAGGCTTTTATGCTGATTAAAGTGTTGGCATCAGCCTTTTATTCACGCCAGGATATTAAAACACCCGTTAAAATTGCAGTTGTTGCGGTTGTAGTGAATATGTTATGCAATGCGGCTTTTATTATTCCATTAAAACATGCAGGACTTGCCTTAGCTACTTCTTGTGGGGCGTTTGTTAATTTCGGCCTTTTAATGTTTTTTTTAAAAAAACAAAAAATTTATACTGCTCAACCTGGTTGGGGCAAATATGCGCTACAATTAATGATAGCTAATGGATTACTGGCATTGTTTTTAATTTTTAGTGCGGGGGATACTCAAAGTTGGGTTACCCATCATTTTCTTTGGCGCTTTGTGCATCTTTCTGGTTTAGTGATTTTTGGTATGTTGATTTATTTTACCAGTTTAGTCGTCAGCGGCCTTCGCGTAAAATCGTTTGGTTTTTAATGCAGCAAATGAATAGTGTTATCGGGCCCGACGCCTTTAGTATTGGCGAGGTATTTTAGGTAATCATCTTATCAAACATGCAAATTATTCGTGGTATTTATAACATTCGTTCGAGGCATCGAAATTGCGTTGCGGCCATTGGTAATTTTGATGGTATGCATTTAGGTCATCAAAAAATTTTGAAGCGCCTTAAACGCGAATCAATTAAACGGCATTTACCCGCCGTTGTCATCACATTTGAACCTTTGCCTCAGGAGTTTTTATATTTGATGCAACATTTGGTGTCAGACACCAAAAGTTGCATTGCGCGATTGATGACGTTACGTGAGAAAGTTAATAAATTGGTGCAGTTGGGCATTGAAAATCTTTTAGTATTGCCTTTTGATGCCAGGCTTTCATCGCTTACTCCTGAGGAATTTGTGGAGAAGATACTTGTTAATGCGCTTAATTGCCGGTATTTGATAATTGGTGATGATTTTCGATTTGGTCAAAATCGTGCCGGCGATGTTGATTTTTTAAAAAGCGCAGCCCAGCGATACAAATTCGAGGTTAAAGTAATCCCATCATTGATGCAACATTTGGTGTCAGACACCAAATGTTGCATCAAAGTGAGTAGTACCACTGTTCGCAAAGTGCTACAGGAAGCTGATTTTGTTATGGCAGAGCAGCTTTTAGGGCATACCTATCAAATGTGTGGTAAAGTGATTTACGGGGAAGGGCGCGGAAAGTTACTCGGTTTTCCAACAGCAAACATGGATTTAAAACGTTTAATATCACCATTAAAAGGGACTTTTGCAGTTCAGGTTTATGGTCTAGATAAAGCATATCAAGGGATTGCTAATGTGGGTTATCGCCCCACGTTTAATAGCCCCCCAAACCCTTTGTTAGAAGTTCATATCTTAAATTTTGATCGAGACATTTATGGGGAAAGTCTTAACGTCGAATTCTTATATAAAATCCGTGATGAGAAAAAATTTGAATCTCAAGAAGCCTTAAAAGAGCAAATCAGTATGGATGTGATCACCGCAAAAAAATATTTTAATTTATAACAATAGTGATATTTTTTTGGTACTTTTTGACATATTTAAAAAGTAGGATTACATTAAAAGTTTACGAAGTTTAAGACAATAAAGGTAAAAAAAATGACCGATTATAAAAATACACTCAACCTGCCTAAGACGGCTTTCAAAATGAAAGCCAATCTTGCTGAGCGTGAACCTAACATGCTCAAGCGCTGGAAAGAGCAAGATATTTACAATCACTTGCGAAAATTACGTAAAGGTAAACAGAAATTTATCCTACATCTTGGTCCCCCCTACGCTAATGGTGATATTCATATGGGGCATGCGATTACGACTGTACTCAAAGATATTGTCGTCAAATCTCAATCCATGAATGGTTATGACGCACCACTTGTGCCTGGCTGGGATTGTCATGGTTTACCTATTGCCATTAAAGTGGAAGAAAAAATCGGCAAAGAGGGTGAAAAAGTAAGTCCTGCTGAGTTTCGAAAAGCTTGTCGAGAATACGCGACCAAGCAAATTCATATTCAAAGAGAATCTTTTAAACGATTAGGTATTTTTGCTGATTGGGATCATCCTTATTTAACGATGGATCCGAAGTATGAGGCTGACATCATTCGTGCACTCGCCAAGGTGATTGAAAATGGCCACCTACAGCGCGGCGTGAAACCTGTTTATTGGTGCAGTGACTGCGCTTCTGCTTTAGCTGAGGCTGAAATTGAATATAGAGATAAAAAATCACCTACCATTGATGTGCGATTTTATGTGGTACATGAAAAAGATTTTTTAAATCGCTGCAAAATTAAAAAAGCATCCAAAGGTAAATTATCCGTTCCTATTTGGACGACAACGCCTTGGACACTACCTGCCAATCGAGCCGTCGCCCTCAATCCTAAATTTGATTATGTCATCGTCGCAGGCCAAACTGAAAAAGGTGATGAGCGTTTTTTGATCGCGCGAGATCTGCTAGAACCCGTCATGCAGCGCTATGGCATTGCGCATTATGAAATTGTTGCAGAGTGCCAAGGCAAAGATTTGGAACACTTAGAATTGCATCATCCTTTTTATGATCGAAAAGTTCCCATCATTTTAGCAGACCACGTAACCCTCGATGCAGGTACAGGTGCTGTGCATACTGCGCCAGGTCATGGTCAAGAAGACTATGTTGTAGGTGTTCAGTACGGTTTGGAGATTGACAGCCCTCTCGATGACGATGGTTGTTTTGTCAAAGGTACCCCCATTTTTGAAGGAAAGTATGTTTTTGATGCGAATGATGATGTGATTGCTTTGTTGAAAGATAAAGAAGTTTTAATTCATCATGAGGTGATTGAACACAGTTACCCTCACTGTTGGCGTCACAAAACGCCTGTTATTTTCCGGGCGACTTCCCAATGGTTCATTAGTATGGATCACATGCATTTACGCGAAGATGCTTTAGCGCAAATTGCTAAAACCGAGTGGATTCCAGCTTGGGGCGAATCGCGCATTACGAGTATGGTTGCCAATCGTCCAGACTGGTGTATTTCGCGTCAACGAACTTGGGGTGTGCCGATCGCTATATTCGTTCATCAAGAAACAGGCGAATTACATCCGCGCAATCTGGAATTAATGGAAGAGGCAGCTAAGCGCGTTGAGAAAGCAGGTATTGAAGCTTGGTATCAACTCGATCCTGTTGAATTACTGGGAGATGAAGCAAAAGACTATCAGAAAGTAACCGATATTGTGGATGTTTGGTTTGAATCCGGAGCGAGTTTTGCTTGCGTCTTGATGGCTCGTCCTGAATTACAATTTCCCGCTAATATTTATTTAGAAGGCTCTGATCAACACCGCGGCTGGTTCCAAACATCGCTTTTAATAGGATGTGCCATGAATGTGGGGGCTCCTTTTAGGCAAGTGTTAACGCACGGATTTACGGTCGACGAACATGGCCACAAGATGTCTAAGTCTTTAGGAAATGTTATTCCACCGAGTGATATCACAAACACTTTAGGAGCGGACGTGCTGCGGCTTTGGGTGGCCTCTGTTGATTACACAACGGACATTGCGGTTTCTGAGACTATATTTGCCCACTTAAGCGATGTGTATCGTCGTATTCGAAACACAGCGCGATTTTTGCTTGGGAATCTTGAAGGTTTTGAGCCTGATCGGCATGAAGTCTCTTTTAAAAATATGCTTGCTCTAGATTGCTGGCTAGTGGATCGTGCCCGTTATTTACAAGAGCAAATTATGAAGGCATACGATACCTATCAATTTCATCAAGTATTTCAAATGATTCATCATTTTTGCACGATCGAGTTGGGCAGTTTTTATTTGGATGTAATCAAGGATCGTCAATATACGATGCAGACGGATAGTTTAGGTAGAAGGTCTGCTCAAACGGCGATGTTTTATGTGCTTGAAGCATTGGTTCGATGGATCGCGCCTGTTTTAAGTTTTACTGCTGATGAAATATGGGAATATATGCCAGGCAAACGAGGGCAATCTGTGTTTCTTGAGACATGGTACGCTCCTGTTGAAGCGATGAAAGAGCAGGGGAACATGAATCAGGAATTTTGGGCGAAAGTGATTCAAGTGAGGGACGAGGTTAATCGTGAAATTGAAAAATTGCGGGCACAAGGTGCGTTGGGTTCTTCACTCGAAGCTGAGGTAACTTTATATGCGGCTCCTTCGTTAAAAGCGTTGTTAGATCAGCTTGGAGATGAACTGCGATTTGTTTTAATTACATCAGCAGCGCAAGTCAAATCTTTAGCATCAGCCCAAAAAGATGCTGTTCAGACAACATTAGAAGATTTAAAAATCGCAGTTGTCGTATCAAAAGAGCCCAAGTGTATTCGTTGTTGGCATCGACGCGAGGATGTAGGCAAAAATGCAGACCATCCTGAGATTTGTGCCCGTTGTGTGCAGAATGTGGAAGAGGGTGGTGAAAAGCGTCAATTTGCATAAATCGGGCGAGATGATCCCTGCCCGTACGCGCAGAATAATTATGGGGGCGGGATAAACCCTTACGAAAAGAGGATTTGATTATGCCAAAACTCAAAAATATTAAAAATACAGATAGATTCAAAAAAGGGATTTATCTTTTACCTAATTTATTTACTACCGCAGGTTTGTTTGCTGGTTTTTATGCTATTGTGGCGGCCGTCAATCATCTTTATGAGGTTGCCCCAATTGCTATTTTTATCGCCATGCTCATGGATTCTTTGGATGGACGCATAGCTAGGCTGACTAACACGGTAAGTGCTTTTGGAGCTCAATATGATAGTCTTGCTGATGTCATTGCATTTGGCGTCGCTCCAGCAGTTTGTGCTTACAGTTGGGGATTGCATAGCCTTGGAAAAATTGGTTGGTTGATCGCATTTTTTTATGCTTCGGCAACGGCTTTACGTTTAGCACGATTTAATATTCAGATAGGCACGGAAAAAGCAGATAAAAAATATTTTCAAGGTTTAGCTTGTACGGCAGCGGCCGGTTTCGTTGCAGGAACGATTTGGGTTCAGCATTTATATAATCTTCAACAAGGAGGAATGCTGGTTACGATTCTCACGGCTATTGTAACAGCTTTAGCAGCTATCTTAATGGTGAGTAATATTCGTTATCGCAGTTTCAAAGATCATGATTTCAAAAGCCATGTCCCCTTTTTCGCGATACTCATTATGGTTTTGATTTTTGTGAGCATCGCGCTGGATCCTCCTGATGTCTTATGTATTGGATTTGTTGTTTATGTTTTTTCTGGTCCGATAGAATTTTTAATTCGCAAGATTAGAAAAATTCAATATTAAATAGATGAGATATGTAGATTGGGTTAAGCGTTTAAAATTTAAAATTACGTCAGTTGAGCAATTGTCATGCATAACTGATGTTAAATATATTTATGAATCCATTACTACAGTTACAAAAAATGCTTCGCAGCAAAGCCAATAATGAAAGAGCAAGAGCATCTGCACGTTATTTAAAAACCGGGCCAGGAGAATATGGGGAAGGTGTTCGACTTTTAGGTGTTACGGCCCCAGAGCTTCGAAAAATTGCTAAACAATTTTGTGACTTAAATTTGGTTTATATTTCAGATCTCATCAAATCGCCTCTTCATGAAGAACGAGCAGTCGGGTTACTCATTTTGGTTGATCAGTACCAAATGGGTGCTAAACGCCGGTTGTATTTGACGCCGATTTTTGATTTTTATGTTCAGCACATGGATTTTATTAATAATTGGAATTTAGTAGATTTAACTGCACCAGCTATTATCGGGGCCTATTTATTCGATCGTGATCGAAATATTTTGCAAAAATGGGCTAAAAGCAAAAACCTTTGGACACGCCGCATCGCGATTATTGCGACACTTTATTTTATACGTCAAAAACAATTTGAAGATACATTCCAGATTGCTGAAATTTTACTTCAGGATGCACACGATTTGATTCATAAAGCGGTCGGTTGGATGCTTCGCGAAGTAGGGAAACGGGATCGAGCTATTGAGGAAGTTTTTCTTAAAAAGCATTACAAAAAAATGCCTCGTACGATGCTGCGTTATGCTATCGAACGATTCCCAGAAGATATTCGCCAAAAATATTTGAAAGGATGGGATTGATTAAGCATTAAGACGGTCTTTTAATCCCTTGCCCATTTTAAATCGAATAGCGTATTTTGCTTCGGTGACAAGTTTTTCCCCCGTTTTGGGATTATGTGCTTGTCGCGGAGCATGATGCTTGAGATCAAAATTACCAAAATCGCGTATTTCAATTCGACCTTTTTGAGCAAGTTGATGGGTCATGGCATTTAAAATAAGCGCCACACAATGGCTTGCATCATTAAAAGACAAATCAGGGAAATCTTTATTGAGGGATTGAATAAGGTCTGATCTTAACATATCGTTCTTTTACGTCCTCGTATGGTTTGGTTAGAAAATATTAGCGATAAATCATACCCATTTTGTAAGATAGCTACAATAGGAAAAGAATGAATTTTTATTGTTTTTTTATCGTTTTAAACTACTCATTTTGCCAATAAAAGTATAAAATGTTGGTTTTGGGGAATCATCTATTCCAATATTGAACTATGAGGATAATTTAGTGCAAAGTAATTATTTTTCTCAACCTTTTTCCCAGCCATATAAAAGTTTTGCAGCGGCGATTTTATTAGGATTATTTTTGGGGCCTATAGGCCTATTGTATGGGAGTTTTCGATTTTCTGTTATTGTGCTGCTTTTATGTTGTATTTCCTTAGCGATCCCGATGGGGTTTTTCGCAATTTTATTTTTCTGGGTATCATGTCCTTATGTTAATGTATTGCTAGTCAGTAGATATAATAAAAAATTGCGATTACCGGAAATAAAAAAAGAAGAGGTGGGTCAGAAGACGTAATTTTTAGTGAATCTCTTAAATGAATCGTATCTTTTTGGTAAAGTTGAGTTTTATTCTTGCCGCAAGCGGCGGAGAATAAAACCCACGAGATCCTGGATAAGGCGAAGCCTTATCCAGGATCAATTCCTCTTGCGATAAAAACTTCGCTTCGTTCGTTTTTATCGGGAGTCATTGATTTAATAGGTCTCTTAATTTGGGTCGGAGTCAAAGTGCATGGCGCGCAAAATTTTCAGAAGTTTGTTTTGTATATTATCGATTGTGAGTGCAATTTTATTCATTGCCCCCAATATTTACGGGGATACTCCAAGAAATGGGTTAGCATTAGTGCCTGCCGGCAATGCCGCTTCATCTGCTTCTTCTCAAGATTTTAATGATTCGGCTCCAAATACTTTTTCTCAAACGAGCGTTCAAAAACAAGCGCAGATTCAAGAAATTAATCAATTGGAAAATTCAGCAGGCAGTGATAATTCTCAAGGTATTCAGCTCCATCATCAATCATTAGATCAAGTATTGAACCATATTCCGAATACGGGGAATGGAAATCTAGCCCAACAACAGCATAGCGAAATCGACCAGCTAGTTAATGAGATTGCTAAAACACCAGATCAAAATATTCCCGCAACAGAAGCGCAAATAAACCAGTATCAATTTAATTTTGGTCCGGGGGTACAAATAGGTGGTGAATATAGCAGCGAATTTGGTCCTATTCTTAATACGAAATGGGGATATCAATTTCGAAATAATATGGCGGGAGTAGTAGAGGGAGATATTGGACCGAAAGAATATCGATTAGGTTTGACCTGGGCTTATATGCTGACTGCTCATCAGGAAATGAAAATTACTTTAGAACATTTAGCGCAAAAGATGAAATTTGATTTTGCAACCGGAGATATTAAAAAATGGATAAATCAAAATGCGATAGGTGCAGATTACGAGTATTTATTTTCAAACAAACGATTCTTTGATCAAGTTACCTTAAATAGTTTAGGTATATCGGGATATTATTCAAAAGTCGGCAGTCAAAGCTTTAAAACCAAAGTATTTCAGCAAGATGACTATTGGTACTTGGATTATCGACGTATTGCGGGTGGCACATCAAAAGAGCTACAGTTAAACGTGGGCTTTTTACCATGGCGATGGGGATCTGTTAAGTTGGGTGCAGGGTATAGCGCTGTTGATTACGATATGAAATATGAAAAAGACAAAAAGAGTTCAGGGCTAGGAGGCTCAGTTGATTTAGAACAG
>JAFGHQ010000017.1 GCA_016930035.1 Gammaproteobacteria bacterium | reverse complement strand
TTTAAAAAATCAAAGACTATAAGTCTTTGATTTTACTGGATCCTGAATCAAGTTCAGGATGACAATTTGGCAGATCCCAACAGCCCCATTTTGTATAAACTTTGTAGGGACAGGTCGCGACCTGTCCCTACATTTTTAATAGGGGCGCTCATGGATGAGACCCTATGTTTATCAAATAAACTCTCACTTTTCCGGCACGTTTCTCTTTTTTAATTGCCCAATTTTTGGGGAGAGTCTCGGGTATAAGTTGATTTTCAGCTTCGGTTTCAATATAGAGATATCCACCTGAATGGATGATGTCATGTTTTTTTAGTGCTTCGATACAAAGCTCAACAAGACCTTGATGAAAAGGAGGATCTAAAAAAATGATATCAAACGTCTCTTCAGTGCTCTTCAAAAAAGCTTCGGCTGTTGAATAAATAATTTTGGCTTGTTCACATTTTAATGTATTCGCCACCTCATTAAGTTGTTTGATGACTCCAATGTGTTTATCAACAAAAAAAACTTCTCGGGCTCCTCTGGACAGAGCTTCAAAACCTAAAGCCCCGCTCCCCGCAAAAAGATCTAAACAACGTGCATCGTGAATAACCGGAGTTAACCAATTGAATAAGGTTTCTCTCATTCGGTCAGGTGTGGGACGTAATTCCTTTCGATCTAAAAATTTCAATTTCCGCCCACGCCATTTCCCGCCAATAATTCGAACCTGATTTTGTAACATAGTTTTGTTCCAATTGCTGCATGACAAAACGAGCATTTTTCCTCATTCAATGCTAAAATGTTTAGCTAAAACTTTAAAAAGTTGAGCAACCAAAAAGCTGCATCTGAATAATTAACATGAATAAATGTAAAAAAATAATTTTATCGCTATTAATCATTTTGGGATTAGCTCTGTTAATTATTTACTATCTTTTCATGCATAATTTTTCAATCGTGATCCCAGGCCAAGTTTATCGAACCAGAGAACTTTCTCAAACACAATTTGAACGCGTGATTCAACAATATCATATCAAAACTGTGATTAATTTAAGAGGGCCACATCCCCAACAATCTTGGTATCAGCATGAAATTTCGGCGAGCAAGAAAATGGATATTCAGCATGACGATATCTGTTTATCGAGTTATACCTTACCAGAGCCCAAAGTACTTGAACATTTAGTAAACATATTGGAACAAGCTAAGTATCCCATACTCATTCACTGTAACTCGGGTGTGGATCGCACGGGTTTGGGTGCGATGATTAGCGTTATTCTCGATAAAAATATGCTTCTTTCAGATGCCGAAAAACAAGTCTCTTGGCGATATTTTGTTTTCAGAAATGACAGTATCGGCAAGCGTATACTCAGTATGTACAAAAAATGGCTTTTCCAAAATAACTTACCACACAGTACAGCACATTTTCTTCATTGGGTAAAAAACAGTTATGGAACGTGATTATTGCTTTGATGTCATTGTTGTGGGTGGAGGACATGCTGGCGTTGAAGCTGCTGCGGCAGCCGCGCGTCTTGGCGTTAAAACACTGCTCATCACGCACAGTAAAGAAACGTTGGGGGCGATGTCTTGCAACCCTTCGATGGGCGGCATTGGAAAAAGTCAACTCGTTAAAGAGATCGATGCATTATCAGGACTCATGGCTCATGCTGCAGATCTGGGTGGCATCCAGTTTCGCATCTTAAATTCTCGAAAAGGTCCCGCCGTAAGAGCAACCCGAGCTCAAATGGATCGTGTACTTTATAATCGAGCTATTCGTAGTCTATTAGAACATCAGAAAAATTTAATCCTATTTCAAGATGCTGTCGATGACCTCATCATAAAAAATGAAACCATCCGTGGGGTAGTGAGTAAAATCGGACTGCGTTTTTTGGCAAAATCGGTAGTCCTCACAACAGGAACCTTTTTAAATGGAAAAGTTCATATCGGTTTAGTGAATTATCAGGCGGGTAGAATGGGGGATCCAGCCTCTATCCGTTTAGCAGAGTGTTTGAGAAATTTACCTTTTCAAGTCGGTAGACTAAAAACAGGGACTCCGCCCCGTATTGATGGAAATACTATTGATTATACAAAATTAATCAAACAGCCGGGAGATACCCCGCTCCCTGTTTTTTCTTTTTTAGGAAACGCCGACGAACACCCTGAACAAATTATTTGTCACATTGCTCGAACCAATGAAAAAACACACGAAATCATTCGTTCCGGTTTAGACCGCTCCCCTTTATTCCGAGGAGACATCGAAGGAATCGGTCCTCGTTATTGCCCGTCTATTGAAGATAAAATAGTACGTTTCGCTGACAAAAAATCGCATCAAATCTTCGTGGAACCTGAAGGTTTACACACCACTGAAGTTTATCCTAATGGCATTTCAACAAGCCTCCCTTTCGATATTCAAGAAGCGCTTGTTCATAGTATCGAAGGTTTCGAAAAGGTTCATATCACGCGACCGGGTTATGCTATTGAATATGATTTCTTTGATCCTCGTGACTTGAAACCTTCGCTTGAAACAAAATCCATAAAAGGTCTATTTTTCGCCGGCCAAATTAATGGGACAACAGGATACGAAGAAGCAGCAGCTCAAGGATTGATCGCGGGTTTAAATGCAGCTCGCTTTGTTCAAGAAAAAGAACCGTGGACACCCAGACGTGACGAAGCTTACATAGGAGTGCTCATCGATGACCTCATTACCAAAGGCACAAAAGAACCTTATCGAATGTTTACCAGCCGAGCAGAGTATCGCTTATTACTTCGAGAAGATAATGCTGATTTACGGCTAACGCCTAAAGGACACGAATTAGGATTGGTGGATGACGTGCGCTGGCAAATTTTTGAAACGAAACAAAAAGCTATTGAAAAAGAAAAAAAACGGTTTAAAACAACCTGGGTCAAACCTAATACTCAAGAGGCCATGGCGTTAAATAAAATTTTAGAAAAGCCTATTCAACGCGAATTTCGTCTGATAGAGCTTTTAAAACGTCCAGAGCTGACCCACGATAAAATGATTAAAATTTTTAACTGGCAGGAAATGGATCCACAAGTCGTTGAACAGCTTGAAATTCAAGCCAAATATGCAGGCTACATTGAACGTCAGCAATTAGAAATTGAACGCCATTTACGTTATGAAAATACCAAAATTCCAGAAGACATGGATTATGACAAAATGCTCGGTTTATCTATCGAAGTTCGACAAAAACTAAAAGCAGCGCGACCTCAAACGATAGGAATAGCCTCAAGAATTTCAGGCGTTACCCCCGCCGCCATCAGTGTGTTGCTGGTTTATTTAAAGAAAGGGGGGGAAAGCTCTAGTTATTAGCATTCAGCGGCGACCATTAGATAATGGGACTGTTGAGATCTGAAATTTTTTACAAAATCAAAGACCGTAAGTCTTTAATTTTAAAGATTCTTCGCAGCGCTCTGAATGACAAAATGGCCAGATCCCAACAGCCCCATAACGTCAGTTTATCCCCATGTTCGAAAATAGTTTTTTCTATTTCATCAGAGAAAATCGTTTCCGCCTTTTCTTCTTTTTCTGATTTTGTTCATTACGTAATTTTTTTAGTTCTCTCTCTAATTCGTTCAGTTCTTTTTTCAAGTCCTCTAATTTTGACTCTTGTGTTTTAAATAATTCTAACTCTTGCTCAGTAAGTTGTTGCCCATAAAAAAATGATCCTACGCCTATTCGTAATTTATTATCTTCACCAACCTTTATCCTTTTTTTAAGCCCTTTTATTTGTTCTTTTAACCTTGCTATTTCTTTCTCTGGTGATAATTGCATCCCTTCAAAGCCAAAAGCCTTTTCATTTTCATTTCTTGGAGTTAACGGTACAGGTGAGTCAATATGTGTTTGTAAGCTTTTTGGGTTAAACAATCCATTTTCATTCAGCTCTAAATAAATAAAACAATTTATAATAATAGACCTCCCTTCTTCTTGTGCTTTAGCTATTTGTTCCGTTCCTTCCATATATTCTGCTATGGTCCCAAGTAAAGAAGCTCGAATTCGAATCGTCAATGCTAATGTCCCATTTTCCAAAATTTTTATTTGAATCTTTGTTCCTTCAACGGGATTCAGAAGGCCCATTTTGAAACGACCTCTTTTTTCTTCAAGTAGTACCCTCTCAAGATCTCCATATAAATGATATATACTACCTTCTTCATTATCCCGTAAAAATAATAATAATTTCTGAAATGTTGGCTCCTGAATACGTTTACCCAGCAATAAAAATAATTTTTCTAAAACTTTTTTACTCGAATTGGCCTTTATTAACTCGAACAATAATTCCAGAGGAATACCATTTATAGTTGTATTATGAACCGATCTTGAGCATTGACCTCCTTGAAGTGTTCGAATAATCACATCCTCCTTAGAAAAAGAGCGATTTATAAGGTCGGTTATCGTGTCTATCATGCTTTTACGGCACACGTTGCATAATGTTTTAGTGACGCTACTTTCTGAATCATTATTTTTTGTCCACATTTCTAAGCGATCCGATAATTTCTTATCCTTTTTTTCGAATATATCTTCCATGGTATCAGAAGTAGATAAGGGGCTGTTTTGATGTTCTGAGCAAAATGTACTAATTTGCCCTCTGGTCATCATTTCTAAAAGTTGTTTAAATGCTTGATACCGCACTTTTTGTTCTTTAATTTTAGATATTAATTTAATTAGGGGGTTTGATGTATTTTTAATTTCCGGATCCTTTTCCAGATCTTTCTCTAAAATTTTGAGTGCGCTCAAATAATTTAAACATTCAAGATATTTTTTTATCAGATGAAGATCCCCCTTTTGTGAAAGCCTTTTCATTTCTTCAGGGTCTTGAATTGGCTCAATCTGTATCCTTAGCCTTTTTGGCTGAGGGGGATTCTTTTTAGGTAGGATACGTAATAATTCGTCGAGATCTTTAAATTCAAAAATTTCTTTGGTGGCCCCATCTAAACCCCGAGAAGAATTTATACTTAGCGATGGATCTGTTAAAAAACATCCGGGATGGAATATTTGGAAAAATATTACCTTGCCTTCATAACTGTTCGAAATTTTTTTAAGTGTTCTTATCTTACCGCCTTGAACCAAACATATTTTTAAAGTAGTGCTTTCAGAGTCTTTTTGTTCAAACTCCTCAAAAATCAAAATACAACTTTCGTGTTGTTTCCGAGCATATTCTTCTATATCGTCAAATATCCTTTTAACATGGGTCGTTTGCTCTGGGATCGATGGATATCTCTCTCCTTCTTGCCCTATTATTTCAGATCCTGGTTTCCCTAAACGACAACTCACAATAGTGACAAACATAAAAACGCCCCTCTTTTTTGTTAGTAAAGGATGAATGGGATGCTTGGAGAAAGAGTAAGGGATGGCAGATTAATGTGCAAGCAAATGATGCAGATCAAAATATAGGGGGCCTGTATTCATGCCAAAAGAGTTTATACCTTATTATGAAACTGGTGAAGTCTACCTTTTTGCTTACTTAAATATATTTTTTACAGAAATAACTTCAATTTTTCTGGCTATCAGGCTTTTCGTCCAATTTTAGTAAAAGATAATCAATCAATTCGCATATATCGACACATCGATTGGGCGACTTTTTCGTATCAGATCGCTTTAGAGAATGGGGTCAAACACCGTTTTACGTTTTGTGAGGCCTCCGAAGCTAGTATTTATCCCATTGGCCAAAGGGGTCAAACCGCGTTTTACGTTTATCAATAAAATCTTTCCTCATGTTTATCTTCATATCATGTAACAACTTTTTGTGACCACTATTAAAAACAAAACGTAAAACGCGGTTTGACCC
>JAFGHQ010000016.1 GCA_016930035.1 Gammaproteobacteria bacterium | reverse complement strand
AAGATGATTTGATTATAGCTTTAATATTTATAAACACTATTGATTTTCTTTAATAGATGCTTCTAAAAAAGCTCCTCGCCCAGGACTCGAACCTGGAGTTTAGTAGCCAAAGAGAAATCTCAAAGAAATATAGATTGTGGTTAAAAACATTAATATTTTAAGTTGCTTAGAAAAATTTGAAGAGTTTCTTGAGGGCTTTTTGATTGGTAAATTTTTTCCCGGTTTGACTCTTGAGCAAAAAAATTGAATATATCTGAAAGAACACTCACCTGGTTGGTGTGGTTGGGTATTGAAAACGCCATTGCTATTTTCACTGGATCGAAGTCAATATGACCAAACACAACCGGTTGTGAAAGCGTTATAAGACTAATCCCAGCTTTTTTCGCACCCATCTCTGGCCCGGCATGAAAAAATGCTGTGTTGGGGGCAATAATCATGTACGGCCCGTACATTTTGTACATGTTTTTCATTGCGCGAATGTAACTTGGCCAAATTGCATCAACGGATAAGAGCAGAGCGCCTGTTTCTCCAATTACCTCTTCCGGTGAATCAATAAAAATACTGTTTTTTATGGTTTTTACTGAGATGATGTCCATCAAAGAAAGTGTAGAGTTTTCTTTGAACAGCTTTTCATTTGTGTCATTAATTTGCAGGTCGAGCATTTTCCTTATCATGTCTATATCTTCATTGGTCAATAAAGCGCGCACGATATATTGGGGAACACTCGTGATTCTACCAAGTGGAATGGTCGAAATGACTGCATCGCAGTCTTCCAATAAAGTGGTTTTATGGGCTAACTCAAAGGCTGATACGACACCGATGATTTCAATCTCGGGCAGTCTGTTCATTAATTGGCGCTGCAATGTAACCGCTGTAGCAAAGCCTGAACCACAAACCAGTAGTACACGCCGTTGTACAGTTGATCTTCTGATCTTTTCGAGCGCAGCCAAGACATGATTCTCAATGCTGGTATACAATTCCACCCCAATTTCATAACCCTCATCGCATAAGATTGGTACAACAATATTCGAAATAATTTTCCTTATTGAAAGCTTTTTTTCTGAGTCATAGGATTCTTTTTTGTCTAGCGTTTGAGGTTGGGAACTAGAGGCGAAGAAAGCAAGTTCCCATTTAATACAGTTGATCAATTCTATATCTTTACATAAACCTGCGTGAAAATATTTTCCGATTTCAGTTACGATGCTTATCGCTGTTTTTTCCCAATCATATGCTCTGGTCTGCGGCAGGGTTTTTTTGTAATCAAAAACACTTTTTTGAAAACTGTTACCAATGACATTTGCAAGGTGAATAGTTTCCCCAAGCAGATGTTGTTCTTCAAAATCATCTACCAATTTTTTAAGTATCTGATATGCTTCTCTGTAATAACTTATTTCTCCTGATTTACCAGAGTTTGCTGCTGGCAGCAAATATCCCTGATTTATTCGTTGAACCGCGATACCTATTTTGAGGCTTAATTCCAAATGGATTGTGTCCAAGAATTTGGTTTTGAAATTTTTTTCAATCCGCCTGACTTCTTTCTCGCAAGCCAAAAGATCAACGGATTGAAGAAAAGGCATGATTTTCTCATAAAAAACTTTCTTGCTGTAATCACCAATTTCTATCATTTCATAAGGAAACACACAAGCTTGAACAAAAAAATCCTGTCCAAGATTCTCCATACAAATTTCTTGTATCGCTTCTCTTATTATTGATTCCTCGCCAATAATTTTTAGAGGTGCATTTCTCTTGATCTGAAGATCAAGTTGTCTTGTCTCAAGCCATTCCTGAACGCCTAAAATATCCCTATAAAAACTGGTTGAGGTTATGCCTGTGGATTCGCGTAATTGGTTATAGGAATTTCCAGAGCTTTGGGTGAGTACCAGTTGTAATAAAAGGTTAATTCTTTCTTGAGGGGTTAATGCATTAATTTCCTGGGTAATTTCATTAAGCTCCGAAAGCAGTGTGTCTCGATTTTTTCCACAAACCTCGATCATTACCCCCTCGTTCTGTTTTTGACTTATAAAAATATCCTTGAATTTTAATAAAGCCTGTAATTTTTTAATTGAATAGCGAACTTGCGAAATAGACAGAGATAATTCATCTGCCAGATATTGAGTGCTGACCGGTTTTTCTTTTTCAATTAAAGCTATCAAGACTTTTTTATTAACCAAAGAAAGACTTGATAATATTTCTTTTTCCATTATGGAATTAATTGACTCGTATATTCATTATATTCCAGGGAGATTAATATCCGATTTTCATTTTTATCATATCTAATGTCGGAAAGGTGGATGATAGAAACTACTCCCGATATGCTATTCTAAAAATATCCAATACCAAAAAATCACAAGATGAATATATTTTCCCCTGAAATGATTTTTGTCAATCCTGAATTGGTTGATCATAACCAAACTGAAATTATTAGATTCTTGTGTTCTAAATTGGAAAGCTTTGGTTTCGTTGATACCGAATACACAGATGAAGTATTAAGCAGGGAGGTTATACATCCCACCGGGTTGCCAACCATGCCATATGCATCAGCTGTTCCTCACGCAAACCCAACGGGTGTTAAAAAAACAGGTATTGCTTTAGCGATATTGGAAAAACCAGTATCTTTTTTTGCAATGGATAATCCCAAGCGGGCACTGGATGTGAATCTCATTTTTTTGATGGCGTTTCTGAATGGAGACCAAGTAAAGTTGCTTTCCTGGGTTTCAAACATTCTTTGCAATCAAGATAATGTAAAAAAGATAACTGAAGCGAACTCCCCTCGACAAGCCTATGAAATCATTGAACCGTTTTTTATTACAAACAATCCCAACAGAGGTGAAAATGACACAAATCGGTAAGGATTTTCGATTATCCCAAATTATTAACAAAAAAAGTAAGAAACAAGTTTGCGTCGCAATGGATCACAGCCCTGCCATAGGGCCCTGTGAGGGGTTTATCGATCCGGTTGAAACCATCCGCAAAGTATGTCAGGGAAATCCTGATACGATTTTTACTCATTTTGGCAATATTAAAAAAGCTCTGCCGGTGTTAATAGAATATCAGGTTCCATATCTTCTTTCCATATCGACAGCAACTATTCTTGGCCCAGACCCAACCCGTGTATATTTGATTGATACGGTCACTCACGCAGCGCAAATTGGTGCTTGTGGCGTGTCCATGAGAATATTTGTGGGCTCAGATTATGAACATGAGATGATTGTTGCCTTGTCTCAAGTGGCAATCGAATGTGAAAATCTGGGGATGCCCTTAATGGCTATGATGTATCCATACGGCATGGATAACATCTATGACCCTAAGGTAGTCAAACATGCAGCCAGGATTGGCGCTGAATTGGGTTCTGATATTGTCAAAACCTATTACACGGGCGACCCTGATTCTTTTGCAGAAGTAACAGAATCCTGCCCTGTTCCAGTAGTCATGTCAGGAGGGCCCAAGGCTGATGATCCCATTGATTTCTTAAAATCGCTTCGTGGGGCAATGGATGGGGGTGCGTTAGGGGTCGCAGTAGGCAGGAATATCTGGCAACATGAAAACCCGCCCAAGATGCTCAATGCAGTTAACCTGGTTGTTCATGATAATTTAGATGCGGAAACAGCATATAACAACTCTTTTCTTTAAAGGATGTGAGGAAAATAATATGAACGATACAAAAAAATACAAAATTGCGTCTGTATGCGGTTCGGGGTATGCCACCTCAGGTTGGATTGCCACCAAATTGAAAGATGCTCTCAAGGAGCGGGATATTGAGGCAGAAATTACTGAGGTCAAGGTTATGGATTTGGCTATGGTGGTTGAAAATTTTGATCTGATTGTATCGGCCTCTGTTCTTAACGATATTTATGGAGTTCCTGTTGTAGCCAGTTCTTCCATCATAACCGGCATCGGTTTTGAAGAAACGCTGGAAGAGATTATTCACAAATTAAAGGAGGTGAAAGATAAATAAAAAACTGGAAGAGATTTAGACTATCAATTAATAATCAAACATTTAAATTTTATTAGGAGGTATATAGTGGATGCAATAGTTAATGCAATAAGTGTGTTTTTTGGGTGGATTAATTCACTAGGCGCAACAGTCATGCTGCCAATCGCGTTGTTCTTCATTGGCATTGCCTTTAAGGTAAAACCTGCCCAGGCATTCGTGAATGGTTTAAGGGTTGGCATCGGCTTTTTTGGGCTGAATGTCATGATTGGCGTCGTTGCGCAAAATATTGGACCGCTTGCCAGTGCCATTGTCGAAAGGACAGGGTTGGCGTTATCCATCCCGGATGTGGGCGTTGGACTTCATTT
>JAFGHQ010000015.1 GCA_016930035.1 Gammaproteobacteria bacterium | reverse complement strand
ATAAATTATTACCCATTCATCAAGCGCAAATATTGACGTATATGAAATTGGCCAAAGTATCGATCGGCTTGTCAATGAACTTCAACGTTGTACTTTTAAAAGAAGGGATTAAAAGGTTTGTCTTATAATACCTTCGTGAGCTTCGTGTTCTTCGTGGTAAAAATAATTTGCCAACAATTTTTTGAACTTGACGCGAACCGAGGCTCGCTGTGAATGTATTTAAAATTAGCAAAATTATACGGCGTATTAACTTGATCAATTGTTCGCGCAAGTTAAAAACGCGTTAAAAACATTTCGGAAAGTTGCCACTAAATATTGGTTGCATTGTTAAATAATATAAAGTATATTTACACATGACCAAATCAGATAAGTTACTTCAAAAGTTATCAAGTAAACCGAAAACTTTTAAATATAATGAGCTTAGAAAATTATTGAGTGCCTTAGGCTATGATGAGATTGTCACGGGTAATACCTCTGGATCACGTGTTGCATTTTATACTACTAAAAAGGACCATTTAATAAGATTACATAAACCACATCCTGGAAACGAATTGAAGAAATATCAAATTGATCTAATTTATAATGAATTAAAATCACAAGGATACATAGAATGAAAGACATTATACAATATAATGAGTTTATCGGATCTGTCCATTTTAACGCAGAAGATGAAATCTTTTATGGAAAAATTGAAGGGATCAATGATTTAATTACTTTTGAAGGAAGTACAGTTCAAGAGTTAAAAAAAGCTTTTAAAGAAGCAGTCGAAGATTATTTAGAAACATGTGAGAATTTAGGGAAAACTCCTCATAAATCATTTAAAGGTTCCTTTAATATAAGAATTAAACCTGAATTACATAAACTTGCGCATCAACTAGCAAATATTGAGGGTGTATCATTGAATCAATTAATACAAGATGCTATTTCACACGAGATAAAACAAAATAAAGATAAATTAAAAAAGGCTATATAATATGTAAATTGCGGAACAAGCAAATGCATCCAAAAATTTACCAACCCTAATGCAGCCTATATAAAAGAACAACAATTAAAACCAGCATTTAATTTTTGGTTTTACTATAGTTGTATTCAGTAGCACTATTTTTCAAATAACCCATAAATGCAGTGGATTGAAAACAGCTACCTTTTTTTAAAATCTGAGAGCTTGCTGGAATCACTTGATTTCAGTCGAATGTAGTTTTGTTTCCAACCACTGATTTATGGGTTATGTGGCACAAGAAGTTCGTAATAGTAAGAGCAAACTGCGAAAATGGAACCGATCAGTATATAAACGATTCGTGATTTTAAAGGCTGATAGAAGAGTAGCCAATACTGTCACATTTCATGAAAAACATTGTGGATTCAATCTTTCATTAATAAAGGCAGAGTATGGCAGAGAAAAAATCAACTTTTCTGCAAATGATTAGAGCACCTTTTTTGTCCTCAATCGTTAGCCCTCTTCTAATCGGCACTATACTCTCATATTATATTAGCAATCAATTTGATGTCCTAAATTTTATTATAGTTCTGATAATAGGCATTTGTTTTCATACCGCTACAAACGTTTACAACGATATTTACGATACGCTCCAAGGAACCGATGAAATCAATTTGAACCGAAATGAATTCAGCGGTGGTTCTGGAGTTATCGTCAAGAACCCTGCTCTTTTAGACAAAATGTACTGGATAGCTCGTATCGCTTTGATCGTTGCCGTTTGTTGTTCCATCATCCTTTACTTTCGAATTCAAGACAACCTTCGAATTATTTTGATCATTCTTACAGTTCTCTCAGCTTTTTTCAGCAAGTACTATACTGCGATTCCTTTAAAACTTGCCTATCGTGGATGGGGAGAACTTTCAGTCTGGTTTGCATTTGGCCCTATGGCAATTTCGATTGCTGTCATTGGACAGAATGTTAGTCTCAGTCCAATAGTTTATACGATAATGCCAATTCCCGGGATAAGTACCCTATCGATATTGCTAATCGGACAAATAATTGATTTTGATGCCGACAAATCAGCAGGAAAATGGGGAGTCGCGGTTAGACATGGAATACAATTCACCGGAATCTTGTACGGGATTGTTCAAATAGCGTTATGCGCAAATATTATTAGCTTATCAACGCTCATTCTCAATAATAGTTGGCCAATTTTAATCAGCCTGATTCCGTATGTTGTATTATTGCCGAAGATATTAAAGATCTTATTGTTTCAGGCCAACGAAATAGATTTGATGAAAAAGGCAGCAGCACTAAATGTACTTTTACATCTGATTTTTTCGACACTGTTTATCATTTCTTTTTGGATATCGATCCAAATTCGATAAAATAGTATTGTGACTTTTTGTGAAAAACCACATAACATTTCCATGCACCGGATTGGAACCGCCGATTCTTTTAGGCGAATTTCGGAGTGATGAAAAACCATGTTCATTGTTTCGGTTTAGTCTGATGCGGTTCCAACCAGTGATGAACTTATACATGCGAAATCAACAGTTTCAGAGTTGACATATAAATTTTCTTTTATCACCCCCTCCCCCCAGTCACCACATCCCTCACGGTAAACGGTGACAGACCCAATTTATCCCCAACCGTACAATAGATATCCCAGAAATTGATACTCGAGACTTCATCGTATAACCTTTTTTCAATTTCCTCCTTCACCGCCTTGGTCATCTGGCCATTTATCATAATTGCCCTGGTATTCGCCGACGGAAAAATCCCTCAAGTATTGATACTCCGCCAACGTGAAATCATACGAGACCTGTCCGTTGTCCACGATAATTGAGTCAACGGGAACGCCGGTCCAAACCGCCGGATCATTTTGTGTCTCGTATTCCTGCAGTCTTGTGGGCGCCAGCCATACAAAGGTTATCGAGTTGAGGTTCTGCTTTTCCACCGCACTGACTGAATCCGGCAGCGTGCCGTCCGGAAGTTTTGTAAACGGGATTTTGTAATGGGAAATAGCTTACCGGGGATCGATCACTTGCTCCTCTGCCGTCGCGCAGGAAAAAGACAGAATAAACAGCGTGAACATGAGTCCGATAAAGGTCATAATGCCACGTTTGCACGCCGCTTTATTCAACGATTAAAAAAAACACCCCTCCAAAAGGAACGACTATTGCCGCACAATAAAAATTTGATCCTCTGACGTATCGAGTAAATTCACCTATTTTTTAGCCACTGATTTGCACGGATGAAACACTGAATTTATTCGGGAGATTGTTAAGGAAATACTGGTTTGAGGTCCTAATCTTATACGGTTGAAAAGTTACATTGTAAAAATACGCATTTATATTGTGTAAAGGAAAGAAAAATGAAAAAGCCGCTGATTTTTATTAAAACCAGCGGCTTTTTCCTCATATCTTCAGCAAAAGTCAAGTGCTCATTGTAAGGTCTTGTTTTTCTTGCTGGGGTGCAGGGATTCGAACCCCAATACCATGATCCAGAGTCATGTGTCCTGCCGTTGGACGACACCCCAGT
>JAFGHQ010000002.1 GCA_016930035.1 Gammaproteobacteria bacterium | reverse complement strand
CCATGTTAAACATCAAACAATTTTTTTGTTTGTTTTTGAAACATGTTTAATGAGTACTTTAAATTTTATGTTGGAGGTAATTTTATGTCATTTAAAAAGAAAATAACTACAGAAAGTGAAGATATCGGGGAAGAGATGTCTTCTATCGATCTTGGATTGGCGTTATTAGAAGCCGCCAAAAAAGGTCATTTAGAGATCGTTAAGGCACTTTTAGGACAGAAAGATATCCGGAAAAAGATCTCTGATGAATATCTTGGAAGGGCGTTAATGAATGCTGCCGAAAACGTTGATACAGAAGTCGTTAAGGCACTTTTAGGACAGAAAGATATCCGGAAAAGGATCTCTGATCATTATTTTGGATCGGCGTTAGTAAGAGCCGCCAAAAAAGGTAATTTAAAGGCCTTTAATGCACTTTTAGAACACCGGAAAAGGATCTCTGATCATTATTTTGGATTGGCGTTATTACATGCCGTCTTATTCGATCAGCCAAAGGTCGTTAAGGCACTTTTAGGACAGAAAGATATCCGGGAAAGGATCTCTGATTATGATTTTGGATTGGCGTTAGTAAGAGCCGCCAAAAAAGGTCATTTAAGGATCGTTAAGGCACTTTTAAGATGGGAAGATGTCCGGGAAAAGATCTCTGATGAAGATTTTGGATGGCCGTTAGCACATGCCACCATAAATAAGCATTTAAATGTCGTTCAGGGGATTTTAGAATGGAAAGATATCCGGGAAAAGATTCTTGAAAAGATTTCTGAAAAGATTTTTGTTAAAAAACTCAAGGCGCTAAAGGTTTTCGAGGAAAAAGGTTATACAGAGGTCGCTGAGGCGATTTTAGAGGTATGTTCAGCAAAGGAAAAAGCCAGCCATACCACTGAAGAGCCGAAAGAGATTTCTTTTTCTAAGGAAGGATCTGCTAGATTTGGCGAGTTTTTTGCAGAGCCCAGGAAAGAAACAGAAACTTTTGATCCATGTTCTTCGGAAGAACGACCGACAAGCGGTAAGTAAGTAAAGCGCTATCAACAAATAGGGAAGCCCAAAGTAGGATTCGACGGGCTTTAAAAAAATTGTCGAGGGCTGAGTCGAGAAACACGCACGGATGGCATTGAGAAATCTCGTACACAGTTAACTCGATAGTGTCATATGTTTTATCAGCGATTTCCGAGCTAAATGAAATTTAGTTCGGGAATCGCTATAATTTTTGCAATATCATCAAGCCAAGACCTAAGAAAAGGAGCAAAATAAATATCGCGATGCGGTATTTGATGAGCCCCAGTCCGCCAAAAGCCCAGACCGTTAACCCCCAGATGAGTGGGCCGATAATGGAAGCAGATTTTCCCACCAATCCATAAAATCCAAAAACCTCGCCAATCATATCTTGAGGTGAAAGTTGCACTACCAGTGCGCGTGCACTCGTCCAAGTAGAACCGAGGCTGATGCCCGCAAGAGGGCCTATTATCCAAAACATACTTTGATGAAAAGAGACCATAGCTAAAATCATGATCACGCACCATAACAAAAGCACGCCCGATAAGGTTTTTTTAGGACCGATCTTATCGGTAATAAATCCCACCACAAAAGATCCGATGATAGCAAAAGTGCTGGAAACAATATAAAAGCTAATTAACGCTGGATCTGAAAAATGGACTATTTTTTTAATATAAACGGACATAAAAACCATAACGGTATTAACGGCATTTAAAGCAATAAAAGCCGCGATCAAAAAGGTGAATAAAGCAGGATAGTTTTTGATATGTGTCAGCGTGTGCCGAAGTTTTGTGAAGGTTTGTTTTAAAATGCCTATTTTTTCGAAACTAACGACCCGGTTTTTGAAACGTTCTTTGACAAATAGAAAACAGGGGAGCGCAAACAAAAAGAAGAAAAAGCCCGTCGGAATAAATGCAGCTCGATACCCATATTTTAAAACAAAAGGAGTCACCAGCAATAAACCTGCGATTGTACCAACGTAACCAAGGCTAACCCCATAACCTGAAACTCTACCCGTATGACCTTCTTTACTGACTTGCGGAAGTAGACTGTTATAAAAAACATCAGCAATTTGGTAACCAAAATTAGCCAATGCAAAACATATCAGACCTGCCCATAAATGATTCATCATGCTAATAATTGCGGTGAAAATGCACGAAATGGACGTAAATGTGATCAGAAATGGTTTTCTTTTGCCGACGTGATCGGACAAAGTTCCCAAAATGGGAGCGGTGAGGGCAGCAATAAGCATCGAACCCGAGAGAAAAATGCTATATAAAATATCGGGGGCACCTTTATCAATGGTAACCCACAGAGCAAAATACAACGAGATCACGTTCATTGAAAAGATCGTGTTCGCAAAGTCGTACATCGACCATGAAAAGATTGTAAGTTTTGGGTTCATTTTCTTGGATTAAACGGCATAATTTGTGCCATTTTTTCGTAAAATTGTTTTTGTTCAGGCGTTTGAGGTTTGGGTGTCATCATTTTCAAAATAACATATTGATCACCTTTCTCTTTTGCGCTGCATAAACCACGGTCTTTTAATCGTAGCTTTTGGCCAGATTGAGCACCTTCGGAGATTTTTAACTGAACGTTGCCTGTTAAAGTAGGCACTTCGATTTTTGTGCCTAGGGCTGCTTCCCAAGGTGTAATGGGTAATGTCAACATTACGTCTCTATCTTGAAGCTTGAAAATAGCGTGCGGTTGGATGTTGATTTTTAGATATAAATCACCCGCTGGAGCTCCTCCCATTCCTTCCCCACCTTGACCGGTTAACCGAATTTGCTGCCCTTGTGTGACGCCTTTGGGAATTTTAACATGAAGCGTGCGCAATTTCGCACTTGCTCGGCCATTTGGTTGGATAGTAGGAACCTGTAATTGGATCGCTTTTTTGACACCCAAAAAAGCTTCTTCTAAAGAGATCGAGAGCTCGCTATGAATGTCTTCTCCTCGAGCGGCAAAGCCGTGACGTTTACCACGACTTGCACGGCCCGCAAAGCCACCACCGAACAAATTTTCAAAAAAGTCACTGAACCCCGTTTGTTCAAATGGACCAAAATCTGTTCCTCCAAAATCAAAATGCCAACCGGGTGGTGGTGTAAATTCTTGCTGAGCTTTCCAATTAGCTCCGAGCTGATCATAAGCTTTTCGTTTTTTAGAATCTTTTAAAACCTCATAAGCTTCTTGAACTTCTTTGAATTTTTCCTCAGCATTTTTTTCTTTACTCACATCGGGATGATACTTGCGCGCTAATTTTCGATAAGCTTTTTTGATTTCATCGGCGGATGCGTCCCGTGAAACGCTCATAATTTTATAATAATCTTTATATTGCATAGTTTTTTTCTATATTTGTCTTTTCTTATTCCATTATCATATTGATTTTTTAGAGTGACGTGTTTAGGATACCTGTTCTCGTTTTTCAATTCTAGCGGGGTTCTCACATGAGTCAAATGTTTCGTATTCATCCCGATAATCCTCAAGAGCGTCTTATTCGTCAAAGTATTGAAATTATTAAACAAGGCGGTGTGATTGTTTATCCAACGGATACTTCTTATGCTATTGGTTGTGGTATTGGTCATAAAGATGCTTTAGATCGCATTAAACAGATTCGACATTTAGAGAGTAAGCATAATTTTACCTTATTGTGTCGAGATTTATCCGAAATTGCGACTTACGCGATTATTGATACCCCAAGCTATCGGTTAATCAAGTCACTGACACCTGGCGCTTACACTTTTCTTTTGAAAGCTACGAAAGAAGTGCCAAGAAGGCTGCAGCATCCCAAACGTAAAACGATTGGGATCCGTATTCCCGATAATAAAATCACGTTGGCCTTGTTGGAAGCACTGAATGAACCTTTAATCAGTAGTTCTATGATATTGCCTGGTGAGAAAGTACCACTAAATGATCCTGAAGATATTAAAGCACATCTTGAAAAACAGGTTGATTTAATTATCGATGGGGGAATATGTGGTCTTGATGTGACTACTGTCGTTGAACTTAATGGTGAAACCCCCAAAATCATTCGTCGTGGAAAAGGGAAGATTTAATTCAATATTGTCTCCCCTTTCATCATATCGATCGCAGATCTGCGCCTTCTACAATTAACTTTGTCGCGCAAGCGACTCCGACATTTAAAATTTATCATCATTCTTAATTTTTAGTTTTTAATAGAGTTGTTACATAAATATTTTCGCCTGTCATCCTGGCTGGGAAGCCAGGATCCAGTTGACAGGGATGTTAAATTAGATATTTCTGGATCCTGAATCAAGTTCAGGATGACGCGAGGTGGATCCTGAATCAAGTTCAGGATGACGCGAGGTGGATCCTGAATCAAGTTCAGGATGACGAGGTCCGGGTTTCCAGAATGACCTTGAGGCCGACTTATGCAACAACGCCGTTTTTAATAAATAAAATGAATCTTTTTTCTATTGCATTTTTATTAGGTATTTGTTCCCTATTTGTTTTTAGACAAGTGCCTCATTTGATTTTGTTGGGTAGTTTGACACTCATTAGTTTTTTATTATTTTTAAAATTCAAACAAAGTCTTAAGTTCAAATATATTTTCCTTATCTTATTTGCTTTATTCGCAGGATGCGGATGGGTCATGTTGCATGCTCATGACCAAATTAATCACCAATTGCCCAAATCACTCGAAGGTAAAACCATCGAAATCACAGGCCAAGTTGATTCTTTACCACAACAAACCGAGTATGGCACAAAGTTTTTATTTAAAACTACGTTGGTAAATCATGAAAAAAAACATGATTTGTTTCAATTAAATGGCTATCAACGAGACCCCATGATTTCCCCAAAACCAGGAGAAATTTGGAATTTGACGGTTCGCCTCAAACGCATTCATGGTTTTGCTAATCCTGGCAGTTTTGATTGGGAAAAGTGGGCATTTCAAAAAGGGATTTTTGGGCAGGGTTATATCGTTAATGGTCGTTTTATCCGTTCTCAATGGTCGGACAATCTCCTTTTAAAATTTCGATATTATTTGTTTAAAAAAATACAAAAGACGCTTGTGAATTCAAATCTCAACCAGAAAGCTGTGAGTAGTTTTTTGTATGCGTTGCTGATTGGGGATCGAAATCTGATCACCCAAGATCAATGGGATATTTTACAAAAAACAAGTACGAATCATCTTATTTCCATTGCGGGTCTTCATATGGGGATTTTGGCGGGGTTTTTGTTTTTTCTTACTAGTTTTTTGTGGCGGAGTATTTATCCACGGTTATGTTTATGGATACCTTCTCAACAAGCTGCAGCTTTTTTTAGTTTAATAGGCGTATTTTTTTATGCAGCTCTTGCAGGTTTTTCTTTGCCGACCCAGCGAGCCTTAGTTATGTTAAGTGTGATTTTAAGTGCGGTCATGTTTAAACGACAGATAGGGCTGTGGTATGGCATTTGTTTCGCGTTGCTCATTGTACTGATTCTCCATCCATTATCCATTTTGTCCGAATCTTTTTGGATGTCGTTTGGTTGTGTGGCTATTTTAATTTATGCTTTATCGAACCGAATGCATCAAAAAAATGTTTGGAAACATTGGATACAAACACCTGTTGTCATTTCTATTGGGCTGATGCCATTAAGTTTGTGGTTTTTTGGTGAAATTTCTTTCATCGGAATACTTGCAAATTTTCTCGCTGTACCTTACTTCACTTTCGTCATTATGCCGCTATGTTTTTTAATTTTTCTCGGTTTAATACTCTACCAGCCGCTAGCCCAATTGGGGTGTTGGTTGGCTGTACAGGGTTTTGGTTTATTATGGCTTATATTAAAATTTTTGGCGGGCTTACCTTTTGGAACGTGGCATTATGTATTGCCTAATATTTGGTTTTTGGGATTTGCGGTTATTGCAGTGCTCTTATGGTTTGCTCCAAGAAAGTTTCTAGTGCGTTGTTTGGGTTTGGTTTTTTTATTGCCTGTTTTTATTTGGACGCCGAAAACGCCCAAAACGGGCGAAGTGTGGTTTACGATGCTGGATGTAGGGCAAGGATTAGCGACGATGGTGCGAACTAAAAATCATACGCTTATTTATGATACTGGGCCTAAATTTAACGCAACATTTGACGCAGGAAGTGCGGTCCTTATTCCTTTTTTGCGCCATGAAAATATTAAAATTATTGATACAATTGTTATCAGCCATGGTGATTCCGATCATATTGGTGGGTTAGATTCTGTTTTAAAAAATATTAAAGTGGGGAAAATAGTGACGAGTTTTCCGCAGTTATTAAAAGAGCCCCATACCTTTCGTTGTTATGCCGGTCAGAATTGGGTGTGGGACGGGGTTCATTTTGAAGTGTTGTGGCCGCCTCAAAACCAAGTTTATCAAGGCAATAATAGTTCTTGTGTTTTGCGCGTAACCACAGGTATCCATGATATTTTATTAACGGGTGATATTGAAAAACCAGCTGAAGGAAATATTAGCTTGGGGCGCATATATGCGACCCGTGCCAGTAAATCTCCAATTTCCACCATTCTGGCTGCCCCACATCACGGAAGTCGAACTTCCTCATCTTGGCCATTTATTCAAATGATTCATCCTAAATATGTTTTATTTTCAACGGGGTATCGAAATCGTTTTCAATTTCCGAGCATAGTAGTCATACGTCGTTATCAGAAAGTAGGGGCAAGTATGTACAACACGCCCAATACAGGAGCTATTACGTTTAAATTGGGCAGAAAGGGAACGAAATTGGAATTATATCGAAAGGAAAATGAACATATTTGGAATAAAGTGTAGGGGCGCACATGTGCTGCGCCCCGTATAAAATTATTCTGTTTTCATGCGTTTTGCAAAGGAATGGTAAATTTTATAAAGTGCTGAGATACCGACTAAAATATAGATAACTTTAGTTAATATCGTTGCTTCTCCAAAAAGATAAGTAACTAGATTAAAATTGAAAGCGCCAACAAGACCCCAGTTGAGACCGCCAATAATAACCAAAATAAAGGCAATCCATCCGAGAATTTGTAAATGTTTGCTCATAATTGTTTCCTCTTTGAAAATATTGAACAAATAGTCAACTCAAATCATTGGTTGACAGCCGATGATTTTATCTATTTTCGTTGATAAAGTCCAATGAGTTCTACTTGTGCAAGAATATGCCCTTTCATGCTTTTTTCTAATGCAGCACTTGTCATTGGGTTGTTGGGTAAGGTTGTATCGAGAGCATATAATTTGAAAAAATAACGGTGTGTCCCAGAAGGTGGGCAAGGGCCACCATAACCGCCTCGATTCCAGCTGTTAATGCCAGAAATCGCATCCCGAGGTAATTGTTGCATATCCTCAGGAAATGAAGATGTGGTCGGTGGAATGTTAAAAATCACCCAATGTACCCAAGTTTTCATCGACGCATCAGGATCATCACAAATTAAAACAAATGACTGTGTGCCGTGAGGTACCTCAGACCATTTTAGTGGGGGAGAAATATTTTCACCATCGCACGTGTATTT
This sequence comes from Gammaproteobacteria bacterium, assembly GCA_016930035.1. Taxonomy (GTDB): domain Bacteria; phylum Pseudomonadota; class Gammaproteobacteria; order UBA12402; family UBA12402; genus JAFGHQ01. The sequence goes on along the minus strand of JAFGHQ010000002.1, from coordinate 16,983 downwards.
AGAAGGAATAGATTGTTGATGGGAAAAAACACTACTGGATAGTTGCATGGCAAAAGCCCTCCATGAAATAAGTAAAAGAAACAACGTAAAAAAATATTTTAACATATTTATCTATGGAAGTGACATGAATGCCACGCACCCATGATGCAAAAAAGGTTGTTATCCAGAGAGAGCGCTGCCATCGCTGTCATTCCGAGGGAGCTTGCGACCGAGGAATCTCAAAGGAGAGATTCTTCGTCGCTTTGCTCCTCTGAATGACGGCCTGGTGACAACGTCGGCGCGTAGCGCCGTCTCTGAATGACGGCCTGATGCCAATTATTTATCAAAATATTAATTGGAAATACTACACCATTCAAAATGAGCCAAAGGATGATAATGAGATGCTTTGCTTTGTAATAGTGTAAATCCTTTAACCTTAAAACAAAATTCGGGGACAACTATATCTTGAATATTAAATAGTGTCGAAGATTTGATTCGGGCTAATGTTAGGTGGGGTTGAAATGGCCTTTTTTCGAGTGTGGTACCCCCAACTTGGCTGATAGCGGTTTTCAATTTTAATGCCAACGTTGTAATGAGCTCGGCAGGTTCGGGTTTTAAAGAAAGGACGTGAGGTTTTTGGTCAGATGGAAAAAGTTCTAGTTGGCGAAATCGAATCGTAAATGGTTTACATTGATGCGTGATTGTTTTTGCTTTTTCAGTAATTTCAGGCAGTTGTTCGGAATTGATATTGCCAAGGAAAAGAATTGTTAAATGTAAATGTTCCTTACTCACCCATCGTAATTTCGTTTTTTGATGTTTCTTAGCCCCACCGAATGTCGATTGGAGCTTATTGCTACAATTTCTGATAAACGCATCAATCTCATTTCGCACGTTTTCAGGTAATTCTATCGCAAAAAAAGCTCGAATTGTCTGATTTTTCATCAATCACAACCCTGAATGATCAAATTTTAAATTTTGAATGATGAGAGGAATTACCGAAACGATTATGATCCCACCCACTAAAAATCCTTCGTAGAGAAAAATATTACCTGTTTTAAGTTGCGAAGGGGGCATGAAGCCTAAAAAGAATGCAATGACACAGGTTATCATACCTAAACCTGCGACAACCCAAACCCCGACATTTCCGCCTGGTATTTTGTAAGAACGCTCCGTTTCTTTATGCGTGTATCGCAAGCGAATCACAGACGAAAAAAGTAAGAGGTATGCTAGTAATGTTAATAATGCACTCAAGTCAACGAGAGCCCAATAAGAACTTGTTACCGTTGGCATGAGCAAATAAATTAAGGCAAAGAAAGTTCCAATAGCTGCTTGGCTTATCAGAAGCGTTGTAGGAGCGCCATTTTGGTTTGTGTGTTGAAGTCTTTTGGGTAAGTCGCCATATCGAGCTGTTGCGAGTAGCCCTTTGCAAGGGCCAATTAGCCAGATATTAAGTGAAGCTAAGGCGCCTATTGCACTTAAGATCGCAATGATTTTTACCAGCCAGGCTAAGTGAAATTTCCCAAAAAAGATCGTGATCATCTGCATCAGCCCTGTCAAGATGTCGAGTGTTTGATATGGCACGATCATAGCGATGGCCAAAGACCCAAGAATAGAAAGGCCTAAAATAACACACAAAGCGGTCATCATGGCTTTTGGGTAATCTTTTTGAGGATTTTGAGTTTCTTGTGCATGAAAAGCAGCCACTTGCATGCCTGAAAATCCTAAAATCAAGCCTACTAAAAAAGCAGCGTGCGCTAAATGAAAATTAGGAAAGAGTTCATGCCAAGAAAAATGTATATAAATAGGTTTTCCAGAAGCAAACCAAGCGATACTTAATCCGATAATTAACAAACAAGGAAAAAGTGTTCCCAAAATAAAACCAATGTTACTTGCCCAGCTCGAAAATTTAATTCCTAAAAAATTGATGAATGTAGTACCCCAAAATAATGTTAGCATCATACTGACCATATACCATTTTGCGGAGGCCAATTTGGGGTCGATGGCATAAGCGAGAATGGCGGCAATGAGAGACAGTGTTGCTGGAAAGGAAATTACGGTATTAGTCCATTCAAGCCAAATGCCTAAAAAACCAATTTTGGGGCCGAACGCTTCTCGAATCCAAACATATAAACCACCTGTTTTTGGCCAGCCTGTTGCTAGTTCCGCACAGGTTAGCGCACTCGGGATAAAAAATAATAACGAGGCTAAGAGGTAATAGAAAACTGAGGCAAAACCATAATCTGCCATGAGCGGCAAGGTGCGTAAGTTAAAAATACCGGCAATGCTGATCATTGCCAATGTAAAGACGCCGAGTTTTTTTGGATTTTTTATCATAAGACCTTTTTTTGATTTAATTGACGTTGTTGCATAAATCGCCATTAACTTCATTCTGGAAATCCAGACCTCGTCATCCTTGTAAAAGTTACTTAATTCAGGACCCAGAAATATTTAATTTAACATCCCTGCCAACTGGATCTTAGCTTCCAAGCCAGTATGATGAATTACAGGCAGGCACGCTGCGTCCGTCGCAGCATAGAACATGCGAAGACGGAACCTCTCTTTACTTTTTGGTTTTCATCACTTAGCAATTCGTCTATTATGCAGCTAATTTATTTTATAACCAAGGTTTTATGATCGAAACTTTAAGTAAAAAATGAAAATACGAACAGTACAAGAAACCATTCATAATGTGTACGAGCAATTCAAGGAAGCTGATATTTATTTTGGGCATGGGACGAATAATGCCTGGGATGAGGCTAATTGGTTAGTATTAAAATCTTTAAATATGCCGTTGGCACAAACGGATTTTTTGGGAGTCGAAATAGAAAAACCACAATGGCGCCGTATTCAATTTTTAATGAAGCGTAGGATTAAAGAAAAAATTCCTTTACCTTATTTGTTTAATGAGGCTTATTTTAGTGATCTTGCTTTTTATGTGGATAAACGCGTTTTAATTCCACGTTCCCCTATAGCGGAGCTCATTGGAAAGCAATTTCAACCTTGGATCGACCCTGATCGAGTGCATCGCATATTGGATTTATGTACAGGTAGTGGTTGCATTGCTGTTTCGTGTGCCAAAGCTTTTCCTAAGGCAGTGGTTGATGCAAGTGATATATCAAAAGATGCATTAGATGTAGCTCAAATTAACATCGAAAAACATGCATTAGAAAATCGTATTCATTTAATTCAATCCGATTTATTTGAAACCCTCTCGCTACAAAAATATGATTTAATTGTTGCAAATCCTCCTTATATTAGTGTCCAAGAAATGGATTCCGTGCCCGCCGAATATCTTCATGAACCTAAAATTGCTCTGGAAGCTGGAGTTAAAGGACTTGATATTGTGGAAAAAATTATTGAACAAGCGCCTCAATATTTGAAAGAAGATGGGATTTTAATTACTGAAATTGGAGATCGGCATTTAGTTGAAAAACGTTTTCCCCATTTACCCTTTATTTGGCTCGATCTTGAATTCGGTGAAGGCGATGTTTTGTTAATTAAAAATGAAAAATCATAATAAAATTTTGAATTTTAAATTCTAAATTTTGAATTATTGAGTCGCTTCGCTCCTCTGAATGAAAAGAAAAGGGAGCTCCTCTGAATGACGATTCAGCTATCATTCCGAGACCACTCTCCCGTGTTGTCATTCTGAAGGAGCGTTAGCGACAGAGGAATCTATACATCGTGTAAATGGTGTCTCAATATTCATTGAATTTACAATCATCAAGTATTACTTTCATGAAGCTAGAAAAATTTTTTTTAAAAATTTGGTATCAGAATTATAACGGCCTAGGTTATTTACTTTATCCTTTTTCTTTAATATATCTTGCTATTATTTCTATTCGCCGATGGTTATACAGCATCGGAATGAAAAAAGTTACACACTTTAAGGTACCGATTATTGTTATCGGTAATATTACCGTAGGTGGAACAGGAAAAACGCCGTTGGTTATATGGCTTGCACAACATTTACAAGAAAAAGGATTGCGGGTAGGCATAGTGAGCCGGGGTTACAAAGCTTCCCGACAAAACAAACCAACCTGGATCACGCCCAGTACTAAAGTTTCTATAGCAGGCGATGAACCATTAGTCATGGCACATCATCTCAACTGTCCTATTGTGGTGCATTCTGATCGTGTTTGGGCAGTAAAAACGCTTTTATCAAAATATCATAATTGCCAAGTCGTGATGAGTGATGATGGATTGCAGCACTATGCATTGGGTCGTGATATTGAAATTGTTGTTATGGATGAAAAGCGCCAAGTAGGAAACGGGTTTTGTTTACCCGCTGGCCCACTGAGAGAACCTGCCTCGCGGTTGAAAACAGTGGATTTTGTAGTCTATAAAGTATTGGATCGGCTCATTGCCCATGCCATCACAATAAAATTAAAGCCCATTCATTTCGTTTCTGTTAAAGATTTTAAAACGATTCAAAAACCTAAGTTTTTTTCAGGTAAAAAAATCCACGCATTATCAGGAATTGCTCATCCTGAACATTTTTTTGCGACATTGAATCAAATAGGTATTCATCCAGGCTCGACCCAAGCATTTCCCGATCATTATCGCTTTTCATTTCAAGACCTTGATCATAAAAATGCTGATTTTATTATCATGACGGAGAAAGATGCGGTAAAATGCCGTCGTTTTGCCGATGAACGGCATTGGTTTTTAAAGGTCAAAGCTGAGGTTAGCCAAGGTTTTGGTGAAACGATTTTTAAACAGTTAAAGGAGCTTTCTGCAAAATAGAAAATCGGACAAGTTAAGTCGGGCGAGCGCGTATTGCAGAGGGCTTAAGGGGAGATTCATCATGAAAAAAATTTTTATACCTATTATCATATTAGCAGTACTTAGTTTGGGTGTTGGTTATGCCATGGTCGCTCAAACTTTATCGAGTAACAATCCTGTCTATACCCTTCAATTAAAATCTAATCCAACAACGGGGTATTCTTGGTTTATTATGAATTACGATCATGATTTGTTACAGTTAAAAAGCCATCGGTATGTGGGTAGCAGTAATAAAAATTTAGTGGGTGCGGGTGGATATGAGATTTTTGAATTTCAAGCTACTCCCCAAGCATTAACAGGACCGCATACAACTGCAGTTAAAATGATTTATGCCAGACCCTGGGAACTTAAAAACGGCCAAATTCCTCAAGGTAGTCAAGTCAAAACATTTACAATCAATATTCGGTCGTAGGAGTGCGGTTTTCGCGCCCAAGTTTTTATTATGCAAAAAATTTGGTTAAATAGTTATCCTAAAAATGTTCCTCAAGAGATTAATCCAGATCATTTTTCATCTATAGTAGATCTTTTTTTGCAAACGGCTAAAAAATTTCGCCGAAAAAAAGCCATTCATCATTTAGGTTCTGAGTTAACATATGGCCAGCTGGATAAAATCACGAAACGCTTTGCTACTTTTTTGCAACAAGATTTGGGCCTTAAAAAAGGTGATCGACTCGGGATCATGTTCCCAAATACGATGCAGTTTATGGCCGTGATGTTGAGTGGGCTAAGAGCAGGATTGATCATTGTGAATATTAATCCGCTCTATACTGCTCGTGAATTAGAACATCAGATCAATGATGCCGGTCTTGAAACTATTGTTGTGCTTTCAAATTTTGCAAAAACGGTAGAAGCAGTTTTGCCTACCACAAAATTAAAACATGTTATTGTCAGTGATATCGGGGATCTTTTCCCTTTATTTAAATCCTATCTGATCAATTTAATTCTGAAATACATCAAAAAAACGATCCCTTCAAAGCCTATTTCTCAAGCCATTTCATTGAAACGAGCATTGAGAAAAGGTAGGCGCTTGAAATTGCAAGAAGTTGAGATCAATCCTCAAGATATCGCTTTTTTACAGTATACAGGTGGCACTACAGGTATCTCCAAAGGGGCTATGTTAACTCATCGCAATATTTTAGCTAATGTTGAGCAAACTTATGCCTGGATGGGTGAGGCGAATATGCGAGCGGGGGAAGAAATAACCGTAGCAGTTTTGCCTTTGTACCATATCTTTTCTTTACTGGTTAACTGTTTTGCTTTTATGAAAATAGGGGCAATGTCTGTCATGATTGCTAATCCGAAGGATATAGCTGCCCTCATTAAAGAGCTTTCTAAGCATAAATTTACGGTCTTTACAGGTGTTAATACTTTGTTTAAAGCATTGTTACGGCACAAAAATTTCAAAAATTTAGATTTTTCCCCTCTGAAAGTCGCTATCGGAGGAGGCATGGCTGTTCACCCCAATGTCGCAGAACTTTGGAAACAGATAACTGGCGTACCTTTACTGGAAGGTTATGGTTTAACTGAAGCTTCGCCCATTGTTTGTTGCAGCCCTCTTAATCAAGAAAGTTATTCTGGAGATGTGGGATTACCTTTACCTTCTACTGAGGTCAAAATTATCGATAAAGAGAGCAATGAATTAGCAATTGGCGAGAGAGGGGAATTATGTGTCCGCGGTCCTCAAGTGATGAGGGGATATTGGAACCGTGAAGAAGAAACGAGGGAGGTGCTACTTGATGACGGATGGTTAAAAACAGGGGATATTGCCGTTATTGATGGAAAAGGTTTTGTAAAGTTGGTCGATCGCAAAAAGGATATGATTGTTGTTTCCGGTTATAATGTTTATCCGAATGAAATTGAAGCCGTTATCGCCCAGCATCCTGGGGTGTTGGAAGTTGCAGTTATTGGGGAACCCAGCGACAAAACAGGCGAAATTATTAAAGCGGTCATTGTACGTAAGGATCCAAAACTGGATCGGATGGAAATGATGAGCTTTTGTCGAGAGCGACTGACGAGTTACAAAATCCCACGTAAATTTGAATTTTGTGATGAACTACCCAAAACAGCAGTGGGTAAAATTTTGCGCCGCGCATTACGCGAAGAACGATTTCGGGAAAAAAATGTTCAATAAGTCATTGAAGTTTGTTACACTCAAACGGCTTTATGGCTTCCTTTCCCAATTTTAGGGACCATTTAAATTTTTAAATTCATAGGAGAAAAGTTTATGAAAAAGACTTTATTTGTTAGTGCTCTTGCATTTTCAGCCGCCTTGGCATTAGGAGGTTGTAAATGGGGATGGGGCAAACAAGACAACGACATGACCCAGCAATCCAATGACACACCAGCTACCACTGTTACGGCTATGCCAATGCAACAAAATGGTGCTCAGTCGGCCCCAGTTATGACGCAACAACCCACCACTACCAATGGCGATGAGCAAGCTCCAGCCATGCAACAACCCACCGATAATATGATGCAACAACAAAACACCATGATCGATAAAAACATGATGGGTGATAATGGTACGATGCAGGATCAAGGAACAGATATGCAGTCACAAGAGTCCCAAGGAATGCAAATGCAAGATCAACAACAAGCAAAACCTGAAACGAGCTCATCGGTTACATTGGCCGGTACTGCTGCTGGTTTTGTGACGAAGAAAAAACCAGTTCCCGCTCCAGATACGGTAAGTTCCTCTTCATATACGGGATTGGGTTCGGGGGCAGGATCTGCCGCGCCTACAACAGCAATTCCTGAATATACATCTTCGATGAATGGTTCTAGTAATGTTGAATCAACTAGTAGATAATTCTCAGTAGAGATTAGTATGGGGCGCATATATGCGCCCCATACAATTAATTTTATTGCGAATCGCTTCTCCCTTTTAATTTTTAATATGTCCTCCATTCTTTTTGCCTTGCCTGAAAATCAATTATTTGCAAAATCTTTAGTTGATCAATTAAAAATTCCTTTGGGTGATGTTATTTTTCGGCATTTTCCGGATGGGGACTCTTACGTTAGAATCAAAAGCGAAATTAAAGATAAAGAAGTATTTTTGTTGGCTAGTTTAAATCAACCCGATCCTAAGGTAATCCCGCTTCTCTTTTTTTCAAAAACCGCAAAAACATTAGGTGCGAAAAAAATTCATTTAATTGCCCCTTATTTAGCCTATATGCGTCAAGATAAAGCCTTTAATCCAGGAGAAGCCATCAATTCTCGTATTTTTGCCACATTGCTTTCCCAATATTTTGATACGCTGATCACGATTGATCCTCATTTGCATCGATATAAAACATTAGATGAAATTTACACAATACCGACCTATGTTTTGCACGCAGATATATTAATTGCCGAATGGATTCAACAAAATATAAAAAAGCCCGTTTTAATTGGCCCTGATGTTGAGAGTAAACAGTGGGTTTTGCGTGCCGCAAATCATATAAAAGCCCCGTACCTTATTTTTAAAAAAACCAGAATAGGGGATCGCGACGTTCAAATATCGGTACCTCATATTGAAGATTATCAACATAATACGGCCGTTTTAATCGATGACATTATTTCTTCGGCAGCTACGATGATTGAAGCAGTAAAACATTTGAAACAATTGGGTGTGAGAAAAATAGTTTGTATAGGCATTCATGCAATTTTTGCAGGCAACGCTTATCAAGAATTGAAAGCAACAGGGGTTGAACGTATTATCACCTGTAATACTATTTTACACGAAAGCAGTACGATTGATGTGAGCGGGATGGTTGCGGATGCGATAAGAGCAGATATGTTATTATAGGGACGATAATTAGCGCAGGAGGAAGCGATTCATTCATTTAAAATTTAAAATTTATAATTTATAATAACACCAAGTAGTTAATGGGGCTGTTGGGAACTGTCAATTTGTCATCCCGGACTCGATCCGGGATCCAGTAAAATCAAAGACTTACGGTCTTTGATTTTGTAACAAATTTCAGATCCCAACAATCCCTTAATTAAAGCCGTCAAAGGGAATCAAACTGTATTTATTAATTGCTTATCCGAAACTAACGTTGAAATATAGGCTCATCATGACTGAACATACTTTTCATATCCCTGTGTTAGGAACGGGTTTTAGTATTGATACCCCGCTTAAAGTAGCCAAATATGGTATTTCTTCGGTAATCTCTTTAGTTGATGATGTATTGATAGAGCAAATGCGTAAGTTTTATTGTGAAAAAGAGGGGGAACCTTATGAGCCTATCGGTTATCAAGAGGAAAAAGCCAGAGCTCGTCGCATCACGGCTTATCTCGATTTGTTAAATAGATTAGTCCAAAAACAAGTCCAAGCATTAAAAAATACTTTATTCGAATATGGCAGCGAAATAACCAAATATTTTGAAATGTTGCCCCCATCAAAACTCAAAACTCAATATCTTCACATGTTGAAAGAGAAAAATCCCTTTAAAAAGAAAGCCAAGCAAGAGGCACTGCGTGAAGTAATTAAACCCGGCAGCATTGATGTCAATATCATGACTAAAGTCGATCGGGATCGTTATCACCATGGGGAGAGACTTCCTAACGAATATTCCGATGCTTCGATGGCTTTGGAAGGTTTTGCCAAAAGTTCCCTTGCATCTTCAGTGGTATTATCCGCTGGATTTAATCCTCGTCTTTATAATTATTTCACGCAATTTGCGGATTTTTTCCCTGATGAGCAAGGTGAAGTGAAGAAAAAAATTATTTTAAAAGTGAGCGATTATCGTTCTGCGGAAGTGCAAGGTAAATATTTTGCCAAACATGGGTTGTGGGTATCCGAATATCGTGTTGAGTCCCCAATCAATTGTGGGGGCCATGCTTTTGTAAATGGTGGTGAGTTGTTGGGGCCCATTTTAGAACAATTTAGGCAAAGAAAAGATGAACTTATTCAGAAATTGCGCGATCTTTATGATAAGTCTATTAAAACGGTTAAATCTTATTTGCCCGATCGTATACGTATTACAGCTCAGGGAGGCATTGGCACTCATGAAGAACATGAGTTTTTATTAAAATACTATCAGTTAGATGCTGCTGGCTGGGCAACCCCGTTTATGATGGTTCCTGAAGTAATTAATATCGATAAAGCCCATATACAGAAACTCATCAATGCATCAGAAAGTGATGTTTATTTAAGTGATAGTTCCCCCCTTAATGTGCCTTTTTGGAATTTAAGAACTTCAGCAAGCGAAATGGCACGGCAAGAACGCATAACCAAAGGAAAACCCGGTAGCATTTGTCTTAAACAAGCAGGAAAATTGTTTAATACAGAGTTTACCCAAGAGCCCATCTGCACTGCTTCATGCCAGTATCAACAATTAAAATTAAAACAACTTCAAAAAGCGGCTTTAACTCCTGAACTACTACAAATAGAACGAGCAAAAGTTTTAAACAAATCCTGTATTTGTCACGATTTGGCTGGAAATGCTACTTTAACATTGGGCATAGATGCAAAAGCTACTCCAGCTGTATGTTGTGGTCCCAATATTCTCAATTTTAAAAAAATAGCGACGTTGAAAGAGATGGTTAACCATATTTATGGGCTAGGGACTACATTACTCACGAATAAAGAAAGGCCCCATATGTTTATTAAAGAGTTGATGTTGAATATCGATTATCTAAAAAAAGAAATTAAAAAATCATCGGTATCCTTATCCGATCACGTTTCTCAGAAATTTGATGAAATAAAAGAAAACCTCCTGAAAGGTATTGAATATTATCGAGAATTAGCTAAAGAATTTATTGCCGACCAGCAACAAAAGTTTCTAGAAAGTTTAGAAAGACTTCAGCTAGAATTAGAAGGAATTCCATCCTCATCTGCTATCACATCCATATAAACTTGCGTTTCTTTATTGCCAAAAGCGGTTAACAAACCATTTTTAGTATCATAATGAATTAAAGGCGCTTGGATAACATTTTCTCCTTGTTTTGCAAAAGCCTCTCCTTTCAAAATCGCCAAATGTTTTTGGGGGTAGTATTCAATCATTTTGGCATGTGCAAGCGTAGGTTTTTGTTTCGGATCTTGGGGCTGATCAGAGTAATAAGCAGGATCTCCAACATCTAAAATAGCAGAAACCTGATCGTTTTGATCACGTTGAATAGTAATTTGTTGCCCTTCTAATTGAGTCGTTTGAGTTTTGATCAGTACATGGCCAATATAAATGGTTCTGCGTAATTTGACATTCAGTTGCATGTGATCAGCTTTAATGTGGATATTTTGTTGGGAAACTGCGAAAGCGCTCACCTGAAAACAACATAGAAAAAATAAAATATACCGCAATAAAAAAGGTTTTTTCATATTTCTCTTAATCATCTTTGATGTAACTTTTGGTGTCTGACGCCATTAGTTACATTAACGTAACGTTCTTGAATGTGAGATAAAATTTCAACATCGCCTGTCTTTAAATTTGCAGTCAGTCCAATGCCATGAATAATATTTTCATCTTGGGTAATGGTTACAGGCTGGTTCGTTTGTGCTGTAGATTTTTCGGGATCCATTGCTATTTGAGTCGTTTCAATGATAACGGGTGATTGACCTTTTTCATATTTTTGAATATGGACATGTCCCTCGAAAATCATTTTTTGAGGGTGATCGTAGGCTTGCCCTGTATCTGAATGAATAATCCAACGTGCGAGTTCATTTTGAATGCGTACGACAGGTTTATCAATTTTAGTAATGTTGAGTTTTTCATAAATGGTCAGTTTGGGTGTTTCCAATTTCATATTGGGTTGTCCGAGTTGATTGGTTCTTATGATGGAAACATCATTCATAAAAGCAGTGGGGTTTTGATCTTTGTTTGGGGCGATTTGTATTCTATCCGTGGAAATGATGAGCCAGACGGATAATAAAATGATGAAAATAAATAATCCAGCAACAGCTAATTGTTTTTTATTGAACAGCATCATAAAATTCATAAGCAATTAAAATAAAATCAATGCGTTATTTTTTTTTCGAGCCCCGCGCATTCTATAATTAAATGTGGCTGGAGGCAAATAACGAGGAAGGCTTCCTGAGCTCTCTGTAAAATGTATGGATCCTTGAGTATGGAAAGCTTCTGAGGAACGCAAAGGGGGACATCTGTTGAGAGAAAGGAAACCAACTATCGTTTTCTCGATCCTGTCAACAGGTCATTCTGCGGATGAATACATATTTACAAGAAGCTTGTCAGATAAAGTCATTAGAAAATATGATACTTAAAAACATTAAGTTAATTTTACGTAAGTAAAAAACAGATATTTTTTTTGATCTTAATAATTCCTTAATAATTGAGTGCTATTATTCTTTTGGTACTATATGTTTCTATTTTTTAGAAACAGCATGAGCAATGTTGAACAACCCTGTTTTTATAACATAATAGTATTATTTTAAAATAATACTCAAGGGAGAAAATTATGACTAAAAAAGAATTAATAAACTACTTATATAATCGATGTTATCAAACGATTTTAATGGAGCCAGGAACGCAGATGCTCTTTCTTCAATTGTTAGAAATTATTATAACTGAGTTTAGCGTAATAACTGATCCAGAAAAGCAAGATTTATTGAGAAGATTACAAACACTTCAAACTCGAATCTTGCAAAACCCGCGTCTTTGGGATTCTATTCTGATAAAAAGTGGGCAGCTAAAAAAAATTTTGAAAATATTGTTTAAATCAGAGTTGGATGCTTACACCGAATTACTCGGTTGGCTTAATCCTCAAGCAGGATGTTCTTTTCCTCCAGAAAGTGTTTTAAGGGAACAAGGATGCGATGAAGAAGGAAGTTCTCCTAGCATTCAGCGAGCAAATCTTGCAAGCGTTTCAGCTATACAAGGTCTTCTTTTCGATATACTAAGACAAGGCCGTCAGGCAGGGGATTTGGACAGTGATTTGGACAGTATTGAAACCCTTAAAAGACAGGATATCGAGAGGGATGAGGTACCAGAAGTGAGGATGAAGGTCAATGGTATTTCTTTGTTTAGTGTTACTAAAGCGAGTATGGAAGGCACAGCGATAGCATTAGAAGATTTGCTGCGTAGAGCTTTAGGAGAGGAATTTAGTGTTATTTCTTTTTTGGGCGAACATGCAGGTGTGGGTGCATACATAATATATTTTAATGGTGATGATAGCGCGCTTTTACCATACTTCGAACAAGAGAGAATTCCATATCAAAAAACTAAAGAAAATGAATTGATAATCCGCCCACAGGATGCTTCAAACCTGGAAGAAAAATTAAAAGAATTTATCGCTCCAGCTCCAATTCCTGCCGCGAGCGGTCTTGAAACAGAAGCTTCCTCAGAAAACGATAGTCCCCCTCCCGCCGTCGAAAGTCCGGGAAGACCAATTCCGGTTGATATTAACCCTTCCCAACCAGATACAGATGGGGGTCAACAAGGTGAACGCGTAGATATAAATGAAATCGTTAAGGAAATGACAGCAGACCTTTACCCCATAAAAACTAAAAGCATGACAAAGCGTGGAATAGTGTTGGTTTTTAAAAACCCCGAAGACGGCTGCGGTTTTTATAATGATATGAATAGTATGGGATTTGAGGTCGAACGTAAAACAGACCTTTGTTATTTTGTCCGCTATAATCATGAACCACAGTCTGATCTAAATTTTCATTCTCAGAGGGGTTTAACAGGTTCTGCGGCCTTTTTCCAACCTAAACCAGGAGAAGGGTCGGAGGGAGACGCTCCACACAACAGACCACAAGCGGTTTAAGAACAGACCTTCTAAAAGTGGCCATGTACGGGTAGGAGGATCCTGCCCGTACGATTGGATAATGAATTTAAATTATGAATTTGTTATCTATAATTGACGTTAAAACAGTTTCTTAGGGTCTTGATTCCAATTGAGTAATTGCCATTGTCGGTCTTTATATTGTAGTTCACTAAAACGTCCTGTCTTAATTTTATAACGATCTTCGGCAATAGCTTTTTCCATACCCCCCTCAAAGAGAGCGTTTAGAAAGGTCAAACTTCCTTGGCTACCAATCGCGACGCACACATCGCTTTGAGCATGTTTTTTGGCAAGCGCATTTAAAAATTGGTGTAAGTTTTCGATAATTTCTTCCTGCGTCATGGTCCAAGAGCTCGGCGGATCATTAGGAATGATGCGTTTATTTTGCCAGTCATCCCAAACTTTTTGGCCAAATTTTTTGATCACTTCGTTATTGTTATCTTCAGTAGTTAGACCAGCCCAGTTTCCATAATCAACTTCCAGCAGACGCTCATCTTGATAAAGAGGAATAGTGGTCTCGTATTGACAATAAAAGTATTCACGTATCAGGACAGCCATTTCCCAAATGCGTATGAGATGATTGGCATAAAGTGCCGTCGGAATAACGTTAATACTATCTAAGTATTGAGCAAAAATGCGAGCTTGTTCCCTGCCACTATTAACGAGTGGTATATTATTTTTGCTTCCACTCATAAAAACTCGTTTACCTCCTTCCTGATCCTCACCAAAAGTATTCCCATGACGTAGGCAGTATAGTTTCATTGGTTCTCTCCAAAAGTAGAGACCTCTGCAAAATGCACCTTGAGCTCGCTCACTTTGTTAAAAATTCGTTTAAAATGCTCATTTATCATATATAAACTCGCATTTTGCGCTCATTTTTGCCTCGTGAGCATGCCCAATTCGCTATTTTGCAGAGGTCTCTAGTAGCGAAAAATAAATTTTTATTTTCCTTTAATGCCAGGGTTATTATGTGTTGTGGTTTGGTTTCGGAACAAAAAGTCTCATATTCTTTTCAAGAACGCCGCAAGTACATCCCTGTAGGCTGCGGGTTCGGCGTCCTTGAAAAACCCTTCTGGATCTTTTTCCGCGCTAACATCAAATTTAGCAATCAATCAAAACTCCCCATCTTTAGCAATAATCGCCTCAGCACGCTCAACATCAACCGGCGAATCCACACCCGACATGCCCGTACGATCCTTATAATCCACGATGACCATTTGAATATCGAAATGATTTTCTAAAAAGCGAAGTTGTTCCAGCCCTTCTAAAGCTTCGTAGTAGCCTTCATCGAGTTTAAAGAAAGTTTCTAAAGCTTTATAACTATGACCATATAATCCGATATGACGATAAACAGGAGAGAAAACCAGGTCTTTTTCTCGAAGGGCTTTTTCTTTTCGCATGGCAGGTAAAATATTTTTAGAAAACCACAAAGCCTTTTGATTTTTATCCATGACGACAGTTGTGCCGCTAAAAGGCGTTGTTTTTTTGTTTTCCCGCAGTTGATCTAATTCTTTCCAAGTTAAACGCACGCAAGGTGTCACCATAGCAATCGAAGGATTTTTATAGAAAGCCTCAATCATAGCTCGAATAAACCAAGGCGGGGTTAGAGGAGCGTCCCCTTGCAAATTGATGATAAAATCGGGTTTTTCACTTAACTGATTCACCGCCGCAAAAGCACGATCTGTTCCTGAAGGACATTCAGGGTCTGTCATGACGTAGTTCATATTCAGTTCTTTGCAGTGGTCTGCAATTCTTTCATCATCTGTTGCCACAAGGATTTCAATTTGCTTAAAATCTTTTGTACCCAGCTCAGCAATGTGGTACACACGGGACAACATGCTTTTCCCGGCAATTTTGACCAACGGTTTTCCGGGTAGACGTTTCGATGCATAGCGTGCTGGGATTACCAGAGCAGTTTTCATAAAGTTTTTCCGTAATAATACGTATACATTATTCTAGCTGGGAAGCCAGGATCCAGTTGACAGGGATGTTCAATTTTAATATACCTGGGATCCTGAATCAAGTTCACGATGACGAGGCCAGGATCCTGGATCAGGTCCAGGATGACCTTAATGATGATTGATGTAACAATGCTATTTTTCATGTTTAATTTTTAATTCATTAAACTATTCCAGCTTGAAGTAAGTCGTGGAAATTAAAGGCGCCAATTAGTTTATTATAGTTATCCACGACCAATAATTGGCTAATTTTTTTAGATTCGAGTAATTGTAATGCTTTCGCGGCAAGCGTTTCTGAGTCAATAGTAGTGCAATTTTTTGTCATTAAATCCGTAATGTTTGTTTTATGAATATCGGGTCTTTTCTCTAATGAACGACGTAAATCACCATCTGTGAAAATTCCAATCACTATACCTGAGTTATCGGTGATTGCGGTCATACCAAGCCCTTTTCGGGTCATCTCAAGCAGTGCATCAGCTAATTTTGCTGTTTCCGTTACTTGAGGAATGGCATCGCCCGTACGCATGATGTCTTTTACCCTGAGTAATAATTTGCGGCCTAAATTGCCGCCCGGGTGAGAGAGGGCAAAATCTTCTTCGGTAAAACCTTTGGCTTCGAGCAATGCGATAGCTATTGCATCACCCATGACAAGTGCTGCTGTAGTGCTAGCTGTAGGAGCTAGATTTAAAGGGCAAGCTTCATGATCCACGGAGACATTTAAATTAATGTCTGCTTGTTGTGCGAGTGTGGAATGAGATTTCCCCGTCAGCGTAATTAAGGGAACGCCGAGCCGTTTTACCATGGGTAAAAGTGTGAGTATCTCTTTAGTCGTACCAGAATTTGAAATAGCCAAAACGACATCATGTTTAGTGATCATCCCAAAATCACCATGGCAGGCTTCAGCTGGATGGACAAAAAAAGCAGGAGTCCCTGTGCTTGCTAAAGTTGCGGCAATTTTATGAGCAATATGACCAGATTTCCCCATCCCTGTTACCACGATGCGCCCCTCACAGTTTAAAATATATTCACAAGCGCGAATAAAGCTCTCGTCAATGCGACCCAGTAAATTTTTGACTGCTTCTAATTCTGTTTGAACAGTTTTTTTAGCAGATTTGCACAATAATTCTTTCTTGAGTGTTGTTTCTTTTTGCATAAATTTTGCTTAATTGATGAATAATGCTAAATATTTTATCGAAGTTCTTTGTTATTTTAAAGGCACGAATTTGATCATCCTTAATTTTAGATTATTGGTGTTGCTTCGCGACAATTATTTTACATATAGTGAATTCAATTGATACTTTGACAAAAGATAAGAGATTCTTCGTCGGCGCATAGCGCCGCCTCTGAATGACAGCCTGGTGACAATGTCGGCGCATAGCGCCGCCTCTGAATGACAGCCTGGAAATTATTTGTCTAAATGGGGCTGTTGGGATCTGCCCATTTGTCATCCTGAACTTGATTCAGGATCCAGTAAAATCAAAGAGTTATAATCTTTGATTTTTTAAAAAAACTCGGATCCCAACAGCCCCAAAATATG
>JAFGHQ010000014.1 GCA_016930035.1 Gammaproteobacteria bacterium | reverse complement strand
TAATTTTTAATTTTTAATTTTTAATTTTTAATTTTTAATTTTTAATTTTTAATTTTTAATTTTTAATTTTTAATTTTTAATTTTTAAAGAATCCCATCCACAACCATAGGAGTACAACTATGATCATTGGTGTCCCAAAAGAAATAAAAAACCATGAATACCGAGTCGGCATGGTTCCCTCTAGTGTTAAAGAACTTATTAAACATGGTCATGAAGTCATCGTACAAAAAAATGCAGGGCTAGGTATTGGCGCGCATGACAAAGCTTACCGTGAGGTTGGTGCAAAAATTGTCGAAACGGCTGAAGAAGTTTTTGCTAAAGCCAATTTGATTGTCAAAGTCAAAGAACCCCAACCTAATGAATGTAAAATGCTCAAAGAAGGGCAAACAATATTTACTTATCTGCATTTAGCACCAGATCCCGAACAAACAAAAGCTTTGATGGAATCTGGTTGCACTGCTATTGCTTATGAAACGGTTACAGACAGTCGGGGTGGATTACCCTTGCTCGCCCCCATGAGTGAGGTAGCCGGGCGCATGTCTATTCAAGCAGGTGCCCACTGTCTTGAAAAAGCCCAAGGAGGTCGTGGTGTTTTATTAGGTGGAGTCCCAGGCGTGGCAAGTGCTCATGTCGTGGTACTGGGCGGTGGTGTCGTAGGAGCAAATGCCATGCGTATGGCGCTCGGGCTTGGCGCTCGTGTCACGGTGATCGATAAATCTGTTAATCGTCTTCGCGAATTGGATTTGGTATTCGGATCGAAAATTCATACGCGTTATGCTACGACAGATGCTATTGAACGATCTGTACTTGATGCAGATCTCGTTATTGGCGCTGTCCTAGTTGCGGGAGGTGCCGCCCCCAAATTAGTTACAGAAGAAATGGTGCGAAATATGCCTGAAGGAGCTGCCATTGTGGATGTTTCTATTGACCAAGGCGGATGCTGCGAAACCAGTTACCCCACTACTCATCAAAATCCAACCTATATCGTCGATGGGGTTGTGCATTATTGCGTCACGAATATGCCGGGAGCTGTTCCTAGAACCTCTGCATTTGCGCTCAACAACGCCACATTACCCTTTGTGATTGAATTAGCCAACCATGGAACAGCTAATGCATGTCTAAAAGACCCTCATTTGCTCAATGGGTTGAATATCCACCAAGGCAAAGTAACGTGTGAAGCTGTTGCTATAGACTTGGGATTAAAATACGTACCTGCCGCAGATGCACTGTTGAAATGAATTTAAAATATAATCCATAGGGATAAGTCGCGGGGCATCTTTTCGGTAAAGTTAGCTTTTATTATGCCACAAGTGGCGGGGAATAAAACTCACGGGATCCTGGATAAGGCTTCGTCTTATCCAGGATCAATTCCTCTTGCGATAAAAACTTCGCTTCGCTCGTTTTTATCGAGTGTCATTGATTTAAAAATCGTAGGGGGCGCAGATCTGCGTCCCTTACAATAACAAAGGAGTTGTTAAAATCTAATCTTGTTTAAAAAAATCAAAGACTTTAAGTCTTTGATTTTATGGATCCTGAATCAAGTTCAGGATGACGAATGGGCAGATTTTAACAGCCCCATAAACCTTAAAAATCTTATGCTTGAATGCTTTTGCCAAATAAAAACGGAACAACCTATTCCCATCACGCCCGTCACGGAAGACACGTTAGATCATTTCTTAGCCAAACAAAATCCCTACATTAAAAACTATTGTGAACAAACGGGATTTTCAGCAAAACCCAATGAATATCGTTTAATCACTAACGAAAAAGGAGATTTGATTCGAATTTTGGTGGGCGTTCAAGATATTCATGACATTTGGGCGTTTGCTTTTCTGCCGCTAAATCTTCCCATTGCTCACACTTATTATCTGGATCATACCTTTGAAAAAAAACATCTTGAACAAGTCCTAATTGCTTGGGGATTGGGGTCTTATCAATTTTGTCGATATAAGCCTTGCCCGAGAAAACCTGCTCAACTCGTCGTTCCAGATACCTGTGATCTTGAACTGGTCGAAAATATAATCACCGGAATTTATGTAGTGCGAGACCTTATCAATACACCAACCGATGATATGCTGCCCGCTAATTTAGCCGAAACAGTTGAAGAATTAGGCCAAACATATCAAGCCCTAGTTTCTCAAATTATCGGCGAAGATTTATTTAAAAAAAATTTTCGCGGAATTTACATGGTAGGCCGAGCAAGCCACAACGAACCCAGGCTTATTGATCTGCGATGGGGAGATCAAAAAAATCCTAAAATAACTTTGGTGGGTAAAGGGGTTTGTTTTGATACAGGCGGCCTTAATATTAAAACTATGAGTGGCATGAGTACGATGAAAAAGGATATGGGAGGGGCAGCGCATGCTATTGCTTTAGCCCAAATGATCATGCGCGCTAATCTGCCTGTTCGATTACGTCTTTTAATTCCAGCTGTTGAAAATTCGATTTCGGGGAACGCTTATCGGCCTGGTGATGTGATTATGATGCGGAGCGGAAAAACAGTTGAAGTCACTAACACTGACGCTGAAGGGCGATTGATTCTTGCCGATGCGCTTTTCGAAGCGAGCAACGAAAACCCTGATTTACTGATTGATTTTGCTACATTAACCTCTGCTGCAAGAATAGCTCTGGGCACAGATATTGCTGCGCTATTTAGTCCTGATGAAAAAAAAGTGACGCAACTTATCCAACTGGCAAAAACCATTCAAGACCCTATCTGGCCTTTACCGCTCTACCAGCCTTACCATGATTTTTTGGAAAGTCCTGTCGCTGATATGACCAATTGCACTACCGATCAGCCTTATGGCGGCGCCATTCTGGCCGCTTTGTTTTTACAAGAATTTGTATCCAAAGAAGTACCTTGGTTACATTTTGATGTGATGGCCATGAACATAACATCGCGCCCAGGTAGGCCAAAAGGTGGAGAAGCAATGGCATTGCGCGCAGTATTTTGGTTTTTGCAGGAATATATTGAGTTTATACCAAACCTTAGTGATCAAAGAGAAAAAAGCTAAAGAAAATTTAAGCTTTTTTCTAATTTTAAGCTATACTTTTGGTCAAGATTTGCTGAAAAAATATCCCTACTCAGTAAATTTTTAATACGTGTTTATCACATTTTATAGTATTTTCAATTAACATTCAGACAAGAGGGCGTCATCCAGAGGGAGCGCTGCCATCACTGTCATTCCGAGGGAGCGCTAGCGACCGAGGAATCTCAAAGGGCGCGTAGCGCCGCCTCTGAATGACCGCATGGTGACAATTATTTGTCAAAATATTAATCGGAAATACTATAGAAGGGCTGTTGCAATCTGCCCGTTAGTCATCCTGAACTTGATTCAGGATCCTGTTAAATTGAAAACTACTACAAATTATTATTAAATTAGGGGAAAGAAATGACAACCACCACCAAGGAATCAAATAAATTAGAGCTATTGATAGCTACGGGATTGCTTACCCCAGAGGGCAAAATTAATTGGCCACAATTACCCTCGATGATTAAAAATTTTGGCTTAGAAATGATACTCAACGTTATGGATAAAATTGAATGCAATTTCCCCGAACTAAAAGAAGGTATTATACAAGAAGAAACAAAAACTCAGAATCCCCCTATTTCGGGATTTGGTAAAAGAAAAGGGGTTAACAGCGGCCCCGCTAGTTTTAATGCGCTTAAAAACCCTCTAGAACCAAATCAACCATCCACAAATAAACCCAGAAACCAACCCAAAAGAACTCCCTTTCATCAAAATTAATTCTTGATTTTTACTCGAACACCAGTAATTTCCGGGATAATTAAGTTATAAAAACAATAAGTTATGTACGCATATCGCCGCGATGGGGGATTGTTAAGGGGGAGAACCGCGATTCTCCCCCTTAACCACGAAGCGCGAATTCATTTCGCGCGCAGCGTCCATAAAGGGGCTGTTGGGATCTGCCAAATTGTCATCCTGAACTTGATTCAGGATCCAGAAAAATTCGTCTGGAACGAATTTTGGCGTACAAAGTACGCCCGAAGGGTGAAAACCTTGGATGGTTTTCATCAAAAATTCGTCTGGAACGAATTTTAACGAGCAAGGAAGCGAGCTCGAGAGTCTCACGGATGAGACGAATAAAAATCAAAGACTTATAGTCTTTGATTTT
>JAFGHQ010000001.1 GCA_016930035.1 Gammaproteobacteria bacterium | reverse complement strand
TTAAGGGGGAGAACAGCGATTCTCCCCCTTAACCGCGAAGCGCGAATTCATTTCGCGCGCAGCGTCCATAAAGGGGAAGCGATTTCGGAGCTAAATGAAATTTAGCTCGGGAATCGCTGAATCATGTTTTCGTTTCTATCTTCTCGAGTTCTTCATCTTTCGATACTTGAGCAGCAGTAATCGGTTTTTCTTTGCGCGGGCGTCCGCGTTCTTGTGAGGCTTCAGATAAGGCTTGTATGGATTGCTTAGTCGCTTTAGTCTCAATTTGTACAAAATCCCCGGTATTTATCGCGGGTTCTTTTTTTTCTATTTTATGGGGCATTTCACCTTTGATAGGTTGAGTCACAGCAGGTTGAACCATAGGCTGTTTTATTGGCTCTGCTTTTGGTTTTTCAATTGCTTCTGGTTTTTTTATAAATGCTTCATGATAACTTCTTTGAGGTGCTTTTGTAGGTTCTGTGACAGGTTTAAGAGGTCGGGGTTCTTGACTAATAGGTTTTGATGGCCACTGTCTTCGTTCTCTTGGAGAAGGAGTTTTTTCACGAGTGCGTCGTGAGCGATTATAGTTTGACCTTGATGGCCCGGGTCTTCGCTCACTTTTCTGTGGTGCTGCATGATAGGGTCTTCTCTTACTGTAGGGTTTGCTCTTTTTATAAGGTTTTTCTGTTGGTTTTTTTGATTCTTTAAATAGTTTTGAAATTGGGGTCAATAGGTTTGAAATCCATTTTTTGAAGGCGATTCCTCTGCGGGTAGGTGCTGTCCTATAAGGTAACATGCTTTTTACGGCAGGTTTTTTTATTTCAGCGACTTCTTCTTTAGGTACTTCGTAAGTTACTGATGGTCTGGTTGTTAATTCATAGCTTAAAGAATTGGAAACTTCCCCAGAAGTCACGCATTCTATTTCATATTCGGGGTTTTCCAAATAAGGATTTGGAATAATTAATATGGAAATGTGGTTTTGTTGTTCGATGTGCTCAATAATCTGACGTTGTTCGTTGAGCAGGAACGCAGCAGTGTCCGATGGAGCTTGAACACGAATTTGTTTGAGATTTTCCTTCATCGCATTTTCTTCGATTAAATGGATGATGGAAAGCGCTTGGGCGACAATATTGCGAATCGTGCCTTGGCCATGACAACGGGGGCAAACAATTTGGGCGGCTTCATTTAATGGTTGGCGTAGACGTTGTCGTGACATTTCCATAAGTCCAAAACGAGAAAGATGCGTGAATTGAACTCGAGCGCGATCACTCCGAGTTTCATTGTACATTTTATCTTCCACTTTTCGGCGATTGGCCTCAACTTCCATATCAATAAAATCAATTACAAATAAACCGCCAAGATCTCGAATGCGAATTTGTCTTGCGATCTCAGCTGCTGCTTCTAAATTAGTTTCAAGAGCAGTTTGTTCAATATCAATGCCCTTTGTTGCGCGAGAGGAGTTTACGTCAATGGCGGTTAAAGCTTCTGCTCGGTCAATTACAATTTCGCCACCGGAAGGTAATCGGACTGTTCGATTGAAAACAGATTCGATTTGTTTTTCAATTTTAAATTTGCTGAACAAAGAGATAGGCTCATCATAATATTTAATGCGGTCAATATAATCTGGTCGAACTTTTTCTACGTAGGCATACACTTCATCAAAAATTTCTTTGTCGTCGATTAAGATTTCGCTAATGTCTTCACGTAAATGGTCGCGTATGGCGCGAATGGCAATATCGCTTTCCTGATGAATTAAGTAAGGTGCTCCATGTGAGTGGCTGGCTTCTTTAATCGATTCCCACAAATTGATGAGAATATCTAAATCCCATTGGAGTTCTTCTAGAGTTTTACCAATTCCTGCTGTGCGGATGATCACGCCCATCTCACGAGGAATTTTTAATTGATCAAATACTTCTCTTAAGGTATTTCTTTCTTCTCCTTCGATTCTTCGAGAAATACCGCCTGCTTTAGGGTTATTAGGCATGAGCACAAGATAACAGCCAGCGAGCGTAATATAAGTAGATAAGGCAGCGCCTTTTGTGCCTCGTTCTTCTTTACTGATTTGAATGAGTATTTTTTGTCCTTCGAATAAAACATCTTTAATAGTTAGGTTTTTGGGATCTTTGTTTTTGGGAAAATATTCAGGAGCAATTTCGCGGAGCGGTAAGAATCCGTTGCGTTCTGCACCAAAATTTACAAAAGCAGCTTCTAAACTTGGCGCTAAACTGGTGACTTCGGCATTCCAGATATTGCCTATTTTTTGTTTTCTTAAAATGGATTCGATTTCGAGATCGTATAATTTATTATCTTCGATCTTTGCGACACGTAATTGGCCGTAAGCTTTATTAATGAGTATTTTTTTAATTGTATCGTTCATTTGTGCACCCCTAGTTTAATGAGGCGCACCCTCTCAACAATCAGATGTTAGTATACGGGTTTAACTTTAGTTGAACCAAAGTTATCTTTATTCGTGTATTGCATGAAATAAGTTGTATAACTCATTGTATTAAAAAAATTTGTTATATATAAAATATATGATTAAGTACCATAAACTTTTTTATTAACATCTGCGTATCATGTCCTAACTTATCGGATATGTCCCTGCTTATAAGCAAGGTGATTAGCATAATTTCGCTTCTGGTCATTTGAAGCATGTTTTCCTCCAAAGTTTTAAATGGGAGGATTAAGTTTTAAGGACGCTGGGTGCGCACGTTTGTATTAAAATTTGTATTAAAAAAGAAAGACGCTTTTTCAATATAGTTACATGGCGTCTTTCGAGCATAAAATTCTGTTTTTATGTTTGCTTTTTTGTGATGAGCAAACTAGAGTACAATGTAACAAATTTTGAATATAGAATCAATTGGGTAATGAGGATATCTGGTGTAAACGTAGCCGCATTTGTTTATAGAAATCTAATATCGTCGGATGGTGGGGTTTTTGTTTGTAATAAAGGATTTGGGTTGGTGTTGGTGGGGGCTGGGATATCAGAAAAGGTGATTTTGGTGGGGGAATGGGGTATAGATTTGGCTGGATATTAGGGTGCCCATTTGTCATCCTGAACTTGATTCAGGATCCAGGAGGATTCGTCGGGAACGAATTTTTTATTTGGGTTGGTTTGGTGTGTTGGTTGCGGTTG
>JAFGHQ010000013.1 GCA_016930035.1 Gammaproteobacteria bacterium | reverse complement strand
ATCAGATGCGAACCATGAACAAAAAAACGGATCCGATGTCCGTTCGTGTTGACCCTCTTTAAATTTTTTGACGTGTAGAGTGCTTTTCCACATTTATTTGAGGTTTTTTGGAATTTTTAGTTTATACTGATTTTTCATTTGAATTTTTTTAAAACACTTTGATGATTTTATAGAAAGGGGAAAGCATTATGTTTGTCTCTGATTTAGAACAAACTTACCTTAGCAACATCTTAGCCCCACAAAGTACTCATAATTTAGCAGTGGTTAAAACGACAAGAAATTATGTGCAATCTTTATGGGATCAGTATGGAAAGGCACCAGGAATTAGAGAATTTGATGAGAGATTTCCCCGTATTTTAAGCGTGGTTAATATAAAAGAACCAGAATCTTATTTAGACAGAACACGTCATGTTCGCGAAGATGAGCGTACGGCCTTTGCTTATAACATAAAGGAAAGAGAAGACGATGTTGCCATTGTGGTAGGGCTTTTATTTCGTTTATTAGTTGCTCGAGCACTGGATTTATCAAGACGCTTAGAACAAGAAAACCCAGAACCATTGCTAGAAATGCATATTTCAGCAGGGCCAATAGCTCAATTTTTAGGCCAAGAAGTCAGAGATGTTAATCCAAAGATAGCCCGTACTATTTTGAATAATTTACTTGCCGAAATTAAACAATTAGGACCGGTTTGCGCCACAGGAGTATCCAATGGTCTCATACAAGCGATGATAAGAGTTGATCGCATGGCGGAAGGGATCATTCAAAACATTCCGGGGCATATCTTAAGCAAGCTCAATGAACAATTAGAAAAAGGGTTGGGAAGTTTCTCTAGCGAGCAGCGAATGCAATTGTTTCAGAATTGGGGGGAGGAAGAGAATGAGACATTTGGAGAGATGTTGAACACGGTATTTTCGAAAGCCGTTAGAGATGATTTATCGCAAAGTATTCGAAGACTTTTCACCGTTAAAGAAATAACGGACCAAGCTCTAGCAGGATATTTAACAAATGATGGCTTGAGCGCTTTACCGATCCCTTTTACTTATCGACTAGAACATTTTATAGCGAGGAGACAAAAAATTTATGGGGATATTTCCCATTACTTTGAAAGCGTATCAGAACGAATCAATCAATTTCCTGAAGCACAAAGAGCCGAATGGAATAGTTGGCGGGAGGATTTAATAAAATTGCTCTATCGCTATGATGCATTAAGACAAGAACAACCATTATATGATGCTCGGGGGGAATTTTTAAATTTGTTAGGAACTTATTTAGAGCGCATAAATGGAAGTGAATTACCGGAAACCATACCTGAAGATTTAAGCAATTTTTTAGAAGACTTTCCTTTGCCCGCTGTGAATATATTTGCAGCGATGTTTGACCTTGATGAAGGACACTTCTCTAGAATGATTGATCAAGTGCTGCGAGAGATTCCACATATACGGCGATTAGTAGAACAAGCCATGACATTGCTTCAACAAAGAACAGAAGCAGAATTTTATTTAGCATCAAGCGAATTTATTGCCATCATTTTATATGGATTAATCGTGCCAAGACAAGAATGGCCAGAAGATTTTGGAACAATATTATTAGCCGCCATCGAATTTTTTAGAAGAACAAGTGAGCAAAGTTCCAGTGAGTTAGCTTTATCACGGTCGGTACCACAATTAGTAGTAAACCGCTGTGAATCTAAAATGACCGAAGATCATTTGGCTGATGTAAGCTATGAATATTTAAAATATTTAGCTCCAATCTTAGGGGAAGATATATACGCTCGAGTTTTGAGAAGAATTGGAATTGTAAATAGGGATAATAGAATTTTTGAATTACTTTTTAGGTTAGATCGTGATTTTCAAGATGAAATATTAACACTCATGGCTCGAGAAAATTTCATAAATCAGATAATGGCAGAAAGCTCGCAAGATGCAGTATTTGAAATAATCATTAATGGACTGAAATTTATTCATGATGAAGAAAAAAGAAAAGAACACTTATTGTCTTTTGCCAGACAAAGTGGCTTTTTTGGCAAAGGTAGAGTGATTCGAAATGTATATGATTTAAAGAATTTATTTGCTGTTTTTCCTAAAGCAGAAAAAAGACAAGAGGTTGTTGAATATTTTGCGCGTCAACCTGGATTTTTAGGCAAAGAAGGAGTGATTCGGACAGGACATGATTTAGGGGAATTACTTTTTGCTTTTCCTCCAGGAGAAAAAAGACAAGAGGTTGTTGAATATTTTGCGCGTCAACCTGGATTTTTGGGCAAAGAAGGATTGATTCAGACAGGACATGATTTAGGGGAATTACTTTCTGTTTTTTCTCCAGGAGAAAAAAGACAAGAGGCAATTAAATACTTTGCGCGTCAACCTGGATTTTTTGGCAAAAGAGGAGTGATTCGATATGTGTTTGAAGACAAAGTGCTTCGACGTGGGTTTGAAAATTTTTTTGCTTTTCGAAAATCTGATTTATTTCACTTAATTGCTGCTTTCCCCACAGGAGAAAAAAGACGAGAAGCTATTAAATACTTTATATGTCAACCTGGATTTTTGGGCAAAGAAGGATTGATTTGCGATGTATCTAGTTTATTTCGATTACTTTATACTTTTCCGAAAGAAGCACGACTAGGTTTTTTGAAAGTGTTAGCAGAACAAGGCTTAATACTTTTTGGCAAGGAAGGAATAATTCAGACAGGAGATGATTTAGAACAATTATTTTTTGCTTTTCCTAAAGGAGAAAAAAGATTAAAAGCTATTAGATACTTTGCGAAACAACCTGGATTTTTGGGTATAGAAAGCCCAATTCAGAGTTGGATTGATTTGTTGCAGTTGTTCCCATCTTTTAAAAAAAAATGATAGCTCATTACAGGGCTTAAATGATTATAATTTTAAGCAACATTCGGGGTCTGTTAAAAAAATTATCAAATTGTGTATAGAATTAAATATTCGTGATATTGGTTTTTCAATACGCCTTATTACCGAGCATATAAAGAATCCGAAATTAAATCAAAAAAGGACTATTCAAGCAGTAAGCTTATTAGTTAATAATGGGATTATAAGAAAAGGCGGGATATTCAAGAAACCTTTAAATGACCAGATGGTAGAGCAACTTTTTTCTGGGGACCCTGGATCTGTTGTTCAAAAGGCAGAAAATATAATTGAAGATGGAAAAAGATGGAGGGTTTGCTCTGATGCGCGTCATGGTTTTTTTCATCCATTTGTTGCAGGGGAGATCGAAATTGCTGATTCAAGAAAAGTAATTCAGCCAACAAATGAGAGAGCTGTCAGAAACAGGTGTTCCTGATCCCCTATTTACTGTATTGGTCAGGTGAATTCTCGATTTTATGCTATGCTTTGAGTGTTAAGGATATCTCTTAAATTCCGGTAGTTTCTTTTATTTTTTAACGGGTACAAAGTGAATAATATTCAACAAACACTTGAAAATGCAGTCATTGCTTTGAGCAATTCATCAACGCCTCAATTAGATGCGGAAGTAATCTTGGGCCACATTTTGGGATGTGATCGTTCTTATTGGTATGCTCACCCTGAACAGCTGATAACGGCTCAACAATTAGAAATTTATCAATTATTTTTAAAACGCCGCCAACAAGGTGAGCCCATTGCTTATATTACAGAGCATAAGGAATTTTGGTCACTTGATTTATGGATAACGAAAGATGTGTTAATTCCGCGACCGGAAACAGAATTGCTTGTTGAAAAAATTTTAGAACATTGTCCTGCCGATAAAAATATTGTGCTTGCGGATTTGGGAACAGGATCTGGAGCTATTGCCTTGGCCATTGCGAGTGAACGACCTCACTGGCAGATTTATGCTACAGATATATCTAATAAAGCCCTTGATGTTGCTCGAAAAAATGCTAAACAGTATCAGTTGCCAGTGCAATTTTGCTTAGGTAATTGGTGCGAGGCTTTGCCGAACATCCCGTTTGATATTATTGTTAGCAATCCGCCCTACATTCGTGAAGGCGATCCTCATTTGTCTCAAGGTGATGTTGCATTTGAACCACGTCTTGCGCTCTTAAGCGGAATAGATGGTTTACAGGCTTATAACATGATCATTGCACAATCTCGCCACTATTTGAAACCACATGGCGCCTTATTTTTTGAAATAGGTTATGACCAAGCTAAAGCAGTTAAACAAGAAATGTTGTTAAAAGGTTTTCAAAACCCATTGATTTATAGAGATCTTTCGGGCCATGCTCGTGTGGTGGTGGCTCAAATTTCCGCGAATAGAACGACGTAATTTTTTCCATAAGCTTTGGCGCACTTCGGGCAAGTCGTATAGTAAGCATAAATCTTTTTAAATTTTTTGCCTTTTTCACTAACGTACCGAGCCATTTCTTTCATCCATTGACCCATTTTACAGTAAGGCCCCTCAAAAACTTTAGTCAAAAAAGTGCCAGAAATTTTAGTCATGTTGGCGCCAGGAACATCTTTTGTCACATGAATATAAATGTCAGAACCCCATAAACTTTCATCACACAACATTAAAAATTCTTTTGGCAGGGCTTTAGCGTCTATAATAAGTTTCATGTTACGAGTGATTTTGCTTTTCATATTTAGAGGAATATGTAAGAAGGAAATGACATGATCTTTGATGAAAAGTTTGTTTTTAAAAGTGATTGTTTTATTATCCCATGGCTTGGGATCAAAAGGCTCACAGCAGCCGGTTGATTTTATTTCATTCATAAATTGTTCCTTGTGAGTTGAAAATAGGAAAGTAGATAATATTTTAAAGCGCTTACTATTTCAATTCTTGCACTAGGTAAAGTTCTCGTATAATATCCCGATCCCATTTTGACAAGTCATAACTGGAGTTTATTTATTATGTATGCTGTGATTTTAACAGGCGGAAAACAATATAAAGTTAAGGAAGGTGACCGTATTAAAATAGCGATGCTCAATGCGGATGAGGGCAAAAAAGTTGATTTTGATAAAGTATTGATGATTGTCGATGGCGAGAAAGTTAGCATTGGCACTCCTTACATTAAAGATGCTTTGGTTGGAGCAGAAGTGATCAAACATGGAAGACATAAAAAGATACGCATCATTAAATTTAGACGACGAAAGCATCACATGAAACATGCTGGTCATCGGCAGTATTATACGGAAGTTGAAATTAAAAAAATTCCTGGCAGTACTAAAAAAGAAAGTGCCCCAGAAAAAAGTGCTCCGAAAGAAAGTACAGTTAAGGTAGCAGCAAAAGAAAAGGAGAAAGATAAGAAAAAAGCTCCCCAAAAAAGTAGTGCAAAAGAAACTGCTAAAAAAGCAGTGACCGAGAAAAAAGTAACAGCCAAAAAAGTGGCGAAAGTAGCAGAAAAAAAGAGGTAATTCATTATGGCTCACAAAAAAGCAGCAGGTAAAAGTAAAAACGGTCGTGATTCGATAGGAAAACGTTTAGGCTTAAAACATTTTGGTGGAGAATTTGTGAAAGCGGGTAATATTATCGTTCGTCAACGAGGTACTACTTACCATCCCGGTAAAAATGTGGGTATGGGTAAAGATTATACCTTGTATGCTCTGAAAGATGGCCATGTTCATTTTTATCGGGGCGGTGAATTGAATCGCCACCATGTTAATGTCATTGAAAGCGAATAATCGATATTCCTTTTTGTTAATTATCAAATTATTTTCAATAAATCTTAAAAGGCCTCGCGATGCGGGGTTTTTTAATATACAATGTACGTGTTAACGTACATAAGTAAGAAATTTATTCAAAGGTGATTATATGTTATCTCTAACTGCTACTAACGCTCGTCGCGATTTTTTCACGCTGGTAAAAAGCGTGACTGAACAAGATAAGGTTTTTCATATCCAGCATAAAATGGGAACTGCTGTGTTAATGTCAGAAGATTTTTATGAAAACTTGATCGAAACTTTAGAACTGCTTTCGTCACCAGAGTTAAAAAAGAGTTTGGAACGTTCATTAAAACAAGTGGAAAAAGGAGAAACTTTTTCAATGGAAGAAATTCTTGGAAGTTAATTGAGGAATCAGATTTAATGGGCATTTACGAAATTAGATTTACTAAGGAAGCAGTTAAGGATATTCAAAAATTAACGCCTCGTTTAAAGAGTAAACTTAAGCAAATCATTAAAAATGTCATTGTTTCAGACCCTTATTCCGCCAAAAAACTTGTAGGGGATTTAAGAGGTTTTTATTCTTTGAGATTGTCTTATCAAAATCGCATTGTATATTCCATAGATGAAACCAATAGAATTATTTATATTCATAAAGCCAAAACTCATTATGCGGGCATTAATAGGAATTAATTTGTGAAATTTATTGATGAAGCAAAAATTACGGTCAAAGCAGGAAAAGGTGGCAGCGGCTGCCTGAGTTTTTTGCGTGAAAAATATCGGCCATTTGGTGGACCAGATGGCGGTGATGGAGGTGACGGTGGAAGCGTTTTTTTGAAAGGAGACCGCAACTTAAACACGTTGCTAAAATTTCGTTTTGAACATTTATTTCGTGCAAAAAATGGGCAAACCGGGTCAGGCAAAAATTCTACAGGAAAAAGCGGAGACGATATTTGTATCACTGTGCCTTTGGGGACACTGATTTATGATGAGGACACAAATGAGTTATTGGGAGACATTATAGAACATGACCAAGCTATAAAAGTTGCTCAGGGTGGTTTTCATGGATTAGGTAATGCGCGCTTTAAAACCAGCACGAATCGAGCTCCCCGAAAAACAACTCTTGGCACTCCAGGGGAAGAGCGCCATTTGCGACTAGAATTAAAGCTTTTAGCGGATGTTGGTTTGGTTGGGTTACCTAATGCAGGCAAATCCACTTTTATTCGATCGGTTTCAGCTGCGCGTCCTAAGGTTGCCGATTATCCTTTTACCACACTTCAGCCTAATTTAGGTGTAGTTAAATTGGATCATGAAAAAGGATTTGTGATCGCGGATATTCCTGGTCTTATTGAAGGAGCGGCTGAGGGGGCAGGGCTTGGAATTCAATTTTTAAAACACATCGCTCGAACCAAATTATTATTGCATTTAGTGGATGTGGCGCCTTTAGATGAATCGGATCCGGTGGTGTCTGTTAAAGTAATCATGCAAGAGTTAAAAAAATTTAGCCCAGCGTTGCTTAAAAAGCCTCGTTGGCTTGTGCTCAATAAAATTGATATGATTCCAGAGAAAGATCGCTCAAAGCTTTGTCAGGACATCGTAAAACGTTTGAAATGGAAAGCTCCTGTTTTTGCTATTTCCGCTTTGAAAAAAATAGGCGTTCAAGAATTGATTTATAAAATTGCTGAGCAACTGTAGGAATAGGTCGCGATCTGTTCTTATAATGGAGAAACCACTTCGCGATAAAATTACTCGTAGGGGTCGCGGTCCTGCCCCGTACTAACAGATTTGCACCCTTTACAAGAGACATGATTTATCGCATCAATGGGAGATTAATATAACATGAAAAAATACATTAAAACATCATTGTTACTCTTTGTTTTTTCGATACTTTTGACAAATTGTAGTGCTTTTCGCCAATATTTTCACCCGACAGGTTCAACTGAGTGGTCGGAAGAAGAATGTATGCAAGTTGATTTTTATCAAATGGGATTTAATGATGGGCAAGCAGGGAAGGAAAAACGTAATCTTGAAAACTATGTCGATGAGCATGGGTGCCGTGTTACTGTGAATCAAGCTGCTTACAATGCTGGTTGGAACAAAGGCATGCATGATTTTTGTCATCCGACATATATGATGGGTTTAGTAAATGGCAGAACCGGGCATCGTCTTGACCAGGCAGATAATCGATTTAAAATTTGTACTCAATATGGATTTCATTTTGATGATAGTCAATATCACAGTGGACAGACACGGGGATTGAAACAGTATTGTACGGTTGAGAGAGGATGGCAAATAGGATCAACTGGGAAGCCTTATCCAAATATTTGTCCGAGTTATCTTGATAATGAATTTAGAGCGGGTTGGGAGTCTGGAGTGCGGCAATATTGTGGAAAAAATGCAGATGCTGCAAATTTAGGGAAAGCGGGCAAGCCTTATCCAGAAATTTGTTCTCCCAAAATGTACCCCGCTTTTAAAGAGGCTTATGACAAAGGAATAGGGGAATATATAAAGAGAGCGAAATAGAATAATAATTTTTAATGGTGTTGTTGCATAAATCATAACAGGCATATATGCATGTAAGGACAGGTCGCGACCTGTCCTTACAATGGTGGAGTCGCTTACGCGACAAGCATTTTATGCAGATGCCAAATCCAACGCTTTGATTTTGGTGTGTAGCCGGCTTTTAATGCGTGCGGCTTTATTTTTATGAATTAAATTCTTTCTGGCTGCTTGGTCAATAAAAGGCTGTGCTACTTTAAATGCTTCTTTTGCGGCATCAACTGTTTTAGCCTCTATTGCTTGAACAACTTTTTTGATGTAGGTTCGTAGCATAGAACGTTGACTTGCATTCAGTTTTCTTCTTTTTTCAGATTGGCGTGCACGTTTTACGGCTTGAGGAGTGCGCTCGCCAATTCTACGTTTTTTCTTTTCTTTAGCCACAATGTGAATCTCCGAATAAATTAACCACAAATATGAATGCATAAATATGCATGGAAGCAGTCATAATGTCAATTGAAAATTGGAAATTAACACTCTACACGTCAAAAAATTTAAAGAGGGTCAACACGAACGGACATCGGATCCGTTTTTTTGTTCATGGTTCGCATCTGATCCTGT
>JAFGHQ010000012.1 GCA_016930035.1 Gammaproteobacteria bacterium | reverse complement strand
ATTATTTTTTTGATCTTATATTTGCTTAATCGATTGTATTTCATAGCCTCGCAGTATCTCTGAGTTTGAGATGCTGGTCTAGAGCCTAATTCTTTATCATTTTCAAGCTTGCTTCAATAAATTTGTCCAAGTTCCCATCTAAAACGTCTTTGGTATTGTGTGTTTCAACGTTAGTTCGTAAATCTTTGATGCGCGATTCATCGAGCACGTAAGATCGAATTTGATTGCCCCAACCAATATCTGCTTTTGCGGCTTCCTGTGCTGCTTGTTCAGTTTGTCGTTTTTTGAGTTCGCGTTCGTAAAGCTTGGCACGAAGCTGTTTCATCGCTTGCGCCTTATTTTGGTGCTGCGAGCGCTCACTTTGACATTGTACTACCGTATTGGTGGGGAGATGGGTGATGCGTACGGCAGAATCGGTTCGATTGACATGTTGCCCTCCAGCTCCGCCCGCACGATACGTATCAATGCGAAGATCAGCGGGATTAATCTCAATCTCGATCGATTCATCGACTTCGGGATAGACAAAAACGGCTGCAAACGAAGTATGGCGCTTGCCTGTGGCGCTAAAAGGCGATTTACGCACGAGGCGATGCACGCCTGTTTCCGTGCGAAGCAATCCATAAGCATAATCCCCGGTAAATTTGATCGTAGCACTTTTAATACCAGCAACTTCCCCTGCCGAGACCTCAATAAGTTCTGTTTTCAGTCCTCGGCGTTCTCCAAAACGAAGATACATGCGCAACAGCATTTCCGCCCAATCTTGTGACTCTGTGCCTCCTGAACCTGCCTGAATATCCAGGTAGGCATTATTAGCATCTAATTTACCCGAAAACATGCGTTTGAATTCAAGATCGACAACTTTTTGTTCATAATGGTCTAGATCTTTCACAATAGCAGCAAACGTGCCCTCATCATTTTCTAAAATTGCCAAATCTAAAAGTTCTTCAATGTCTTTTAGAGCACTTTGCAGTTGATCCATATCGTTCACAACGTCTTCAAGACGAACGCGTTCTTGGTTTAAGATTTGAGCTTTTTTAGGATCATTCCATATTTCGGGATTTTCAAGTGCTTGTTTCACTTCGATGAGCCGTTTTTGTTTTTTATCGTACTCAAAGATACCCCCGAAGTTCACTTGCACGAATCAAAAGGTCTTCAATACGTTCTTTGATGAGATGAGTTTCTAACATAATTTATTTACACGTTGAATAGTTCGAATGTGAGGATCGCAGATCTATGATCCTTACAATAATATAGTATTTCCAATTAATATTTTGACAAATAATTGTCAGCAGGCCGTCATTCAGAGGCGGCGCTATGCGCCGCCGAAGAATCTCGCCTTTGAGATTCCTCGGTCGCTGGCGTTCCCTCGGAATGACAGCGATGGTGGCGCTCCCTCTGGATGATAACCGCTTATCTAAATGTTAATTGGAAATACTACAAAAACATTCTAGCGATTATTTTGCGCTCTGTCAGCTTGCTTAAGGTATTAAGCTTGAAAAATTTTAAAAAAAAGCTATAATAAGAGCTATTAAAAGGTTTTTTAAGAGGTCTTATTTATGTTTCAAATTCTAGCTAATTATTCAACAAGTATTACCGAATTAAAGAAAAATCCCACGTCTCTTATTGAACGAGCAAGTGGCGAAACCATTGCGATTTTAAACAGGAATAAACCCTCAGCCTATCTAGTTTCCCCCCAATTTTATGCGAAATTATTGGAACTTTTAGATGAACAAATATTAGAAAGCACACTTCGAAAACGTCTAAAAGAAGAGGATAAGGCAATCGAGGTTTCCATTGATGATTTATAAATTAAAATTTTTACCTATCGCTAAGATTGAATGGGATAAATTAACGCCAAGCGTCAAAGTTATTTTTAAAAAAAAGCTTATCAAACGACTTGAAAATCCAATTGTGCCTAAGGATAAATTAAAGGGTGATTTGAAAGATTGTTACAAAATTAAACTATTAAAATTAGGTTATCGATTAGTATATAAAGTTGATAAAAAAGAGATTGTTGTTTTAGTCCTATGTGTAGGAAAAAGAGAAAATTTCATCGTATATAAGAATAAGAGTACACTCCAACGTATCCAATGATCACTATTTTTATGTCTGACTTACATATTTCCGAAACTCAGCCTCAAGTGATGGAGGTTTTTTTACGTTTTTCAGAAAAAATCAAAAAAATGGCCGGCCAAATTGATGCGCTATATATTTTAGGAGATTTCTTCGAAGCATGGCCTGGAGATGATTATCAAAGTAAACTCACAGAAACAGCGATTCATGCGCTCAAAACTATGACCAATGCTGGCGTTGTGGTTTATTTCATGCGTGGTAATCATGATTTCTTGATCGGGAATGATTTTTTGCGAAAAACCGGCTGTAAACTCATTCTAGATCCTTATGTAGCAAATATTTATGGAAATCGTGTCTTATTAATGCATGGAGACACATTACTGACGAATCATCTCAAATATCGCCTATATCGCGCTTTCGTTCAAAATTCACTGATCCGCTGGCTTATTTTGAAGATTCTGCCGCTCAAAAAACGGAAAGCTTTAGCCGATGAACTTAATGCCGCTTCGAATTACCGTAAACCGATTACCACCATTCCCTTTTCAAGAGTGGCTCAATTGATGAAAAAATACCACGTCAATTATTTTATTCATGGCCATTTGCATAAACCGGCAATGGATCATATTTCAACTCACCCTAAACAAAACCCAATGACACGAATTGTTTTAGGAGCATGGGGCCAATCCGATCAAAATATCCTGATATGCCAACCCAAATCCAATCATAAAAACCAACTGAATTTTTCATTTCTTAATGCAGCAAATGACAAAAAGAATGACAAATGGTAAGAAACATGATTAATTTCACCGTACTATTTTGAGATAAAGCTGTTATTTCTCTAAATCTTGTTAAATGGCGATATAGGGGCTGTCGAAATCTGCCAATTTGTCATCCTGAACTTGATTCAGGATCCAGACCTCGTCATCCTGAACTTGATTCAGGATCCAGGGATATTTAACCTTAACATCCCTGTCAACTGGATCCTGGCATCCCAGCCAGGATGACGGGGAAAATGTGTCATCCTGAACTTGATTCAGGATCCAGTAAAATCAAAGAATTATAATATTTGATTTTTTAAAAAAGTTTAGATTTCAACAGCCCCATATAAAGAAATAAATGGTTTAGAAATTTTGTTAAAAACTTCTCTACATATGAAAAAAATAAAAAGCAACAATAAAGAACAATAATTGATGAAATTACTTTCTGCCTTTTTTTTAATGCTATTTTTTTCGCCACTTGCTTTGGCGCTGGTTTATCATTTTCCTGATACAAATGATGATCTGATTGGGCAAATAAAAATCACTCAAGCACAACCTGGTCAATATCTTTATGACGTTGCTCGTGAAAATGAGATGGGTTTCGATGCGCTTGTCAAAACCAATCCCAAAGTCCCCCGCTATTCCACATTCAAAAAATCGTACCTCCTTACCATACCCTCGCTTTTTATATTGCCAATTGCTCCTCGGAAAGGGATTGTCATTAATATCGCTGAAAAACGTTTATATTATTATCCTGAAGATGACAATGTCGTTATTACAGAACCTATCGCAGTAGGGAAACCCTATTGGAGCACGCCACTGATCAACACCTATGTTCTGGAAAAACTCATCGATCCCGTCTGGGTGGTCCCAGAATCAATTAAAGAATATAGTGCGCTTAAAGGTAAAATTTTACCTGATGTCATGCCAGCAGGAGATGAAAATCCTCTCGGAAAATACGCGCTGCGACTTGCGGATTGGTCTTTACTGATACATGGCACCAATCAACCCGAACTTATTGGCAAACGTGTATCTTCTGGCTGCATTCGGATGTACCCCGAAGATATTGAGTATTTATATGCTATTGTCCCTCTGAAAACCCCTGTTATGATTGTCAATCAACCTTATAAACTCGGTTGGAAACAGAATCGACTTTATTTAGAAGTTCATCCTGCTTTTGTTGAATTTAGCGGCACTCAAACCGATGAAGAAAACTTGATTCATGAGATGATTATGGCTTTTACAGAAAGTGAAAACGTCCATATTGACTGGCAAGCCGTCTACAAAACCGTCAAAGACCAAACCGGCCTCCCCCATCAGATCGGCGATGTAACTTTTGGTGTCTGACACCAAAGGTTACATTGCGAAATCCTAATTTTATACTAAAATTTGATTAATATTATTTTAAATCATAGGATTATTATGAAAAGTTACTGTAAATTATTACGTCATTTTTCAATTGGTGCTGTATTATTTGGCGCCTGTGTTGGGGTGTCAACCGCAGATTTTTTGGAACATTTCAAAAGTAATGTTCAAAAACATTTATCCTCAGGGTCTTTAATTCCTGCTCAATACGTTTCCAAAAACCCGCTTTGTCTGAGCGCTCAAGAAACCAAAATCTTAAATCAAGCGCCGAACTTAAAACCCGCCGTGTTAAACACAGCCATGCGAGCTTATCAACACGCTTGTAAAATGGGATTGGATCATCAGGGTATGCTCACGATTATTGACTATTCACTACCTTCGACTGAAAAACGTTTGTGGGTTATTGACCTCAATAAGAATCGTGTTTTAGATTACACTTTAGTTGCCAATGGAAAAGGCAGTGGTACGAAATATTCTACTCATTTCTCCAACAACCCAGCCAGCTTTGCTACTAGCATTGGTGTATATTTGACAGGAAATACTTATTACGGCGCTCATGGTTATTCCTTGCGGCTTAACGGATTAGATCGTGGATTCAATGATCATGCTTATTTTCGAAGTATCGTGATGCATGCGGGGTGGTACGTGAGTGAGGATTTCATTAAATTGCATGGTTATCTTGGGCGAAGTTGGGGATGCCCTGCTCTCAGTAAAGACGTCTATCGTAAAGTCATTAGCGAAATTAAAGACGGCAGCATTCTAGTAGCTTACTATCCCGATTCTAAATGGCTCTCCGAATCTAAGTTTTTAAAATAACGTCAATAATCATGTCTAAAAGGTTGCGTTTTGCAACCTTTTGGACTAACAGTCCCTATCTATAGATAAATTCATAGGAGTACTTTTTATGGCTTACGCTGTCAAATTATCTGATACATTAATTCAGAGAGCTAAAATTTATGCTCATGCATTTAATCGATCTACAGCCGGGCAAATTGAATATTGGGCAAAACTCGGACAATTAGTGGAAGAAAATCCCGATATGCCTTATTCTTTTATTCAAAACATTCTAATCAGTTTAGAAGAAGTTAAAAACAATCGAGTTGAAAACTATATGTTTGGTGAAGGAAAAGCTAAATGATCGTCGTACAAACTCGAAATTTTTCCAAACAAAAAAAGCTATTACATGCGAATCAAATTAATCTTCTGGATAAAGCGGTTAAAACCATCTTGGAAAATCCGGAAATTGGAATACAAAAAAAAGCCGATTTAAAAGACGTACGAGTTTATAAATTTAAAATTTTTCAACAACAATATTTACTCGCTTATTTATTAGAAGAAACTCAAATAATATTATTAGCTATAGGCTCCCATCGCGACCTGTCATGACGATTTCTTGATGGCTTATTATTTTCTGTGTCCAAATGTTAACTAGTTTTACTATATAAATGAGATTTAAATAGGAAAAACTTGCACAAAACTTCCTAAATGAGAAAGTTTTGTGCAGATTTTTTATATCTAGGAAGATATTTAAAATATTTGGGGATATAAGTTTAGAGAATAAATTCTATCAAGATTTTTTTTATTCCTCTTCTTCTTTGACGGCCATTTTTTCGTAGATTCCTTCGATTTCTTCTTTGACTTGCTCCAGTTGATTTTGTTCGATGTTGACAACTTGTTCCGTTTCAGGATCGACAATTTTTTGAGCTTCTTTGACTTGAACGTCTTTATTTTTCTCGAGATTTTTTAAAACAGGAGCTTTATCCATGACATCGATTTGATGAATTTTATGTTCGACCTCTTCGATCTTTCGGGCACTTGCTTGGCAAGTTTCAGGTGGCCGGTCTAAAACCAAATCATCATAAAGAGACGCCTGATTTCTTCTCAGTTCTCGTTCTAAGGGCGTGTATTTATTTTGAATCAGATTCACCAACTTTAAACGATCCGCCAAACAAGTCAAAACTAAGCTAGTAAACTCCTTAGATTTTCGCAACAGTCGCTCCAAAAACGTCTCTCTCGAAACGCCCGTTTCAAGCATTGTAACGACTTTCGCTGTGGTCTGAAATTTTGGTGACATAGTGGCCGCCTGGTTATTCAAGAAATACTGGGTTAGTTGCGCTCCATTTTCAATGGCATAGGAGGCTCACATCAAAATTACTTTACTCGTTTCTTAGTGGTGGTTTTGGTTTTGACGTCCCAAAAGTTACTTCGGTACTTGCTTCACTCTTGTATTCTTCAACCTCTGAGGCCAGTTTCCATTCTCCCTCTCGTTTAATTTTTATCTTTTGAAGCGCTTCTTCCCTTGAGCTACCTTTTTCTTCAAATGCTGCTATTAATGCGTTAACTGCTTGTTTTTCTTGCCCTTCTTCTGCAGTTATTACTCTAATACCTCCTGCTGCCCCAATTGTTGCAACAGCTGCCTTAGCCCCTAAAGTCCAAGCCTCTAAACTATCCGTATCATTTATTGCGATAGTACCCTCTGGAGTCCGTGTAAATAATTTTTTCTCTCCCTTTTTGGCTATTATATTTTCTCCTTCTTCTGTCACAGTGATATTTTGCCTTTCTGTTTCTGGTATACTCGCTGTAATTTTTTCCATTGCGGCATTAATAGCTACTTTTCTAGCAGATTCCGTTAAAGTTGACTCAATGGGAGGGGTTTCAGGTCGATATTCACTATTTTCTATAGTGATACCCATCCCTCTTGCAGCATTTTCTAAACGTCCTAATTCTTTTCTTCTTGCTGCAAAATTTAATTTAAGTTTATCCTCGGATGTTCTTTGCGCTATGACTGTTTTTCTTGCATCCTCAACAGTTGCATTCGATTCTTTTTGTACTAGCATCGCCCGGCTAACCTCATTTCGCCCTTCGATTTCTTTGCTAAGCCGTTTTTGAGCATTTAATAATTTTTCTAAAAGCGCAATGTTTGCTACTAAATTTTTTTCTAATTTTTCCCGTTTTGGACCTGATAAATTTAGAGAGTGGATTTGTTCCTCTAAGAGTTCCTTTTGTTTCCTTACTTGGCCAATAAGCTTTTGTGATCGTGATTGGTCAGCCTCTAATAAACTAATTTTTTGGGATTGTGAAATTTCCCAGCTTTCCCACCTATTCTGCTCTCGGGATGTAAGTTTTCTTGGGGTTGACGGTTTTTGTGGGGTTACTTTTTTCTTTCTTTTTCGTTGTAACTTAATAAGTTCTTCATTCCTTTTTTCCAATGCACTTTTTAACTTTCTTATTCTCTCCCGTTTTCTTGCCAATTCCTCTTTTAGAATTAAGCTTTCTTGCTCTTCTGGTGGATTTAACTCTGCTAATTCAATACCTTCTTCCTCTTCTTTTAGACCGCCTGGCATAATTTTCACCTCCAATCAATAATAAAATAAATGATCAATCTCTCAAAATAATAGCACAAAGCTGTCAAAATCCAATAAATATTGAGATAAATTAAGGAGCGAAGGAGAAAATGGCGGGGGTGGATTTTTTCCGCCTGATACAGTCAAGTTCAGGATGACGTACCCGATGAATTCTCCTGGATCCTGAATCAAGTTCAGGATGACGTACCCGATGAATTCTCCTGGATCCTGAATCAAGTTTAGGATGACGCACCTGGACAAATTCTTCTGGATCCTGAATCAAGTTCAGGATGACAAATTGGAACCCTGATATCCAGCTAAAACTCTCCCCCATTTCCCCACCAAAACCCAATCAACCCCCAATAAAACCCCACCCCTAAAAAACGGGTTGATTCTCGTTTAATCTTAACCAACCTTTAATAATTCTATAGATCACCCAAATACTATTCAGCGCTAAAATAATCATTCCAATAAAAAAAACGAAAGTAATGACACCAATAATTGTCCAAAGTAATGCAAACCAGAACGTCGTAATTTGCCAACGAAAATGGGATTCCAGCCAAGTCCCTTTTACTTCATCCAATTTAATATAATTAATGATGACACCGATAATTGCCGTAATCCCATTGAAAAAGGCTACTGCCTGCAAAATATAAATGACCAAAGCCAATGTTTTATTAGCTTTTTCTTTTGAAGATATTTTTTTCGCATTCATAAATTTGTCTCCATCATTCAAAATTAATATTTTGATTAATATTTTTTTGGCCCCTTTGCATATCCCGCTTGATTGAGCCATTGCTTAGAATAGCCGACCATTTTACCGTTGATCAATCCCTTGTTATATTTGCTAACCAACTTTTTAGCCAAAGCCCACCACGATTGAACAACTTGATCAGCATTTAATTTACAGTAATGCGTTAAATATTGACGTGCCAATTTGGGGTCTTTTTTATAAAGTGCTAGTACCTCTTTTTCAACAATCGGCTGATTTTTAAACATATCGTTTTCGAGTTTAGCCTGTTCTTCTTGAATATCTTTAACCATAGCATCATAGCGTAATGTCGCCCAATTGGAAACGAAGTTAAAAGCCCACCAAGCGGATCTAAAGTCGAATTCTTTAGGATCACATAACTGTATGGATAAAGGTAAATCGGTCACACCCACATAAAAAGGCATGTAAACATTGGTATAAGAACGATCCAGTCCAAGCCAAATAATTCCGCCGATAGCATCAGGTAACCACCCCCTCGATTGGTTGACGGTACTATAACCTGTGTAATATACAGAAATAGGACGTTCCCAGGCACCTACTATTTTCTTTGTATCAATCCCTTTTGTTAAATCTCCTTTAAGATTATCGTAATCTCCATAATAGCGCTCGGGAGAACCAAAGGCGCCGGCCGCAATCCCCACGCGCGTATCAAATGGCGTCCCTTCATAATGATCTCGAAGCAATGAAAAAAC
This sequence comes from Gammaproteobacteria bacterium, assembly GCA_016930035.1. GTDB lineage: Bacteria > Pseudomonadota > Gammaproteobacteria > UBA12402 > UBA12402 > JAFGHQ01. The sequence continues at coordinate 1,296 of JAFGHQ010000012.1, read as the reverse complement.
ATCACGGACACTTAATTTTTTATCTGGTTTAATAGAAAAAGGATATGCTTGAGTAAAACCATCTTTTACCCAGGGACTAAAATTCCCCGAAGGTTTAATGCGAGAATAAATACGCCAAACGCGTCGTAAACTATAATATGGATGTAGGTATTCCCCTGGACTGACTACGCTTAACCAATCAAAAGGCATTTTTCCATTCCACCACCCTGCTTTTTTTGTGATGCTAAAAAGATTTTTAGAATATAAAATATTGGGATTTCCAGGTTTAATATCTCGAATAATAAATAGATTTGCCGTAGCTGCGACGGTACCATCCGGTATTTTTTCGGCCGCCCAAATAGCGCTGGTGCCCAAAGGCGTTCCTGTGATTTCAAACTCCCACGCTTGCTTCGTATCACCAATTAAAACAGATTCCCCATCACCATAATAACCATATTGAACGGCCAAATCTCCCATCGTTTTGACGGCACATACGGCGGTTTTACAACGTTCCAAAGCAACGCGCATTAACGCTGAAATATCAAAAATAGCTTTCCCCTTTTGAGGTTTGATGCTGACTTTTGCTGCCATGGTGCCTTCAGCAAAAGATAATTGATGTTCATTGATAATAGGATATTCAGCATCAAAATAGGCATAGGTATGTGGAACTTGTTTAATGTAACCAAGGGGTTTGGTCGCGTTGTAACCTTTTAATTCGTATCCAGGGCCCCTATCAGATCCCGCATATCGAGGATAACTGTCTAAATAAGGATAAACCGCACGCATACTTCCTGGCTTATGATCTGCTGCGGGAACGTACAAGATACGTTGATCAGAAAGCTCATTATCATCCGTATGCGCAAGGATCATAGAACCGTCGGTCGATGCCCCTGGTGTCACTAAAATATCCGTACAGGCTAAAATAGAAGACGTAGTACTTAAAAAAAGCGAGGCTATTAAGGTACTTACAAAAAGATGAGTATTTTTGATCATTTTTTTCCTCTTTTTGGGATATTTTAAAATATAACGAACTATTTTTTAAGATTATATTGGGTTCGATGTTAAAAATCATGTAGTATTCGACAGTCTTGCCTGATTTTTTCATTTTTTCCTATTTTAAATTCAAGAAACTTTCCCTTGTTGATTTGCATGGGCTTTCTCTTATCCAAAACTTCGGATGTGAGAGCTTCTTTTTACGATAAAGGGGCTGTTGGGATCTGAGTTTTTTTTAAAAAATCAAAGACTATAAGTCTTTGATTTTTATTCGTCTCATCCGTGAGACTCTCGAGCTCGCTTCCTTGCTCGTTAAAATTCGTT
>JAFGHQ010000011.1 GCA_016930035.1 Gammaproteobacteria bacterium | reverse complement strand
TGATAATCTTTCATGACTCGTCTCCTAATTTTAGGTCATATCGTTCAACAAGCTGCAAAAATTGATGAATTTGGTATGGCTTGGCATCTCCCTGCACTTCTTGAAGATTCACCAGTTCTGGAATGTCTGGATGAGCAAAAATGTGATGACTCCCTTTCACTCGAGATAGATGAAATCCAAAAGCTTCAACTAATGAAACCATATCATTGAATCTCATGTTCCTCGAGCTGGTTAAAGCTTTTTCAAGCAATTTATATTTTTTCATAGCTTAACTTTTTCTCCTTTTCCATAAACTAATTTTGAAAAATGTGCAAAAAGCTGTTTTTCATTTCACAGGTTCTGCTCCACAATCTCGATCTCCTCCTCCGTTAATCCATAAAGCTGGTACACCAGTTGGTCGATCTGGCGGTCGGTGGCGGCGATTTGGCGTTGGAGAACAGTTTTTTCATGGGCTGTTTTAACAGTAACAAATTTTTTGTTTAATGAAAGCATCTTTTCAACCAATTTTGCAATAAGGTCATGACCTTTTTTATCTTTATAAACTGAAAAGTCAATTAAACGGATTGGAAATGGTTTAAGATATTCAGTTTTAAATGTGAAATATCCACCTCTTAATGTATAGCCTGTAGATTTAAGAAAGAACCATAACAATTTAGAGTTCAAAATACCGAGAAAATATAGAGGTTGTTCTTGTTGATTTTCATTGAAAATAAAACTATAAACTTTTGTTGTATGATAGAGAGTCCCAGTTTCATCATAAGTTAATTGACAGCCTAATGCGATCTCTGGAGTAATTATTTTTTTTCTTTCAAATTCAGCCAGATTCTTTGGGTAAATATAAGCATAGAAATCACTCCCTCTCATTTTTCCTTTTTCCCTTGTAGAAAGAATTTCTTTATTTGCCAGCAAATATTTCCAACCTTTAGGATATCTTTTTTTGATAGAATTTTGATCCATCAAAATGGCTTTCTTGTCTTCAACAAAATATGGGAAAATAACAACATTTTTAACTTCTAAAGGCTTGTAACGATGAACATCTTTTCCCATTAAAAAAGGCTTAAGAAGACCTTGCTCAATCTCCACTTTTTGCTCTAGAGAATTTGAATAACATAAAATGCTATCTTTTCGCCATTCGAGAATCTTTAATACATAAACTCTATCAGCACTAGTTTGAAGGCCTACAAAAATTTTTCGAGTAATATCACCAAGTGTGACTGGTTGGTGACGAAGCTTTGATAAAACGAAATCTTTTTTTCCTGAAGAGAAATTCCATTCTTGCCCTCCAAAATCTGGCTGTGTCAATATTGCTTCTTCATAATCATCATGTGATGATGACTTGGATATTGCCTCAAAAATTTCATTTGGGCTTTTTAATTTTTTTACAGAAATGAATTTAAATTTATCTCTTGGTAAAGGAGACAGAAATAGAAGGCAAGTATAAGTAGTGGCATTTTGAAAAACCTGTTCTGCTCCAAAATGAATAATTTCTACTAATGCTTTTTTCTGAGTAATAAACTTTCGTATAGGTTTTCCAAATTGCCCTTGAAAGAATTTATGTGGTAAAATTAAACCGATTCGTCCTTGTTTTTTAAGAAAACCAAAAGCACGCTCCACGAAAACAACATAAATATCATAATTGCCAGAACTCGCTGCGGTGTATCGTTGCTTATAAATTTCTACTTCCAATGGCGCCCATTCTTTCATCGTCTGAATCCGAATATACGGCGGATTCCCAATTACCGCATCAAATCCACCATTCGCAAAAATCTCAGCAAACTCCCGCTCCCAATCAAACGCATTGATGCGCAACGCCTCTTCCTCATTAAAAAATCCAGTCTGCCTCCCTTCATAAAAATCCATGCCGATCAGCGAATTGCCGCATTTGATATTGCTCTCCAAATTTGGCAATGCCCGTTCCTTCCACAAGCCAAGCTGCTGGTTCAGCGTTTCGCTGGTCTCATGTTCCAAAACTTTCAACAGCAGCGACAGCTTGGTCACTTCCACGGCATTGGCGTCGATATCCACGCCGTAAATATTGTTGGTCAAAATCCGCTTTTTCTCAGCCGTCGTCAGAAACCATTCGCCGCCCATTCCCTGGAAAATCGCCTGCGCCAATGGTTTCCGTTTCGTTTTTGGGGGGCGCCCCTGCCGCCGCCCCCGTTGTAGAGAAAATTCATGAATTTTCTCTACAACATCCCCGGAATGAATTTTTTCCACGGATGCGATTTGCGGCACATTCCCCGTCCGTTTATATTCCGCCCGATACCAATTCAGATGCCAATCCAATAAATACTGATACGCACCCAATAAAAACGAACCCGATCCACAGGCAGGATCAAGAATGCGTAACTGGCCCACCTCACGGGGCTTCCTGCCCTCACACAATTTGCCCACGGTATTTTTCACAATATAATCCACGATGTACTGGGGCGTGTAATAGACCCCGCCTGCCTTGCGCACCTCCGGCTTTTCCTCGATTCGTGCCCGATGCCCTTCGGTGAGCGTAATCCGCTTGCCAAGGAACTGTTCGTAGGCATTGCCCAGTACTTCCACTGGCAGCACGCTG
>JAFGHQ010000010.1 GCA_016930035.1 Gammaproteobacteria bacterium | reverse complement strand
TTTTAAATAAATATTACTTTATATCAATAAGCTCATGTTTTTTAAAGCTTTATTTCCTCTTCTCATTTTTTTTGTCGTGTAGAGTGGATATGTGTGTCAAACCAAAATAGAAATATCCATTCATTATCAAGGTAGTTCAAATTGGCGTCAATATAGTTCGAGCGCAGCAACATATATCGACTTTTTTGACTCCAGCTTGTTTTAGAATTTGAGAGAGTTCGTTGAGCGTATTTCCTGTTGTCATCACATCATCAATCAACATAACGTGTTTTCGTTGAAATTGAGGAGTCACTCCAAAAGCTTTTTGGACATTTTTTTTACGATCTTTTTTGGGCAATGATGCTTGAGCAAGAGTATATTTAATTCGTGTGCAACTTTTGGTGTCGATTGGGATTTTTAATTTTTGAGAGATGGGTTTGGCGATTTCTAATGCTTGGTTAAATCCTCGTTCTTTAAGACGTTTAGCATGCAAAGGGACAGGTATAATGCAGTCGGGTTTATTTTCATCAGATAAATGGTCGAAAAAATTGACTAACAAATTCCCGAGAATATCTGCATAAGGTAACCGAGAAGAAAATTTAAGCCCTCGAATCAGAGAAATTGCTGAGCCTTCATAAACATAAGGAATAAAAACTCGATCAAAGGGTGGTTTTTGTTTTAAACAACGCGCACAAATTTCAATATCGTCAGGGATCGGTAAAGCGCAATATGGGCAAGCATGATTTAATGAGGATAATTTTTGTTCACATGCTCGGCACAAATCTAAGGGCCTGCCTGTTCTTTTTTTGCAAAAAACACAGGTATGAGGGAATAACTGATTGAATATTTTTTTGATCATATTGTACGCTTCTAATATCGGAAGAGATGACAAAGGGCATCTCTACTTATGCTCATGAGCACGCAAAAACAGCAGAGATATCGTCAAGATCAATTAATTCAAATCCATTTTGTTTCAACAAGGCGGCTGTGACACCATAACCGTCGATTAAATGACGTGTAAAAGTACCATCGTAAACTCCAGCACAAGAACAGGAAGGACTCCTTTTTTGAGTAATCACACCATCTCCCTTCAGAATTTTAGCTATTGCTAATACATTTTGAGCCCCTTTTATAAAATGCTCAGTAAAATCTTCCCCATCTTCGCTCTTGACTCTGGCATTCCCTGCTAAGACATCAAAACCATCTCCAAATTGGATGTCACAAGGTTTTCGAGGAGTGGATAGTCCCCCTAATTGCTCAGGGCAGACGGGAATTAATACACAATCAAGCTGTGCTAATAATTCGGGTTGCAATTGTCTTACTGCAAGTTGTCCATTGTATTGACAAGGAATCCCTAACAAACAACAACTAATTAAATATTTTTTCATTGTATAAACTTCTTATTTCTATAAAAATATAAGAATTATATATGAGTCCTATACTATCAAAAGATTTTTTTAATCAAGATGCTTGTTTGGTCGCTCAGCAATTATTGGGGAAAATCTTGCGCGTGCGATTTGATGCGTTCTGGCTTTCTGCAAAAATTATCGAAACAGAAGCTTATTATATTCATGATAAAGCAAGTCATGCATCATTAGGTTACACGGAAAAAAGAAAAGCATTATTCATGCCACCCGGAACCATTTATATGTACTATGCACGAGGTGGTGATTCATTGAATTTTAGCTGTCAAGGAGAAGGGAATGCCGTGCTTATCAAATCCGCTTTCCCTTATTTCGATCAACAATCCCCTCAAAGCACGTTATGCATCATGCAAAAACTGAATCCTTATCCAAATGGCAAAGAAAGACCTATAGAAAAATTATGTGCAGGCCAAACATTGCTGTGTAAGTCCCTACATTTAAAAGTTCCTCAATGGGACCAAAAAGAACTCAATCCAGAAAATTTTTACCTTGAAGATATTCATTATTATCCCAACAAAATAATTCAAACAAAACGACTAGGAATTCCAAAAGGAAGAGATGAAGCATTATTTTATCGTTTCATCGATCGAGATTATGCAAAATATTGCACTCGAAATCCTATAATTAAAACGGCGTTGTTGCATAAATAACTCCGCCTGTCATCCAGAGGGAGCGCCGCTATCGCTGTCATACCGAGGGAGCTTGCGACCAAGGAATCTCAAAGGAGCGATTCTTTGTCGGCGCGTAGCGCCGCCTCTGAATGACAGCTTGGTGACAATTATTTATCAAAATGTTAATTGGAAATACTATAAAACCCCCATTCACTGTAAAAAATATTTTGTTGGATATTCCTGATAGCATATTCTACATAAGGAATAGTATTTCTAGGTAGATCATTTAACGGAAACCAACCTAAATCATTACATTTGTGAGGTTCTTGATTTTTGAGTTCCCCTTTCCATTGTTCCGTTTGGATAAAAGCATCTATTCTCTCAGCGATATAAGAAGGATCAGAGGGCTCATAACGATGCATGACATGTACAACCTTTAAATGTTCAAAAGGTAAAATAATTCCTGCTTCTTCTTTTGCTTCTCGAACCATTGCTTGTCGAAATGTTTCTTTGCTTTCGACATGTCCCGCCACCAAGCTGTATTTTCCATCTTCATATCCCGTATTATAACGTTGCAACATCAGTATTTTTTGATCTTGAATTAGAATTAAATAAACAGCAGGTACAAGCTTAAACCGAGATTTGTTCATAATATTTATCCTGATGTAACATTTGGTGTCAGACACCAAATGTTACATCAAAAAAACATTGTAATTTTTTATTGAGGAACAATAGTGTCAAAAAATAATGTAGATAGCTATTTTAATTATTCTAGTTATTTATTATTACCGTGGACCGCAAACCCGATCGGGATTTGATCAAAACTAAAAGCCTAATATATCCCAAGCTAAAGAGAATTATTAGCCTAATTTTTAACAAAGTTAAATCGAATTAAAAAGTTGTCCAGAAAATCAACCCGGCATAAGTACCAATCAGCTCAATTTTAAAACGCCCCTTATATTCGTTTACTGCTACGATAATAAGCTGAATTTTTTTTAAGTGATTTTCTGTGAAATCGTCGAAAAAAGTATCCTCACTGAGAGAAAACAAATCTTTTTTTTCTGAAGGCCGGATATAAGGTATAATTTCTTCGCTATTAAGGACCTTTCCCAATTCATAAGGATTAGGCTCTGCTTTACTAAGCTCTTTGATTAGTTTCGCTTTTACATTCTTAGTGCTAGATTCTGTTTCTTCCTCTCCTGGCATTTGCCATTCCCCGCTTTCTTTTTTATTATTGTTTCAATTAATACTCACGTAATATCGTTGTTCAAAATATATGAGTTATATATAGTATTTCCAATTAATATTTTGACAAATAATTGTCACCATGCCGTCATTCAGAGGAGGCGCTACGCGCCGACGAAGAATCTCTCCTTTGAGATTCATTGGCCGCTAGCGTTCCCTCTGGATGACAACCTCTTGTTTAAATGTTAATTGGAAATACTATATAAACTTGTATGAGACACAAAACTGCGCCCCATACGAATAATAACTAACAATAAAAAAAATCGTAGATTACAAGATAAGTTTGAGTCGTTTTCTGATTTTTAGATGTTGATCTGTTTATGCAGCAGTCGCATGGATTTGCCGGAGAAGGCGATGCCGATGTGGATGGCTTTTTTGACGCCGATTTTTTTGAATTGGGCGTTGTAGCGTTTTTGATCGATTTGGTCGAGGGCGGCTTGGGCAGTTTGTTCCAGTTGATCTAAGTTGGGCGTGACTTTGAATTCAAAAAGCACCGCGTGTTGGTCGGGCTTTTTGGGAATAAGGGCGAGGTCATAGCGGCCATAGCCACTTTCTTGATTGGAGCGAATATCAAAGCGATCACGCAAAACAAAGAGCATGCCTAAAATAAAAATGTGGTAAAACTGTTCTAAGGTTTTACGGTTGAAATCATAATAACTCGCACTCTCGTCGAGGTAATCTTGGAGGATGTCTTGAAATTGAAGCAGGCTACCCGACGCTAGGCTATTGAAGAGTTGTTCGTAAGCGGTGGGTCCAATGACTTCACTGAACCAATAGGAAGTGATAATTTTATAAATACCCATCACTTCTTGGTTGGGAATGGCTAATTGATAGAGGGTTTCAAATTCGGTTGGCTTCGATCCTATCACTTTCAAGTAACCCGCGAATAGTAACAATCCCCAAAGTGCGTTAGCGTTGCGTTCTAAGTCCGCAAAGATCGTGCGTTCATCCACAATGGTTTCAATAGAGTTGCCTTGGATCAATTGTTCCAACTGAGTTTTTACGTTGATATCGGAAGCTTTTAAGGTTTTTCCTAAGATTCCTTCTTCCCCTGTTTCGAGCCAGTAAGGTTTTAATGTTCCTTGATTATCCAAACAGTTAATAATTGACCAAGGATTGTATAGGTTTGTATCCCCGATTTGATAACCGTCGTACCATTCCTTTACCGATTCTCGAATGGCTTTTAAGCGTGCTTGATCCAACAAAAGATCTACCTCATCTTGTGTAAAACCAAAACAATCGGCGTATTTGTCCACAAGAACTGTGCGTACCGGAATATTATTCATGCCTGAGAATAAATTCATTAAAGAGACGCGCAAAATTCCGGTAAGTACGCCTTTTTCTAAGTAGATATTGCCTTTAAAAGCTTCGCCTAAAAAGATTTTCATAAAATCAATCATATCGTGATGGTAGGGCGTACGCGCAACATAACTCGCGTGCATCGGCGCATCGTATTCGTCTAATAGGATGATCACTTTTTGGCCGTGGTGCCGATAGAGATATTCCGATAATTGTTTAAGCGCTTTTTGAAGATGTAATATCGAAGCCGTTTCATTGAGCATCTCGTGAAAGAGCTTTTTATCTTCGTCAAAAAGTGCTTCGCTCGACAATAGATAATAATGTTGTTTATAAAGATCGCTCACAAGACTTTTAATGGCTTGGGAGGCTTGGTCGTAATTAGGCGCTTTAACACTTTTCATCGTCAAAAAGATGACAGGGAATTTTCCTTGAAAGTCCATGCAGGACTTGCCTGATTCGGTTTTGGCTGTGGTGATTGGAGCGTTTTTAAACAACGCTCGATTCGCTTTAGCATCTTGAATATCGAAGAAGTACTTCAACATGGACATATTGAGTGTTTTGCCAAAGCGGCGGGGACGGATGATCAGCAAAGATTCACTCCCATCATTTAAGATTTCTTGAATAAACAAAGTCTTGTCAATATAGTCATAATCGCCTTGAATAAGTTTTTTAAAATCATCAACCCCAATCGGAAATTTCATTTGAAGACCTCGTTAGATATACAATTCATATGTTGGGTTGCGCTTCGCTTCACCCAACCTACGGTGAGTATTTTATACGATTTTTACCCAAATCCTAAGGTATTTCTTAGCAAATCAGCAATTCCTTACTTCTTGGATCTAGCAGGAAATGCTTGCAATGAGTATGATATTTGGTTTAGTTTGATATAATTTTTTTGAAACAATGTGAGAACAAATAATGACAACAAAGACAAAAGAACCTCAAACTCGGTATCGAGAAGATTATCAACCCAGTGCTTATTTGATTGATAAGATCAATTTAAGCATAGATGTTCATGATGATGTTACCGTCGTCACTTCTCATCTTAGTGTTAAGCGTAGTTCAACGGCGACTAAAGTTGTGCCGTTGGTACTAAATGGAGAAGGACAAAAACTTAACCACGTCAAACTGAATCAGCAGTTGCTCACTGAGGAGCAATACCAGTTGGATGACCGTTATTTAACGTTGAAAAATGTTCCCGACGTTTTTGAATTGGAGATTCAATCGGAAATCAAACCGCAGGAAAACACAGCCTTGCTGGGGCTCTATCAAAGCAATGAATTATTATGCACGCAATGTGAATCGGAGGGATTTAGAAGAATCACTTACTTTTTAGATCGGCCTGACGTGCTTTCTAAGTTTACAACCAAAATCATTGCTGACCCCCAAAAATATCCCATCCTTTTATCGAATGGCAATCTCATAGAGCAAGGAAAGCTTGAACATGACCGCCACTTTGCCGTTTGGCAAGATCCTTTTCCCAAACCCTGCTATCTTTTTGCCATGGTTGCCGGCGATTTAGATAGGCTGGAAGATTATTTTGTTACTCGATCGGGTCGGAAAGTAACACTTCGCATTTATTCCGAAAAGGGCAACCAAGAAAAATGCCGTTTTGCGATGTCATCGATCAAAAAAGCCATGCGCTGGGATGAAGAAAATTATGGCAGAGAATATGATCTCGATATTTTTATGATCGTGGCTGTACGTGATTTTAATTATGGCGCTATGGAGAACAAGGGTCTAAATATTTTCAATGAAAAATATATTTTGGCTAATCCAGAGATAGCTACCGATGCTGATTATCAAGCGATTGACGAAGTGATTGCTCATGAATATTTTCATAACTGGACAGGTGACCGCGTTACTTGCCGCGATTGGTTTCAGTTGTGCTTGAAAGAAGGGCTCACCGTTTTTCGTGATCAAAGTTTCTCAAAAGATGTTACCTCACCTGGTGTACGACGCATTGAAGAAGTGGATATCCTTCGAACGAGACAATTTGCTGAGGATAGGAGTCCCCTTGCCCATCCGATTCGACCTGATAGCTATATTGAGATTGATAATTTTTATACCGCGACTGTCTACGAAAAAGGTGCAGAAGTGATTCGCATGATGCAAACCTTGCTTGGAAAAGAGAAATTTCGACGTGGTATGGATTTGTATTTTGAACGTCACGATGGTCAGGCAGTTACGTGCGAAGACTTTATAAAGGCCATGGAAGATGCGAATCAGTACGATTTAACGCAATTTCGTCGTTGGTACAGTCAAGCAGGGACCCCACACTTAAAAATATCGACTCGATATGATGCGCCAAAAAAGGCATACAAAATCACCCTTCACCAAACTTGCCCGCCAACTCCTGGACAACCTAAAAAAATGCCTTTTCATATTCCCTTTAAAATGGCGTTGTTAGATTCTCGTGGGAAACTTATTCCAAAATCAGAAAAATTACTCGAGATTAAGAAAGCCAAAGAAACTTTTATATTCGAAAATATTCACGAAAAACCAATTCCATCACTGCTGCGCGCATTTTCAGCCCCTGTTATGATCGACTACAATTATGGGAATGAGGCGTTATTATTTTTAATCGAGCATGATACAGACCCATTTGCACGCTGGGAAGCCATGCAAAAATATGCAGTAAAATTAATTTTTTCTTATATGAATCAAGGGACTGAAAATACAGTTCAACTAGAAAATTTATTAGCCGTTTTTAAAAATATTTTGACTCAAAAAATGGAACAACCAGAATTTGGTGTAGAAGATGATCTTGAATTTCTGGCTGAGCTTTTAATTTTACCTTCGGAAACTTATTTGGCAGAACTTATGGATACAGTGGACGTTGATGGTATTCACGCAGCACGTAAATTCATCAAAAAACAAATCGCCATAAAATTGAAAAATGAATGGCAGCATCTTTTCGACCGATTAAACATATTCAAACCTTACGAATATAATCAACTTGATGTTGCAAAGCGCTGCTTTAAGAATCTTTGCCTAAATTACATCAATACACTTGATACGAAACACACTCGGCTATTATGTGTCGAACAATTTCATCAAGTGAAGAATATGACCGATCGAATGGCCGTGTTATCTGCTCTTAATGAATCTGACTACCCTGAACGGGAAATCTCACTCACCGAATTCTATGAAGCGTTCAAATCATTCCCCTCAGTAATCGACAAATGGTTTGCTATTCAATCTCAAAGTTCATTAATTGATGTTTTTGTTATCAAAGAATTGTTGGAGCACCCCGATTTTAATATTAGAAATCCTAATCGGGTTCGATCCATTCTTGGCGTATTTTCAGTACACAATCCTACCAATTTTCATGCTAAAGATGGTTCGGGCTACCAATTAATTGCTGATTATGTTTTGCAGTTAGATAAAATTAATGCCCACATGGCTGCTAACCTTCTAAAACCACTGACCCAATGGCAACGATTTGATCAAACTCGGCAAAAATTAATGAAACGAGAATTAAATCGGATACTCAAAACAAAGGGCATATCTAATAATGTTTATGAAATAGCCAAGAAAGGACTGTTGAAATCCATTGGTTTGTCATCCTGAACTTGATTCAGGACCCAGCAAAAACAAAGACTTATAATATTTGATTTTTTGAAAAAGGTTCAGATCGTAGATTAGGTTACGTGTTAGTGCAACCTAACGTTTTAATTGTTGGGAATGGCTTTGCAAATTCTGCTTGACCCTATTTTTTAACTTTGCAATACTCGTTTTAGCTTTTGGTTCGATTGAACAAAATTTTCGATTTTTAATTAAGTTGCGACTTATCCTTACAATTACTATACAAGGAGCATCACCTATGAAAAAAGGAATCTCTCTTTTATTCTTGGTATCTTTTTTTTCTTTTGTTTTGATGACTTTATTTGCTTGTAAAATGGGTTCTGACGGATTGACTGCTGACCAAGCCATGCTCGCAAATGTTGCAAAAGATGGCCAACTGACACCAGCCCAGAGCAATATATTTAAACGTGGCGAGGCTGTCGGTTATGTTTTGGTCAATGTGAGCAAGTTTAAAAAAGATAAAGCCGGGCTCAATTGGTTTGATATGGATTTACAAGTTAAAGATCCTGATGGCAAAGTTTTACTGGAGAAAAAAGCAGTTTTAGGGAACAAGGGTCATATTGCTTTACCAGATGATATCGTCCCATCACCTCATGCGGTTTTTGTGACTTCTTCGAAATTAAAACCCGGGAAATATACTTTTTCCATTACTATTTATGACAAAATTGGGAAAGGTAGTGTGAGCAAGAGCACAACGTTTATATTAAAGTAAAATCTTTAAGGAGACATTTTTATGAACATAGCAGGCTTAGGGAGAAGAATCATCGGGGGTCTTATTGATCTTGTTTTGGTTTTTCTTTTTTCTTATTTTTATGTTGTTTTAGTCGGTGAAAAAATGGCGGATAGAACCTACCATATGACGGGTTTTTCAGTCCTTATTTTAATGCTTATCGTATATCTATATTTTGTGATACTGGAAGCTACCACAGGTAAAACAGTGGGTAAATATATCGCCCGAATGAAAGTCGTCAATGAAAAAGGCCAAAAAATCAGTTGGTGGCAATCTATTGTGAGAAATTTTATACGTGTTGTTGATGCTTTATTTTTTTATTTGATTGGACTTATTGCGATTTTGCTTACTAAAAAGAATCAACGTTTGGGTGATATGGTGGCGAAAACATATGTCATTCGGGTATGAAAATCTTAGCGATTGATACTTCAGAAATTGCTTGTTCAGTGGCGTTGCTCGTTGATGCGAGCATTATTGAGCGACATCAACGAGCCCCTCAACAACATACCCAATATATTCTACCTTTTATTCAAGAATTACTGTCAGAATCTGGTTTTTCTTTATCTCAATTAGACGTTTTAGCTTTTGGCAGAGGACCTGGCAGTTTCACGGGTTTGCGAATTGCTGCGGGCGTGATTCAAGGGTTGGCTTATGCAGTAAATTTGCCGGTTGTTGGCATTTCAACATTACGAGCATTAGCGCAAGGAGCGTATCGCCAATTTGGAGCATCATACGTTAAGCCCATGATGGATGCTCGCATGGAACAAGTTTATTGGGGGCTTTATCAATTAGATGAAAATGGTTATATGCAGCCACTTCTTGATGATGCGGTATCTTCTCCTTCCGATATATCTCCCCATGGCGGCAGACATAAATCTTTTGTGGGGATTGGTTCGGGTTGGAGCGCCTACCCACAGACGCAATCTCAGTTAAGTGAAGTAGCTCATATTGTTTATGTTGATCAGTATGTTTATGCCCAAGATATAGCTACACTGGCGGTATTGGAGTTTCAAAAAGGAAATATGGTCCAAGCAGAGGATGCTTTGCCTGTTTATTTACGAGATTGGCGATAACATTGATAGGTTCATCATCATGACAGATTCACAACGTTGGTTTACAACATTTATTCTGCTTGGCGTGACAGGGCTTATTTACTTATTAGCTCCTGTATTGACGCCTTTTTTAATAGCAGCATTGATTGCTTATCTCTTTAATCCTTGGGTTGATAAACTCACCAGTTGGAAACTTCCTCGAGTCCTATCGGTTGCGGTGGTATTTTTAGTGATTATCGCTGTTGTGTTTTTCTTGTTTTTTCTGATTATCCCCATTCTAGAAAAACAAGTGGTCATCTTTGTTAAACGGATCCCTGATATTAATTTGTGGTTAACAAACGTGGTTTGGCCTTGGGTCGATAAGCATTTTCATATTAAGGATCAAATTGATCTTAATCAATTGAAGATATTTCTTTTAGAACATATTAATACGGGGGGGAGTATTCTCACTAAAACTTGGGCAATGGCTTCTCGTTCCGGCACAGCCATTATCGAATTTGTAACAGGTCTCGTTTTAATACCCGTTCTGAGTTTTTATTTGCTTTGTGATTGGCCCAGAATTATTCAAAGTATCAAACAATTGTTACCTCGAAGATCCGAAAAAAAGTTGGTACAACTGGTTAAAGATTGTGGTGAAGTTTTAGCGGCTTTTTTTCGAGGGCAGTTATTAGTCATGCTCGCTTTGGGTTCGCTTTATGGTATCGGGTTGTGGGCAATAGGACTTGATGTGGGATTGCTGATTGGTTTAATGGCAGGATTACTTAATATTGTTCCTTATTTGGGGTTTATTTCAGGATTGATATTGGCTACGATTGCCTCATTAGTCCAATTTCATAGCTGGATACATTTAATTTGGGTGCTGGGTGTGTTTGTGGTAGGTTCATTAACTGAAGGCTTTGTATTAACACCATGGTTTGTTGGAGATCGTGTGGGGCTGCATCCTTTGATCGTTATTTTTGCTATACTTGCCTTTGGAAGATTGTTTGGTTTTGTGGGAGTATTATTGGCAGTACCGGTTTCAGCTGTTTCGATGGTATTTTTACGTCATTTCCATGGACGCTACTTAAAAAGTCGTTACTATAATCGAGAGAAAATAGAGAAATGAGTCAAATTCCGCAAATTGCTTTAAATATTGGTTCGACTCAACAAGCATCGTTTAAAAATTATTATGCTAATGCTTTAGATAAAGAATTATTGCTCAATTTACTTAAAAGCGCTAAAGGTCGGGGGTACCGGTTTATTTATTTTTGGGGGCCGAAGGGCTCTGGGCGCACCCACTTATTACACGCTTGCTGTTCAACGGCTCAAAAATTGAAGCTTACTCATTTTTATTTGTCATTTGAAAATATAAATGCATTAACACCCAATGCTTTTGATAATTTAGAAAAATTACAATTAGTTTGCATTGACGACATTCATTTGATGGCTAACCTATTAACTTGGGAAGAAGCTTTTTTTGATTTTTTTAATCGCATACAAGCAGGAGGCAGGAGACTTCTTGTGGCTGGTAATGCGCCGCCTCAACAATGTGGGTTTCAATTACCGGATCTTGTATCGCGCTTAAAAAGTGGTTTGATTTTCCAAATTCATCCGCTATCCGAAAAGGCAAAAACTGAAGCCATGATACGCCATGCGGGAGAAAAAGGTTTAGAATTAACCAAAACAGTTGCTGATTTTATTTTAAATCACTATCCTCGCGATATGGGTTCACTATTTTCTATTTTAGATCGGCTTGATAAAGCCTCGCTCCAAGCTAAACATAAACTAACCCTTCCTTTTATCAAAAAGGTTTTGGAAATATGATTTTTTTACATTGAAGAAAATTTTATGAACACAGTATTAAACAAACCGAGAATTTTAACAGGTGACACTCCAACCGGGAAACTGCATCTTGGCCATTGGGTTGGCTCCGTAGAAAATCGAGTCAAACTCCAAGATCGATATGATTGCTATTTTATTATTGCTAATATTCAGGCGTTTACCACACGAGCCGAACGGCCCGAAGAAATGCGTGACAATGTCATGCAGGTCGCTATGGATTATCTTGCTTCCGGTATAGATCCAAAAAGAAGTACCATATTTGTTCAGTCTGAAATTCCTGCCATAGCGGAATTGACTCAGTTTCTTAGTATGTTGGTCCCATTCCCCCGAATCATGCGTAATCCCACGATTAAGGATGAAATCCGAGATAAGGGGTTAGGTGACAATTACCCGATTGGTTTTTTAATGTATCCGGTTAGTAACACAGCTGATATCTTAACCTTCCGCCCAGAATTAGTTCCTGTCGGAGAAGATCAATTGCCGCATTTGGAACTAGCTCGTGAAACTGCTCGCAAATTTAACCAACTTTATTGTGCTGTGGATCCCCAAACCAAAGATGAAGATTACATAAAAGCCGGCGGTTTATTTCCCATTATTCAGCCATTACTCGGTCGGGTTAAAAGATTAGTAGGCACGGGAGCTCCAGGCAAAAATGGCCAATTATTAAAAATGAGTAAATCCTTAAATAATGCCATTTTCCTGAGTGACGATTCTGATATTATTCGAAAAAAAGTTATGGAAATGTATACAGACCCCAAACGCATTCATAAAACCGATCCTGGTTGCGTCGAAAACAATCCTTTATGGATCTTTCACGAAACGTTTAATCCGGATCAAGATTGGGTTAAAGAAGCTGAGGCGCATTATCGAAAAGGCCAAATTGGGGATGTGGAATGTAAGAAAAAACTGGTTGATGTTTTGGTTGCTCTTATTGAACCCATTCGACAACGCCGATTAGTTTTTGAAAAAGATCCAGCTCAAGTCATCAAGATTTTAAAAGAAGGGACTGAACGGGCTAATGCAATTGCCGAAGAAACCCTAATACTTGCTAAACGCGCCATGCAGCAAGATTATTTTGGCAAACGGCAAGTGAAATATAATAAATAATCTCATGAGGAAAGGTCATGTCAGCAATTGTCAACATTAAAGCGCGAGAAGTTTTAGATTCTCGCGGAAACCCAACCATTGAAGCTGATGTTGAATTAGCATCAGGGGCTGTAGGAAGCGCTATCGTTCCATCGGGCGCTTCAACAGGCTCGCGCGAAGCTTTGGAACTATGCGATAAAGATCCCAACCGGTTTAATGGTAAAGGCGTCTTGCAGGCGGTTAACAATGTCAATACCGAAATTCGTGAAAGCTTGGTTGGCCAAGATGTTTTTGAACAAGAGAAAATTGATCGCACGATGATTCAGTTAGACGGCACGGAAAATAAATCCAGACTCGGTGCTAATGCTATTTTATCGGTTTCATTAGCTTGTGCGAAAGCTGCGGCCCAAGAAAAAAAATTACCACTATTCCAATATCTCGGTGCTGGCCCTTTTGTAATGCCTTTACCCATGATGAATATTATTAATGGAGGGGCGCACGCGGATAATAATGTGGATGTTCAAGAATTTATGATTTTGCCGGTTGGTGCGCCGAATATCCGAGAAGCGATTCGTTTTGGTGCTGAAATCTTTCACGCATTAAAATCAGTTTTAAAAAGTCGAGGGCTTGCAACGACGGTGGGTGATGAAGGAGGTTTCGGCCCTGATTTACCCTCAAATGATGCAGCCATGGAAATGATTTTAACTGCCATTGAAAAAACAGGCTTTCGTGCCGGTAAAGATATTTATTTGGCACTTGATGTGGCTGCTTCTGAACTTTATCAAGAGGATCAATATATTCTCGCCTCAGAGGACAAAAAATTAACTTCAGAAGAGTTTATTGAGTATCTGGAAAATTGGGTAAAACAATACCCTATTATTTCTATTGAAGATGGTTTGGCAGAAAATGATTGGGAAGGTTGGAAGTTAATGACAGAAAGACTTGGCCATAAAATTCAAATTGTTGGAGATGATATTTTTGTGACGAATCCTAAAATTTTCAAAAAAGGGATTCATCAACATATAGCAAATGCCATTTTGATTAAGTTAAATCAAATTGGTACGTTGACTGAAACATTAGATACGATCAAGATGGCAAAAGAATCAGGATATCACACCGTTATTTCACACCGATCCGGCGAAACAGAAGATACGACCATCGCAGATTTGGCCGTTGCCACCCATGCAGGCCAAATAAAAACAGGCTCTCTTTCTCGAACTGACCGCGTGGCGAAATACAATCAACTCATTCGTATTGAAGAAATGCTAGGAAACGAAGCCACCTATTTCGGCGAAGATCTGTTAAAAGGGAAATGATATTCAGAGGCGGTTGAAATCTGCCCATTTATAGGAGCGCAGTGGAGACTATCATGTTCCTTATTTGTTTAGCGAGTGGAATTCCCCTGAATAGATTAGGCAGATGGCGTAAAATATATTTTTTGTTACTTCCTTTTTTGGTTTCCTGTTCCATATAAATAAGATACTTTTCAACAATTTGTTCTCGGTCTAATTTGGCATGTGTATCTTGATAATATTTTTCGTCAGCGTGGATGAGAAAATACGGATTGTGATAAGCCGCTTGTCCAATCATCACGCCGTCGATATTGGTTTTTAATTTTTCATCTATATCTTGTTCTGTTTTAATACCACCATTGAAAACCATTTCTAAATGGGGGAAAGCATTTTTGAGTTGGTAAATTTTTTTGTCATGTAAAGGGGGTAAGGTACGATTTTGTCGGGGGGTATAGTGAATTAAATCAGCAAATCGAGCGTGGAGAATAAATGTTTTACAACCAGCCTCAGAAAGCATCTCAATAAAAGCTGTGATAGGTTGAAATTTTGTCGAGACAAGACGCGACTCGCCCATATTCGATTGGGTAGTCTCATCCTCAACGTTTGCTATCAATCCTAATCGTGTTTTAATAGTAACGGGGATAGTGACGGCATCTTGCATCGCCTTGAAGCAATCTGAAACCAAAAGAGGGTTTTCTAATAAACAGCAACCAAATTGTCCTGATTGAACACGAGGACTGGGACAGCCCACATTAAAATTAATTTCATCATAGCCATGCTGTTCGACGCGTTTAGCGGCTTGAGCGAGAATCGTAGGATTATTCCCCGCCAATTGGAGAGCTATAGGGTGTTCTATTTCATTAAAATTTAAAAATTTTAAAAAATTTTGATGGAGCAGGGCTTGAGCTGCAATCATCTCGGTATATAAAAATGTGTGTTGGGTAATAAGACGCATAAAATAACGAAAATGGCGATCGGTATAACCAAGCATAGGCGCTATAGAAATAAGATGAAGTTTTGAAGACATATGATGCGTGGTATTTTAATAGACTGGTTTGACTGTACCCCATTTTTTGCAACTCGGGCATTGCCAGTGCAGGGTATTTCCCCCGTATCCACAATTAGCGCATTGATAACTCGGTTGTTTGGCTAATAAGCTTTCTGTTAATCTTTTTAAGGCCAACAAATCCTCTTTCATCGTTCCCTCGACCAAGGGCATGTGAAGTTCAATCAGTCGATGGATGCCCACAACCGATGGGTATTTTCGAACATAATCAGCGACAAACTCTGCGGCTACTTTATCGCCGCGCCATTTTCGAATTTCTTCAGATAAAATAACCACGATAGGAATTTGAGGATGCGTTGTTAAAATTTCTTTAAAATATTGGATCAAGACCTCTTCTTTATTTATAGCCTTGTAAGCTTGTGTCAGTGGCAATACAGCCTCTGAAAATAAGCTGATATCTTGTTGGGGAATTTGTTTTAAACTTTGAATGGCTTTTTGATATTTTTTATTGTGTAGATATATTTTAGCTAATAATAAATTAGCCCGTACACAATTTTTATCTATGCTCAGTGCTTTTTTTAAGAGTTTTATTACAGGGATGTGTTGTTCTTCTTTGATCAGTGTTTTGGATAATTCACAATAGTAGTGCGCAATGATGGGCAATATATCTTCATCGGTATATTTTATTAATTTTCTAGCGATTTCTATTGCTTTTTTCCATTCTTTTTCTTGTTGATAAATGGACAAAAGGTGGCGATAACTTGTTTCTGGTTGATCCGACAATTTAATGAGTTGTAAAAACAACTTTTCAGCTCGATCTAGAACGCCCGCCGCTAAATAATCAAGAGCTAAAGCCATTAATGCTTCAATACGATGCGCTTTAGGGAGATTGGGGCGTGCAGTTAAGTTTTGATGAATTCGTATGGCGCGATCCACTTCGCCCCGTCGTCGAAATAAATTACCTAAAGCTAAATGCGTTTCAACGGTGTCAGTGTCCACTTCCAACATTTTGATGAAAAGGTCGATGGCTTTATCTGGTTCCTCATTTAATAAAAAATTAAGACCGACGAGGTAGTTTTTAGGTAGCGTTGGATTGGGTTTTTTGTATTGGTTATTGGCTGCTATCCAGCCTGAGGCCGCAGCAATCGGTAATAATAATAGCCAAAGGTCGTGTAAGATCATGTTATTTAACGTTAGTTATGGATTGGCAACAAAATTTAAAATGACGTCAGTGATGCAATGGTTATCCATAACTGACGTTATATTAATGCGCTTAGATGATTAAATTTGTTCTTCTTCTTTAATGGGTAATGTACGTAAATTTTCAATTTCTTTTTCAGCTGTACGCAAACGACGTTTTAAACCGAGATTTTGGGCTTTTAGACGTAGTAGAATAATGCCCATCGCTAATAGCGCAACAATGACTCCCGCAGCAAAACTGATGAGCAACAGCAAAGATAAAGGGAGTTGAGATACACCAAGATAGTAATGAATCGTTACTGATGTTGCATTGAGTAAGGCGAAAGTAACACCCAAAATTAACAATAGTAAAATGATCATGTAGCTAAAAATTTTCATAAGTTCCCTCAATTTTTAATAGCATTATTACATAAAAATAATATTAATCGTAGGGGACGCATATATGCCTCCCGTACAATCAAATCTATAAACCTTGCAAATAGTTCATACATGGGATTACGCTATGAGCAACTTTTGTTCTTTATTGTCATCCCAGCATGGAAGCAGGGATACAGATGACAAGGATGTTATATTTTTACAGGAATGACACTCAAAGTTGCATATCACGTTGTAATTCAAAATTTTAATTCAGTTGCTCTTTAAATACGTCACCTAGTGTGGGCGTATTTTCTGCTTCCTCAGCCATTTTTTTCATCACTTTCTTTTGTTCGGCGATATCCTTTGCTTTAATCGATAAGCTAATGGTTTCATCTTTACGATTGATGTTGATGATTTTTGCTTCCACTTCATCACCCACATTCAAAATTTCGTTGAGATTACTGATTTTTTCTTTTGAAGCCTCAGCGGCATTTAAATGGCCGATGACGTTGTCACTAAGTTCCACCATCGCTTGTTTTTCATTCAGTTCGATAACTTTACCTTTTACCACAGAGCCTTTTGGATTGGCTTCGACATAATTATTGAAAGGATTTCCTTCAAGTTGTTTGATACCAAGAGAAATACGCTCTCGTTCAGGATCAATTGCTAAAATAACAGCTTCAATTTCATCGCCTTTCTTGTATTGATGAATTGCCTTTTCTCCAGGCTCATACCAAGAGATATCAGATAAATGTACAAGCCCATCAATCTCTCCCTCAAGACCTAAAAACAAACCAAAATCCGTAATAGATTTAACGGTACTTTTAATGTGTTCGCCTATTTGATGTTTTGAAGCAAATTGTCCCCATGGATTTTCCTTGCATTGTTTCATTCCAAGAGAAATACGACGACGTTCCTCGTCAATATCTAATACCATTACCTCAACTTCATCACCTACATTAACTAATTTATTAGGACGAATGTTTTTATTTGTCCAATCCATTTCAGACATATGAACCAATCCCTCAATTCCTGGTGCGATTTCTACGAAACATCCATATTCTGTTATGTTAGTTACCTTTCCTTTAAACTTGGAACCGATTGGATGATTCTCTTTGATGGTATCCCAAGGATCTTCATTCAATTGTTTTAACCCTAGTGAGACTCGACCTTTCTCGCGATCGAATTTTAATACTAAAACTTCAATTTCTTGGCCAACTTTCAATATTTCAGCGGGGCTTTTTACGCGTTTCCATGAAATGTCAGTAATGTGCAATAATCCATCTACGCCGCCCAAATCAATGAAGGCACCGTAGTTGGTGATATTTTTCACAATGCCTTTAACTTTTTTACCTTCTTCAAGCGATTCGAGTACTTTCGCTCGCTCGGCGGCGGATTCAGTTTTAAGAGCAGCACGTCGAGAAACGACAATGTTGTTACGTTTTCGATCGATTTTAATAATTTTGAAGTCAAAAGTGTTTCCTTCAAGCCAGGAGGTGTCAGAAACTGGGCGAATATCAATCAATGATCCGGGTAAGAAAGCGCGAATACCCTCAATTTCGACAACAAACCCGCCTTTTATG
This sequence comes from Gammaproteobacteria bacterium, assembly GCA_016930035.1. Classification (GTDB taxonomy): domain Bacteria; phylum Pseudomonadota; class Gammaproteobacteria; order UBA12402; family UBA12402; genus JAFGHQ01. The sequence goes on along the minus strand of JAFGHQ010000010.1, from coordinate 4,928 downwards.
CGCCCAGAAACCAACCCAGAAACCGTCTCATTGGCATCGTATTTTTTTATTAATGAGTTAAGTGCTTGTAATCGTCTTGCTTTTTCTCGTGATAGCCGGGTTTCCCCAAAAGGATCGGCAAACATTTCTAAAGCAACCTCGGTTTTATCGCCGATAGATATTTGCTCATTGGAAAACTGTTCGATGGGAATAGAGCCTGCTGATTTTCCGCCGATGTCAACGAGGACAAATTTATTATCGATATTGACGATTTCGCCTTCAACGATATCGCCAACATGCATTTTGGTGTTTTCAAGACTTTGTTCAAAGAGTTCTTCAAAAGTTTGTTCTGACATAAAAAAATGACCTTTAGTTTCTGTGTAACTTTGGAGTGGCCAAAGTTTGTTAGTAAAATGTGAAATTTTCTCACATGTAGTTATTAAAAAACCCTTAAATTGTAACATTCAAGGGGCCGCGGCATAATGGATAGGTTGTACTATATCATCACCGATTCGTGTTTCTTATAATTTTTAAAACCTTATCGAACACCTGTTTGATTGATAAATGGGTTGTATCGATAATGATTGCATCATCTGCTGCTTTCAAAGGAGCCTCAATTCGAGTTCGATCACGAAGATCTCGCTCGGCGACCTCGGAAAGAAGGTCGGCGAGTTTAACATTGAATCCTAGTTTTAACAACTGTTCGTACCGGCGTTGTGCGCGTTCCTCGATGCTTGCTTCAAGAAATATTTTGATCGTTGCATCAGGAAAGATGACTGTTCCCATGTCTCGTCCTTCAGCAATGAGACCTGGTGATCTTTTGAAAGATTTTTGTGTTTCAATGAGTGCTTTTCTGACAGCGGGGAAAACAGCGATTTGGGAAGCCATTTCACCAGTGGTTTCCAAAGTTAATGCTTTGGTAATATCTTTTCCTGAGAGAAAAACGGATGATGCGACGAATGCTACATCTAATTTTTTTGCCAATTGGGCTAATTGAGCTTCATCTTTTAGTGAAACCCCCTGATTTTTTGCAGCGATGGCCAAAGCTCTATACAAAGCACCACTGTTTAATAAATGCCATCCGAACTTTTTTGCCAACATTTGGCTAATTGTGCCTTTTCCCGAACCCGATGGCCCATCAATAGTAATTACAGGAGGTTTAGACATTATTCCATCTCAATTTTTTCAATGCCGATCAGCTTTTCGTTATCCGCGATGTCAATTAATTTTACCCCTTGTGTATTTCGCCCAATAATGGAAACTTCATTGACTCGAGTGCGTACTAATGTACCTTGGTCGCTGATGAGCATGATTTCGTCATCTTCGCCAGCTTGAATTGCGCCAATGACATTTCCGTTGCGTTTTGTCACTTGGATCGATATGACTCCTTGACCGCCTCGATTCGTCATGCGGTATTCGGAAAGTTCTGTCCGCTTGCCGTAACCATGTTCTGTGGCTGTTAAAATGGGAAGCTCTTTTTTAAGAACGATCAGGGATACAACACGTTGACTTTTCCTGAGCCGAATCCCTCGAACACCGCGCGCAGTTCTGCCCATCGGACGAACGGTATCTTCAAGGAAACGAATCACCTTACCAGCGTTGGTAAACAGCATAATTTCTCGATGACCATCAGTAATATCGGCATCAATTAACTGATCCTTTTCCTTTAATCCAATGGCGATAATTCCACCTGGCCGAGGTCTCGAAAACTGTTCTAAAGAAACTTTTTTCACTGTACCTAAGCTGGTTGCCATAAATATGTATTGATCTTTGTCGAAATTTTTAATGGGCAGTATGGCGCTGATACGTTCATCTTCTTTTAACGATAATAAATTCACAATAGGACGCCCTTTTGCTTGACGCGTTGTTTGCGGTATTTGAAAGGTTTTGAGCCAGTAAACTTTTCCATAATTTGAAAAGCATAAAAGCGTATCGTGGGTATTCGCAATAGCAAGACGCACGATAAAATCCTCTTCTTTGACGGTAGCTGCAGTTTTTCCTTTACCGCCACGGCGTTGAGCTTGATAAGCATCCAAGGACTGTGTTTTTACGTATCCGTCATGGGATAAAGTGACGACAACATCTTCTTCTGCAATTAAATCTTCGACAGTTAAGTCTTCATGAGCATCGACGATTTTGGTGCGGCGGTTATCGCCAAATTTTTCTTTTATTTCCAATAGTTCTTCTCGAATGATTTTCATCAAGCGTTCCACCTTACCTAAAATCTCATTCAGATTCTCGATGAGATCTAAGAGCTCTTGATATTCTTTAAAGATTTTTTCTTGTTCAAGACCAGTCAGGCGATGTAATTTTAAATCCAGGATGGCTTGTGCTTGTTCCGGCGAAAGAAAGTAGCCTTTTTCTTTGATTGCCGCTGCGTGCTGAACACCAATACGTTCTAAGAATTCGCTTACTTGTCCAGGTTTCCATGCACGGCCAATTAATCGTTCTTTGGCAACAGCAGGATTAGGTGATGATTTGATCAACAAAATCATTTCGTCAACATTAACCAGTGCGATACCCAAACCTTCTAAAATATGAGCTCTATCTTTCGCTTTATTTAGGTCGTAGATCGTTCGGCGTGTGACGACTTCTCGGCGATGTTGAATAAAAGCAGATAATATTTCTTTGAGGTTTAACAATCGTGGTTGGCCGTGATCCAAAGCAACCATATTCATTCCAAATACATTTTGTAGCTGTGTATGAGCATATAAATTATTAAGAATGATATCGGGGTTTTCCCCACGGCGTAATTCAATGGCAATACGCATACCGTCTTTATCAGATTCGTCGCGAAGTGCTGTAATACCTTCTATTTTTTTGTCTTTGACTAAGTCCGCTATTTTTTCAATTAAGTTTGCTTTATTTACCTGATAGGGTAATTCAGTCACGATGATGGCTTTTTTGTCTGAGGAGCCGATTTCTTCAAAATGTGTTTTCGCCCGCACATAAATTATTCCTCGCCCGGTTCGATAAGCTTTTAAAATACCTGCGCGGCCGTTGATAATGCCTGCTGTGGGGAAATCAGGGCCTTTGATATGTTCCATCAGCTGTTCTAGCGTTGAGTTGGGTTGATCAATTAAAGTAATACAAGCATCAATAACTTCATTAAGATTATGAGGCGGAATATTGGTCGCCATTCCTACGGCAATACCGGAAGAACCATTAATTAAAAGATTAGGAAAACGTGTAGGCAGTACAATGGGCGATGTTTCGCTGCCATCATAATTGGGCACAAAATCGACAGTATCTTTTTCAAGATCAGAAAGGAGCATATGAGCCAAGCGCGACATACGGACTTCGGTATATCGCATTGCTGCGGGCGAATCACCATCAACCGATCCAAAGTTACCTTGGCCATCCACAAGAATATAGCGCATGGAAAAAGGCTGAGCCATACGGACAATCGTGTCATAAACGGCGGTGTCACCATGGGGATGATATTTACCGATCACATCACCGACTACGCGTGCGGATTTTTTATAGGGTTTATTCCAGTCATTGCTTAATTCATGCATTGCATATAAAACGCGGCGGTGGACAGGCTTTAATCCGTCACGAACATCTGGTAAAGCTCGTGCCACGATAACGCTCATCGCATAATCTAAATAAGATTTTTTTAATTCATCTTCGATATTGACTCGAATGATTTCTCTAGCAAACTCTGGCATAATATTTTTAAAACTCCTAACTATAATTTAATAAACTATTCTATCATATCTTAGCGCAAAAAACATGTCACAACACCGAGCTCCATAATTCCTGAGCTGTAAAAAACATCGAAAATAGAAAGATGCTAGAGAGAGGAAAAAATATTTTTTGTGGATTTTGATGAGTTTTTTGTATAAAAGCTGCATCACTTGATCCCTATTGATGTTTGAAGGGGTGGGCCTGTCGAAAAATTATAAAGCGCGCAAGTTTTGTATAAAATTACCCCCATAAAATATACAAATTATGTTAATATTTATGGGGTTTCTTTGTATATGATACAAGAAATCCCCCGATTATTGTGATTTAATCACTTTTATTTTCGGATGATAAAATATGTTACAAAACCGAGCGCGTAAGCGATTTGGACAAAATTTTTTATGTGATTCTATGGTGGTCGAGAAGATTATTGCAGCCATTGCGCCTAAAAAAACGGATCGGGTCGTAGAAATTGGGCCAGGGCTTGGCGCATTAACCACACGAATGCTTCCTATTGTTGGCAAAATGATGGCCATTGAAATTGACCGGGATTTAATACCGAAACTGAGACGGCAGTGTCAACATTTAGGTGAGTTAACTATTTATCAAACGGATGTATTAAAATTTGATTTCAGCAGTTTAGACAATAACGATCACCACAAGCTGAGAATCATCGGAAATCTTCCTTACAATATTTCTACCCCGCTCATTTTTCATCTACTCAACTACGCAAACCTGATCAAAGACATGCATTTGATGTTTCAAAAAGAAGTAGGGGAAAGACTCGGTGCGAAAGTCGGCTCAAAAAAATATGGAAGATTAACGGTGATGGCTCAGTATTTTTGTAAAATTGAGCTTCTTTTTATAGCCCCACCTGAAGCATTCAAACCCAAACCCAAAATCCAGTCTGCTTTTGTGCGACTTATTCCCTATAAAGTTCCACCGTATCAATCAAGAAACTTTGATTTATTTCAAAAAATTGTCAAAACAGCCTTCATAAAACGTCGCAAAACATTAAAAAATGCCTTAAAAAACTTCCCGGAACTTCCCGAAAACTGGCCTGAAAAAACAGGTATTGATCCCCATCTTCGCCCCGAACAAATAAGCATCGAACAATACGTCATACTCAGCAACCTCTCTTAAAAGGGGTCAAACCGCGTTTTACGTTTTGTTCGACTTTTCAATCCAGTATTTACGCTCTATCCCAAAGGGGTCAAACCGCGTTTTACGTTAGCAGGGGGAATGGGAGAATAAGCCCAAAC
>JAFGHQ010000009.1 GCA_016930035.1 Gammaproteobacteria bacterium | reverse complement strand
TTTAAATAAATATTACTTTATATCAATAAGCTCATGTTTTTTAAAGCTTTATTTCCTCTTCTCATTTTTTTTGTCGTGTAGAGTGGTTAAAAAGATGAGTTTTCTTGAATCCTTTGATAAGGCAGTAAAAAATTTAAGCACTCAATATAAAAAAACAAATAAGGATCGAATTGCTGTTATTACGTGGTTAGATACAGAAGTTCTGCCTGCTTTAAAAAAAGACATTTCAGAAAAAAAACCTGGAGAGATTCTTAAGATATTAACAGAAGTCCGTGAATTTTTAAGCGAATTAACTTCACCCCGTAACGTTCGTAAAAGATTAGGGGTACCTTATCCCGAAGATAGTAAAACAAAGCTTTTATCTGCCAGCTCCGGACGACTTAAAGAGCTATTAGAGAAGGGAGTAAAAGACGTACTTGATCGTTGGATTAAAAAATTTACAGAACTTAAAGGAACAGGTGATATCTCATTATTAGAGACAAAAGAAAAAACATCTGAAAATATAACTGAGTTATTAAAAGAACAAATTTTTGGTAATGCTAGTTTGGGCTCTCTCTCTATTAAAGAACTCTATGAAAGAAAAAAATCAGAAGGACTAGAAGGAGTAAAAGTAAAAGCAGAAAGAACAGCGTTAAGGGTGTTGGACGTGTCGGGAACCTCAGAAATCTCAGAAATCAATGAAAAACGTATCAGCGTGATAGATTTCTTAGAGGAATATATACAGGGAATCCTCAGCCCAGAAGAACCAAAACCAGATTCGGAAAAAATAAAAGCTTTACGTAAGATATTAAAAAGTCTTTTAAAGGAAGATACGTCAGGTAAAAGAATAATTGACGTAAAAAACTTTTCAGGCGGAAAAGTAGAACTGCAATGTTTAAAAAAAGGCGTTTTGACAAGAATATTAATGGAAAGAAAGATATTTAAGTTATTAAAAATTTTACCTAAAAGATTAGATAAAGAGGCAACGAAAAAATTTAATGAAAAGAGAATAGAGGAAAGGAAAAGGGAGATGCAAACTGTCGGTGAGTTATCTGAGCAATTACAAAAGATCAAGGAGGAAAACAGCGTAAAAGAAGAGGAACTTAGAGAGGAAAAAGCACAAAAAAAAGAATTGGAAAAGATAAAGCGAAAAAAAGAAGAAGAATTGGAAGAGATAAATCGAAAAATGGAAGAAGAATTAAAAATAAAAGAAGAAAATGAAAAAAAATTACGTGAGGATTTAGAACAGATAGAAAAAGAGTCAGCAGCATTAGCTAATAAGCTAAAAAAAGTTAAACGGGAAAAAAAAGACTTAAAAGAGGAAACCAAGAAGAAAGAAGAGGAGGAGGATTCATCAACAGAAAAAATCAAAATTTTAGTGGCCGAATCTAAAAAATCAAAAGAAACAGAGGCATTTTTGAAAGACGCTAAAGAGAGAACAGAGCTAGCGCTAATTTTATCTGATGCGATTGCCCAAAACATTCCAGATTTTCTCGATAATGAGATGGGTCGTTTTAGAAATTTTTCTTCAGAGAAGAAGGATGAACGTCAGATAAAAAAAGATGCTGAGAAATCTCTTAAGGCTATAAATGCCACTTTAAATAAAAGGTTACTAGAGTTGTTTGAAAACCCTTTGATTTTCAGTTTCTTAATAGCACTGGAAGAAGAAAAGAAAAAAGAAATAATTCAGCATATCTATTTCTTCTATCGTGATATTTATGTAGCTATTAGAAAAGAAGTAGTAACGACAAGATTGGAGCCTTTGCGTAAGCAATTGAAAAAATCCCTTGAAATAATAAGTTTCCTGTCTCGTGAAATAGAAGATTTTAAGAAAGTAAAAAAATTACAGGAAAAAATAACAAGCTTATTGGAAGGTACAAAATATCGAAAATATCACAAGCACCTAAAAACTTTAAATGAAAAAATTACGAATATTACTACTAGTAAGGAGTATAGGAATCCCAAAAAGAAACTAAAAAAGATTAATAGTGCTTGTAAAGGAACCGCAGATAAGATAAGTGATGAGATAGATAAAATTATTATGGAGAGCATGGAAACTTTGGCTAACCGGGGAGGATTCATAGAGGTTACTCTTCAAGAAATGGAAACTTTTTTGAAAAAAAAATTAGGCATAAATGAAAAATCATACATGGCTTTTATTTTCGACTATAGGGATTTTTTATCTACGTTATCAAATGAACTTAAAAACAAAGAACTGATGCCTTTAATAGAAACATACAGGAAAAATGTGAAAGGATATGAAAAAATCGCTACGCCCCCCAGCCGAGCGCCGGAAGGTTGCTTTTTTGCTGGTGATAGAAAAAAATCCGAATCTCCGGCAGGCTCCTCGGGCTCTCCTGTTCCAAAATTGAGAAAGGGGATATAAAATAAACGGTGTAAATTTAATTAACAATGTAACTTTTGGTGTCAGACACCAAAAGTTACATCAACTACTAAGGATAGAGACAGGCATTCATTATGATCAAAAATTATCGTTGGCTTTTATTAAGCCTATTCATTGTTGGGTTAGATCAATTTACTAAATATTTGGCATTGGTTTATCTAGTTCCTTTCAAACCGCTCAAGCTTTCACCTTTTTTAAATTTAACACTGACTTACAATTATGGCATTGCATTTAGCTTGTTTAACCAATCTACAGCTTTTTATCACTGGATACTCATCATATTGACGGGGGCCATTGCGGGGTTGGTTTTTATCTGGATGGGGCGCCTTCAACGCATAGAAAAGCTTAAGGTTTGTGGGCTTGCTTTGGTTTTAGGGGGAGCACTAGGAAATCTTATCAATCGCATCTTTTTAGGTTATGTGATTGATTTCATTGATTTTTATATCAAAAATTGGCACTGGCCTGCGTTTAATCTTGCCGACAGTGCCATTTGTTTTGGCGTCTTTTTGATATTGCTATCGTTGATGCGATGGAAATAACGGCCTCTCATTTTTCAGCAACCAGGTTTTGATATGAATGGGGTTGCCGGAAGTTTCGCCCATGAACCCACCTAGACTGTTTTTGCTGACCACTCGGTGGCAGGGGATGATGATGGGAATGGGGCGCGACAAATTATTTATGCAATTTTATCAACGCATCAAAACCTGCTATCAAGGCATCTTTCTCTCGCTTTTTATAGGTTTCCGGATCGACGAACGTGCCTTTGGATCTATTGTTTACTGCGACACAAATAGCACCAGCTCTGACTTCTTTCATAGTACAAAGAGTGAATAAAGTAGATGCTTCCATTTCGAAGTTTTTGACATTCATTTGAGCAAGTTCATCTGCTAAACCCGGGTTACGAATATAAATACCCGGAATTTTTCGCCCTTGGGCCCCATAAAAACCGGAAGCTGTAGCGGTTAAGCCAACGTGGTAAGGTACTTTGATTTTGTCGCAGGCTTCAATTAAAGCCGTAACAACTTCATAATGTGCGACAGCAGGATAACCTTCGCAAACAAAATAGGTAGAAGTGTCTTCAAGGCGTACTGCACCTGTTGAAATGACTAGATCACCTAATCCCATCTGTTCTTGAAGTCCACCCGAGGTTCCAATACGAATCAGTGTTGGATTTTTAGTGATTTGGAAAATTTCAATCACACCAATTTCAGTGCATCCTGGTCCCATTCCTGTCGACATGACGGACACTTCAAATCCGTTATATTTACCGGTAAAAGTTTGATATTCTCGGTTTCGATTTTCAATGCGAATATCGGTCAGCATTTCGGAGGCCATAAAAGCGCGTTCGGCAGATCCCGTAAGTAAAACATATTCAGACAATTCACCGGGGGCCAGTCCGATATGATATTGCCGTCCCGTTTCATCACACACTACATCAGCATTTTGTATTTGTTTAGTTTTCATATTCTTATCTCCCGTGTTGTTAATAAGGATTATTTAAAGAATTAACGGTTAGTGAACCGCTTTTATTCTAAATTTACGTTATTTAGGTATTGTTGAGCATCTAGCGCTGCCATGCAGCCAGTACCTGCAGAAGTAATGGCTTGGCGATAGACATGATCTGCCACATCCCCTGCCGCAAAAACACCTTCAACGCTGGTTGCTGTTGCATTGCCTAGCGTGCCGCTTGTGACGATAATATAATCTTTTCTCATCGCTAATTGTCCATCAAATAATGAAGTATTCGGTCGGTGACCGATAGCGACGAAAATGCCATCTACTTTTTGTTCTTTGGTTTCTCCGGTTTGATTATTTTTGATGAGCATTCCTGTTACTTCATTTCCATTACCTAAAACCTCTTTTAATTCGCTGTTCCATTCAATATTCATTTTCCCTGCTTTAACAATTTTCATGATGTGGTCAATTAAAATAGCTTCGGCGCGAAAACGATCACGTCGGTGAACAATAGTAACGTGGTCTACCATTTTTGCCAAATGAAGCGCTTCATTGATGGCCGTATTACCACCACCAATCACGGCCACTTTTTTATTTCGATAAAAAGGGCCGTCACAGGTGGCACAAGCCGAAACACCTTTACCTCTATAAGTTTGTTCGGATGACAGACCCAAATAATTAGCACTGGCACCTGTTGCAATAATTAAAGCGTCGCACGAGTACTCGTCTTGATCGCTTTTTAAAATGAACGGGCGTTTTTTTAAATTCACCTCGGAAATAACATCAAAGATGATTTGGGCGTCGAATCGCTTGACGTGGTTAATCATACGATCCATTAAAACAGGCCCTGTTAAACCGGCTGATTCACCCGGCCAATTGTCAATTTCAGTAGTACTTGTCAATTGCCCGCCAACCTGCATCCCGGTAATGAGCATTGGTTTCAAATGAGCTCTTGCTGCATAAATAGCGGCTGTACAGCCAGCAGGACCAGAACCTAAAATAATTAATCTAGAATGTGCCGTCATATAAAAATCCTAATGGCAATAGTGTCAGACATAGGGGTGTCTGTGATGGTGTCAGACACAGGGGTGTCTGACACCGTTGGTTACATGGAGTAAGTTTCTTACAAAAATGTAGGAAAAATACTACATTTTTGTTGCAATCCATAATTTTTGTATTAGAATATTCATTGATAATAATAATAAAACCTGGATCGAATAATAACACAAAGGATTCCCATAAAGAATAATCAAAAAAATCTGAAAATTAAAAACCGGATCCGATAATAAGAAAAATAGAGGATCTGGTTTTATCAATCAACATTCACTTTTACAGTTTTAAACCTTATCAACTTCTCTTATACTTACATCTTGATTTTACTTTAACGTCAGTTATGGAATGGTTATCCATAACTCGTTAATTTATTCTTCTCTTTTTACAAGGATTAAAATAGTGGAAGCTGTGAATCAACTTCAAAAACGGGCCCAAGAACTTCGGCAACTCATTCAACGCTATAATTATGAATATTATGTGCTCGATGCGCCGACCGTACCGGATAGCGAGTATGATCGTCTGTTTCGTGAATTGCAAAATTTAGAAGCACAGCACCCCGAATTAAAAACCCCCGATTCCCCCAGCCAGCGAGTCGGCGCAGAACCTTTAGTTGAGTTTTCGCAGGTTAGACATCAAATCCCTATGCTCTCCCTTAATAATGCTTTTTCACAAGAGGAGGTATTCGCTTTCGATAAACGCATTCATGATCGATTGAAATCTAACGAGATGATTGAATATGCTTGCGAACCCAAACTTGATGGGTTAGCAATCAGTTTGCTTTATGAGGATGGCATTTTAATTAAAGCGGCAACTCGAGGGGATGGGATTACAGGAGAAGATGTCACGACCAATGTAAAAACAGTCCGAGCGATCCCGCTTCGACTTATTGAAAATAATCCGCCAAAACTACTTGAAGTGCGTGGCGAAGTTTATATGTTGAAATCAGGTTTTGAAGCACTGAATCGACAGGCACGCCAGAAAGGTGAAAAAGAATTTGCTAATCCGCGCAACGCTGCAGCCGGTAGCCTTCGCCAACTAGACTCACATATTACTGCATCTCGCCCGTTATCTTTTTTTTGTTATGAAATTGGGGTAACAAAGGGTAATTTTCGATTACTCAACACGCATCATGAGATTTTAGATTTGCTCAAAGCATGGGGGTTTCCTGTGATCCCCGAAAGAGCTGTTGTATTCGGCATTGAAGGCTGTTTAGATTATTACCAAAAAATAACCCAAATGCGTGATCATTTAAATTATGAAATTGATGGAGTCGTCTATAAGGTCGATCGAAAAGATTTGCAGGAAAAGCTCGGTTTTATCTCGCGAGCTCCGCGTTGGGCCATTGCTCATAAATTTCCCGCTCATGAAGAATTAACAACGGTTGAGGATATTGAATTTCAGGTCGGCAGAACAGGCGCTTTGACTCCTGTAGCGCGCCTTAAACCTGTTTCTGTGGGCGGAGCGACTATTAGTAATGCCACGTTGCATAATATGGATGAAATTGAGCGAAAAGATGTGCGAATTGGTGATACGGTAATCGTGCGGCGAGCAGGGGATGTGATTCCGGAAGTTTTTTCGGTGATCAAAGAACGCAGGCCGCCTCAAGCAAAACCAATCCAACTACCCAAATCTTGTCCTGTTTGTGGTTCAGACATCGTGAAACCTGAAGGCGAGGCAATAGCCCGCTGTATCGGCGGTTTGTTTTGTCCTGCTCAACGCAAAGCCTCAATCGAGCATTTTGCTTCCCGAAAAGCGATGGATATTGAAGGTCTGGGGACTCAATTAGTCGATCAACTTGTCGAGAAAGGGCTCGTGCATCATGTCGATGATTTATATCGTCTAAAATTAGATGCGTTGGCGAACTTAGCGCGAATGGGCAAAAAATCTGCTTCCAATTTATTGGTAGCGCTAGAAAAAAGCAAACTAACAACCTTGCCTCGATTTTTGTATGCCTTAGGTATCCGAGAAGTGGGGGAGGCTACAGCGCACAATTTAGCCAAGCATTTTGGCGATTTAGCGCCACTCATGCATGCCGATGAAAATACCTTGCAATCTATTCGAGATATTGGGCCGGTCGCTGCTCAATATATTCATACTTTTTTTCAACAGCCGCATAATTTAGAAGTGATTCGATCATTGATGCATTCAGGGGTTCATTGGCCAGCGTATCAAAAGGAAGAAACGATTTTGCGCCCCCTAGAAGGAAAAACAATTGTCATCACAGGGACTTTAAAAAACATGACCCGCGAACAAGCGAAAGAAAAGTTACGAGAACTCGGCGCGGATGTGACCAATACCGTATCAAAAAACACGGATCTCGTGATCGTCGGCGAAAATCCCGGCTCCAAATATAACAAAGCCTTAGAACTAGGGATTAAAATTATTTATGAAGAGGAATTTGAGATGAAAAGTGTCAAGCTATGACATTGAGACAAGCGGATGTCATCCAGAGGGAGCGCTGCCATCGCTGTCATTCCGAGAGAGCGTTAGCGATCGAGGAATCTCAAAGGCGAGATTCTTCGTCGGCGCATAGCGCCGCCTCTGAATGATGGCCTCATGATTTCCGGCCGAACATCAATCTAAAAAAGTTACAGATTTTATTTTTCCAGCCTGAGCCTGTTGGGTCACAAAATTTTTCGCTGCCATTTGTTTCTAACATTTCACGCATTTTTGCTTTGATCACTTCGATTGCTATGCGGTTCTTACCCCCGTGGGGCACAATAATATCGGCATGGCGTTTTGAAGGTTCAATAAATTGCAAATACATGGGGCGCACGGTAGTTTCATATTGCTCTAATACCGATTCAAGGCTTCTACCGCGTTCTTGAATGTCACGCTGAATACGCCGCAAAAGTGAAATATCCGGTGGTGTATCCATAAAAATACGAATATCCATTTGATTACGTAATGCTTCATCTACAAACAGCAAAATACCCTCTAAGACGACAATCGTGTGGCCACTGACTTCCCGAGTTTCTTGTTTTCGAGAATGTGTGCTGAAATCATAAATAGGAATTTGAGCGGTTTTTCCCTGTTGTAATTGCCTAATTTGTTCTGACATAAGCCGGTGATCTAAAGAATCAGGATGGTCAAAATTGACTTTTGCACGTTCTCGAAGCGGCAAATGATCTAGGTCTTTGTAATAAGAATCTTCAGAGATGACAACAACTTCTTTGGATCCTAATTCATCGACAATGGTTTTGGAAAGAAGACTTTTGCCGGAGCCGGAAGCTCCTGCGATACCGATGATAATGATATTTTTTTTCATGAGAGGGATCATCCTTAGATAATTGAATCCGTAAAATTTTAAATGAAAAGGAAATAAATTTCCAAGCTTTTAAAAATACGTTAGTATTCTTACCTTTTTTGAGCGCATCGCGGGCACAAGCACCGCGCCCCACTGGGATTTTTTTTGCAAATGAGAAGAAATTTAATTGAAATTGAACATGTCACAAAAATTTTCCGTAAGACAGATAAAGTTTTAGATGATATTAATTTGAATATCCGAGAAGGGGAGTTTATTACCCTTTTAGGGCCTTCAGGTTGCGGGAAATCAACTTTGCTGCGTTTGATCGCTGGATTAGAAGAATTAACAGAAGGGGATATTTACATTGATGATAAAGACACGAAAAAAATTCCTGCCAACGAACGTAATATCAACATGGTATTTCAAAGTTATGCTTTGTTTCCTCATATGACGGTTTATGACAATATTGCTTTTGGTTTACAGTGTAAATTTATACCCAAACATGACATTCAAAAGCGTGTAGAAGAAGTACTGCATATGACGCATCTTGAACGATTCGCTTATCGCAAACCCAAAGAATTGAGTGGTGGACAACAGCAACGCGTCGCTATCGCTCGAGCTGTCGTTAATAAACCTTTAGCTTTACTGCTCGATGAACCGCTGAGTGCACTGGATTATAAATTACGAAAGGAAATGCAAATTGAACTCAAAAATTTACAGCGCCAATTGGGTATCACTTTTGTGTTTGTGACCCATGATCAAGAAGAGGCCTTGTCGATGTCAGACCGTGTGGTTGTTATGAATGAAGGCGTTATTGAACAAATTGGCACTCCTCGACAAGTTTATGAAAACCCTGAAAATCTTTATGTGGCAAAATTTATTGGGGTTGCCAATATTTTTGAAGCACAAGTCATCAAAGCGACAAAAAGAAAGCGACAATTTTCTATTGACGTTAGAATTGAAGGGACGAAACTGAAGTTAAAAACTGATCAACCATTCGAAAAAGGGCAACATATTTATATTGTGATTCGTCCTGAAGATTTAAGAGCATGGGATAGTTCAGAAATTGATGATACAAAAAATATGATTCCAGCACGAGTTGAGGAAGTCATTTATAAAGGTTCGACTGTGGATTTAATTTTGAAAACTAAAGAAGGAAAACAACTTTCTGCTACTGAATTTTTTGATGAAGATGATGAGAATTTGGATTATCGGATTGGTGAAAAAGTGTGGGTGGACTGGCTCCCTGGCTGGGAAGTGGTGTTAATCAATTAAAAATAGAGAGTCGCTTACGCGATAATATTATGAAATTTTGAATTTCAAATGATGGCATTGCATAAATAATACGCATTCGTCATTCTGGCTGAGAAGCCAGAATACAGTTGACAGGGATGTTAAGGTTTAAATATCTCTGGATCCTGAATCAAGTTCAGGATGACGAGGCTTGGATTCTGGATTAAGTCCAGAATAACTGGATACTTGAACTTTGAATTATTGAAACTTGTTGCGAAACCTGTCTCGCCGAAGCTTTAGCGAAGGCGGAAGCAACACATAAATTTTTAATTCTTCATTTTTAATTTTTAATTATTTATCTATGTTAATCGATCGTGTATTTAAAAAAACCACCATTGCATTGCCAGTTTTTTGGCTGGTTTTTTTTGCATTCCTGCCGTTTTTGCTCGTCTTTATTGCTAGTTTTTTAACGCAGGGTGATACGGAAATTTTTAAATGGCATTTTAATTTATCCAATTATTGGGATCTTTTAAATCCTATTTATCTCAAGGTTTTTTTGCGTTCTTTATATTTGGCGGCAATCACCACGGTCATTTGTTTAATTCTCGCTTATCCTTTTGCTTACATCGTGGCGCGAAAACATGAAAAATGGCGTCCCATTTTGATTTTTTTACTCATTTTACCGTTCTGGACAAGTTCGTTGATACGTACGTATGCATTGATTATCTTAATTCGCTCTCAGGGTTTATTAAATAAATTTTTATTCATGTTAGGGATCATTCATCAACCCATACAGTTGTTATACACACAAGGCGCGGTTTTGATTGGGTTAGTATATAGCTTGTTGCCTTTTATGATTTTGCCGCTTTTTGCAAATTTGGAAAAATTTGATTGGCGACTGATGGAAGCTGCACAAGATTTGAGCGCGACAAAATGGCGGATTTTAAGTCGTATTGTCATTCCCATTACAAAACCCGGCATTGTGGCCGGAATTATTTTGGTCTTTTTTCCCGCCATGACGATGTTTTATATTCCCAATATTTTGGGCGGCGTTCATTCATTACTATTGGGGAATTTAATTCAGAACCAGTTTATTTCAACGCATAATTGGCCGATGGGATCAGCAACCAGCGTTATTCTAACGTTATTAATGGGAATATTTTTGGTGGTTTATTTTAAATTGACGACTCCAAAAGAACGGACGGAATTAATGGGATAAGAAAAGAGCTGTTGAAATCCTCCCGTTAATCATCCCGAACTTGATTCAGGATCCAGGGAATACTTAACCTTAACATCCCTGTCAACTGGATTCTGGCATCCCAGCCAGAATGACGGGGAAAATGCGTCATCCTGAACTTGATTCAGGATCCAGTAAAAACAAAGACTTATGGTCTTTGTTTTTTGAAAAAGTTCGGATTTCAACAGCCCTAGAAAAGAAGTCTGATATGAAACGATTGGTACGATTTAAAAATATTTTTTCGCAAAGCATTCCATTGGTGTATATCAGTGTTATTTACATTTTGCTCTATATACCCATCGTGGTATTCATTGTTTATTCGTTTAATAATGCCACGTTTTCTGCAGTTTGGCATGGGGCGACCCTGAAATGGTATCAAACATTGCTTTCGGATACGCCCATACTAAGAGTAACAGGGCATTCTTTAGTTATAGCAACATTATCTTCTACGATTGCTACTTTTTTAGGTGCTTTGGCCTCATTTGCTTTATTTGAATATCGTTTTCATGGCAAGAAATTAATTTTTACCTTAATTTTTATCTTAATCGTTGTGCCTGATCTGATGTTTGGCATTGCATTATTGGTTTTATATACTTTTTTAAAATTTCCTCTTGGTTTTTGGTCTTTGCTTTTGGCGCATATCAGTTTTTGTTTTCCTTTTGTGATTGTGATTACCTTAAGCCGCCTAAAAGATATGGATAAAAATATCTTCGAAGCAGCAAGGGATTTGGGTGCTACTGATTTAATGATTTTTATACGAATTATTTTTCCTTTGTTGTTGCCCGCTTTGATTGCAGGATGGTTATTAAGTTTTACGCTTTCTATGGATGATGTCATCATTAGCTTTTTTGTCAGTGGGCCCACTTATCAGATTTTACCTTTGTATATATTTTCATTAGTTCATGTGGGAGTGACTCCCGAAATTAATGCATTGTGTACGGTGATTTTTGGATTAACTTTATTAGTCATATTACTTGGTTTGCTTATTCCTAAATGGTTTTTCGTGAAGAAATGAAAAAATACTTAATGATCTATTTGTTATGCTTGTCGTTAACTACTTTTGCAAAAAGTAATGTCGTCAATGTTTATAATTGGTCAGGGTATATTTCACCCCAAGTACTGACCTTATTTGAAAAAGAAACAGGGATCCAGGTTAATTATTCAACATTTGATGAGAATGAAACCCTTTATACAAAGCTTAAGGCTGATCCTTATTCCAATTATGACGTTGTTGTTCCTTCTTGTGATACCGTAGATCGCATGCGAAAAGAGGGCATGTTGCATCAGCTCGATAAAAGCCAATTACCGAATATAAAAAATATTAATCCTGCTTTATTAAATCGCCCATTTGACCCTCACAACCAATACAGTATTCCTTATTTATGGGGGACAACGGGAATATTGATTAACACAAAATATTATTCTCCAAAATCGATTCACTATTGGAGTGATTTGTGGAATCCGCGGTTTAAAAATCAAGTGTCGATGATGAATGACCCAAGAGATGTATTTGCTGTTGCATTCATTGTTTTAGGTTATTCGATCAATGAAGAAAATCCTGAACACATTAAAGCAGCTTATTTAAAGCTGAGAGCGTTATTACCTAATATTCAATCGTTTACTGGGGATGGTTCGCAGCAGATGTTTATTAATGAAGATTCCCATATTGGCATGATGGAAAGTGGGGACGCCAACGAAGTGATGCGGGAAAATCAAAATTTTCATTATATTTACCCCAAAGATGGGGTCATTATTTGGATGGATAATATGGCGATTCCAGCTCATGCGCCACACTTAGAAAACGCCTACAGATTTATGAATTTTATTTTACGTCCCGAGATTGCCAAAATGATTAGCTTAAGTGTGGGTTTTTCGACACCGAATTTAAAAGCGATCGCTTCAATGGATAAGAATGATCGTAACAATCGGGTTATTAATCCTGAACCTGAAGATCTTAAAAAAGGGCAGATCGAGCTCGATATTACTAAAGCCGCCGAAAAAGCATATTATAAATATTGGGAATTATTGAAGTTAGGGTAATGTTAGTTATGCAATTGTTATGCATAACTGACGTAATTTTAAATGTCGGCATCGCTTCCCCCTTCGCACATCCATGTGCTACGGCAGACAGGTTGCTATGTTTATCTTATTTCTTGATGAATTATCGTTTTCATTTGATTACTTTGTTTGCGTTGTTTGTTTGAAAAAATACTCAGCGCAGTACCTGTCGTGATTAAACTCGTCACAGAAATAGGTAATAAAAAAAAGTTTAAAAGTAAATTGGCCATTTTTCTCGGAAAAGAGTTTCTTTTAGTATGTTTTGAAATAACGTGGTCACACGCTTTTTTTAGTGCGTGGTGATCTTTGTAAGAACTAATGATGGGAAGTATTTTTTGATGTAATTCTTGATGGATAGCATGGTAACTAGAGCCTGTCCCAAAAACGTTGTTTTTCGGAGATAATTTGAATAAAACGTCGCTTGTTTTGATTTAGTGGTTGTCTGTGAAGCGGA
>JAFGHQ010000008.1 GCA_016930035.1 Gammaproteobacteria bacterium | reverse complement strand
GTCATCCTGAACTTGATTCAGGATCCAGACCTATTTAACTTAACATCCCTGTCAAACTGGATCCTGGCATCCCAGCCAGGATGACGGGGAAAATGTGTGGATTCTGGCATCCCAGCCAGAATAATGGATAGGGTTATTTATGCAACAACTCCTTTCAAAATCCAAAATTCAAAATTTCCATAGGCTTTAATACTATCAAATGTTACGATTATTCACAATTTTTCCACTGGAAATATTTTATGGCAACTTATGCGATTGGCGATATTCATGGTTGTTTCCCCGAGCTAAAAGCACTACTTAAAAAAATTAAATTTGATCCTGAAAAGGATTGCCTGTGGTTCGCTGGGGATTTAGTTAACCGAGGAGGCCACTCCTTGGAAGTACTCCGATTTATTAAAAATCTTGGAACAAAACATATTATTGTACTTGGAAATAATGATCTTAGTTTAATAACCGTTTATTACGGTTATCGCAAAAATAATTTGTTTGATGAGATTCTCGCTGCGCCAGATCGTGACGAACTCGTCGAATGGCTCCGTCAACAAAAGCTGCTCCATCATGATCCTGTATTAAATTTCGTGTTAACACATGCGGGAATTTACCCGTATTGGACGCTAGAACAAGCAAAAACCCACGCCAAGGAAGTCGAAAATATCTTACATGGTGAGCTATTTAAAACGTTACTGAAAGAACTTTTTGGAAACACACCCAATAAATGGTCGAATGATTTAATGGGTTCTGATCGTTATCGCTTTATTGTGAATGCATTCACCCGTATGCGTTATTGCACTGAGGATGGCGTATTAGATTTTATGGATAAAGGGCCTATCGGCACGCAAAAAAGCTATTTAGTACCCTGGTATCAAGCCAAAAACCGTCAAAAAATCGATGCGCGTATTTTATTTGGCCATTGGGCATCACTTTTGGGTAAAACATCAGATCCTAATCTTTTCGCTCTGGATACAGGATGTGGATGGGGGCATCAGTTGACCGCTTTACGCCTGCAAGATTTACGTCGTTTTAGCGTTACAAAGCAATAATCGTACGGATTATGAGAATCTGCAAAGTGAGGTTCTCGGCTTACTTCTTCCCAATCTTTAAAATGAATCGCCGGGAAAAAGGTATCTCCAGGACACTCGATATCAACCAATGTCAGATATAACCGGTCAGCTATGGGAAGTGTTTGCGCATAAAGGCTTTGCCCCCCAATAATAAACACTTCTTTAGATGAGGCCATTTTAATAGCTTGCTCTAAAGATGTGGCAATTTTGCAGCCTCGTGCTTGATAATTAGGATCATGCGTGATAATAATATTTTCACGCCCGGATAATGGTTTTCCGATGGATTCGTATGTTTTTCGGCCCATAACAACGGTTTTATTCAGGGTAAGTTTTTTAAAATGAGAAAGATCAGCGGGTAAATGCCATGGCAATTGGTTTTTATAACCAATAACATTATTTTTCCCGATAGCTACAATAATAGAAAGGATCATAAATTTTTAATTTTTAATTTTTAATTTTTAATTTTTAATTTTTAATTTTTAATTTTTAATTTTTAATTTTTAATTTTTAATTACTATGATGTTATCACAACAACACTTTGAAAGACGACGTAAAAAAATATTTTCCAAGATGAAGCGTAACAGCATTGGACTGTTATTTTCTGCACCATTATATGAACGCACGCCTGGCATACATTTTAATTATCGTCAGGACAGTGATTTTTACTACTTAACTGGTTTTAAAGAACCTAATGCCATAGCAGTTTTTATAAAAAAAGAAAAGGCTACTCAATATATTTTGTTCAGCGTTCCTGATAATGAAAAAACGGCCAAATGGGAAGGCCATCGGATTGGCCAAAAAAATGCTATCAAAGAATACGGAGCAGATTTATCTTACCCTATTTCTCATTTCAAAGAAAAGATTCTAGAACTATTCAAAGGAATCTCTATCTTATATTATCCTTACCATCATCATTTTAATTTTCATCTTAAGGCCTTCTCTTTACTGCACAAAAGCGGCCGAATGCCCGCACACATTTTAGATTTTAAAACTATTTTACATCCTCTTCGCATGATCAAAAATACATACGAGATTGAGTTGATGCAAAAAGCGGCTAATATCACCGGTAATGCGATAATAAAGGCCATGCAATCCTGCAAACCTAGCCTTTATGAATACCAGCTCGAATCAGAAGTAGCTCGAATTTTTAAACGCAGCGGAGCAAAAGAAGAAGCCTTTCCTACCATTGTTGCTAGTGGCCCAAATGCTTGTACCCTGCATTACGATGAAAACAAATCACTACTAAAAGATGGCGATCTTGTGCTGATTGATACAGGATGCGAATACGAATACTACGCTTCCGATGTGAGCCGCACATTTCCCATTAACGGAAAGTTCTCTCAGGAACAACATGAACTTTACCAACTCGTATTAGATGTACAAACGGCTGTGATTAACTCAGTTAAGCCTGAAATGACCATCGAAACACTGCAAAAAATTGCCTTAGCAAAATTAACCGAAGGTTTGCAAAAACTTAACATAGCGGGAAACCCTGAAGATTACTACTATCATGGCGTTAGCCACTTTATTGGACTTGATGTACACGATGTTGGAAATAAAACTATTCCCTTTAAACCGGGCATGGTTATAACGATAGAACCTGGTATCTATATTGCAAAAGATGAGAAAAAAGTAGAGGCTAAATGGCGCGGCATTGGAATACGAATTGAAGATGAAGTGCTCATCACTAAAACAGGCTGCTATATTTTAACGAATAAAATACCTAAGACCATTAAAGCCATTGAAAAGATGATAAGGGCCTGTTGAAATCTGAACTTTTTTAAAAAATCAAAGGCCATAAGTCTTTGATTTTACTGGATCCTGAATCAAGTTCAGGATGACAAATGGGCAGATTTCGACAGCCCCGATAAGCTAAAAGACAAATTAAAAATTGATTATAGGGCTTTTTTTCTGTAAATTTATCCCTTTCTATGCAAATCTTGTATGGGTTGGGTTGCGCATTCGATTAACACAACCTATATTTTCTTATTAAGGAAATAATCATGAGCGAACATATTGTTGAAGTAACTGATAGTACCTTTCAGAATGAAGTTATCAACGCAAAAACCCCTGTCATTGTCGACTTTTTCGCCACGTGGTGCGGCCCTTGCCGTATGTTTGCTCCTATCTTTCATGAAGTGGCTGAGAATTACCTAGGCAAAATCAAATTCGTTAAAGCAAACGTTGATGATAATCAAAACGCCTCGCAAGAATACGGTGTTCGTAGTATTCCCACGATTAAATTATTTAAAGAGGGCAATGTTGCAGCAACCAACACAGGGGCTCTAACTAAACAACAATTGATTGACTTTCTCGATGCTCACGCTTAGTAAATAGTTCGGAAATTACTAATATTAATCAAAATAATCTAGACTTGTTTAAAATTTGATGCTATTTTCGCATTATCTTTACAGTTTTCTTATATCTTATTCCAAGTTAATTACTGAATGATCAAGAAAAATCCTCTGTGTATTTCAAACAACCTAGTTATAGATTTAGGATAATTGCGCATTTGTCGAAAGAAATTGGCACATGCGAACAACCTAAATTTATGGATAAATAACGTATAAAAGAGATATAAATATATAGCCATTCATCACTAAGCCAAGCTTGCATCAGGGGTATTCTGACAAAATACGGAATAATAAAACTTTCCAATGATTGAATTCTTTTTTTATAACTATTCAGATGCTACGCGCGAAATGAATCCGCGCTTGCAATCAAAGGGGAGAATCGCAATTCTCCCCTTTGATAAAACCCCATCGCGAGTAGAATTCACCGATAAATCAAGGTGTTACTTGATTAAGCGGTGAATAGTTACCTTTTTTTATTAATTACTAATATGAGTTAAATATTATGATGAACTTATCGGAGTTAAAGCAAAAAAAACCTGAAGAACTTATTAAACTAGCGAATGAGCTTGGTGTTGAAAGCGTCACCCGCATGCGCAATCAGGATATTATATTTTCGATATTAACTGAGGGTGCAAAGAAAGGGGAAGCTATTTATGGAGAAGGCGTTTTAGAAATATTACCGGATGGGTTTGGTTTTTTAAGATTCGCCAAAGATTCTTATCTTCCAGGACCTGACGATATTTACGTTTCTCCAAGTCAAATCCGCCGATTTAATTTACGAACGGGTGACACTGTAGCAGGCACCATTCGACCACCTAAAGACAGTGAACGTTACTTTGCTCTCTTAAAAGTAGACAGTATTAACTTCGATTCTCCTGATAGCACGAGAAATAAAATACTCTTTGAAAACCTCACGCCATTATTTGCCAATGAACGACTGATCATGGAAATAGGTAATGGAAGCACCGAGGATATTACAGCAAGAGTTATTGATTTAGTTGCTCCTTTTGGTAAAGGCCAACGAGGCCTGATTGTCTCTCCGCCAAAAGCAGGTAAAACAATGATCCTGCAAAATATCGCGCATTCTATTACTCACAACTATCCCGAAATTTACTTAATTGTATTATTGATTGATGAACGCCCCGAAGAAGTGACCGAAATGGCGCGCTCGGTTAAAGGCGAAGTTATCGCCAGTACTTTTGATGAACCCGCAACAAGACACGTTCAAGTTGCCGAAATGGTTCTTGAAAAAGCCAAAAGTTTGGTAGAACACAAAAAAGATGTCGTGATTTTGCTCGATTCTATTACACGTTTGGCTCGTGCCTATAACACCGTGGTCCCCGTTTCCGGTAAAGTTTTAACCGGCGGTGTGGACGCAAATGCGCTACAGCGCCCGAAAAGATTCTTTGGAGCAGCGCGAAACATCGAAGAAGGCGGCAGCTTAACCATTTTAGCTACAGCCCTGATTGACACTGGATCAAAAATGGATGAAGTGATTTATGAAGAATTCAAAGGAACAGGCAATATGGAAATTCACTTAGATCGTAGAATTTCAGAAAAACGCGTTTATCCTGCCATTAACATCAATCGTTCAGGTACTCGCCGTGAAGAATTACTGGTTAATCCAGAAGAACTCCAAAAAATATGGATCCTGCGCAAATTATTACAACCCATGGATGAACTTGCTGCTATGGAATTTGTATTAGACCGACTGAAAGCAACGAAAACAAATGCTGATTTCTTCGAAGCAATGAAAAGAGCATGATTCATTAAAAATGAATGAATTTGAAATTATTGATCATTATTTTAAAAATTCGACTCCCCACCGTTCTGATGTCAAGCTAGGCATTGGTGATGATGGCGCTATTGTGCGCCCCCCAAAAAATCAATGGCTCGTCGTTGCAACCGATACCTTGGTCTCAGGTGTTCATTTTTTTCCCCATGCTCCCGCAAAAGCCATCGGACATAAAGCTTTAGCCGTTAATCTAAGCGATTTAGCGGCGATGGGCGCTGATCCTGCTTGGGCTACAATGAGTCTCACAATTCCCAACATCAATGAATCGTGGCTCAATGAATTCTCCGAGGGCTTTTCCGCTTTGGCTAAACAATACCACGTCAACCTAGTGGGGGGTGATTTAACCCGCGGCCCTTTATCTATAACCGTACACGTTATAGGATTCATACCAAAAAACGGTATTTTAAGAAGGGACCGAGCACAGATTGGGGATGATATTTTTGTCAGTGGTACGCTAGGAGATGCTGGGGCGGCTTTACAAAATATTCACCACGCTCCAGATTTTTTACTCCAACGATTAAATTATCCTTCTCCTCAAATAGCGCTTGGAAAAAATTTAAGAAAAATTGCTCATGCGGTTATTGATATTTCGGACGGACTCATTGCGGACTTAGGCCATATTTTACGGCAAAGTAAGGTGGGAGCTACTATAGAAATTGATCAACTCCCCCTATCTGAAGCCTTAAAATCACTAAGCCCTACACTCGATGCGACAGAATTAGCGCTAACCGCTGGCGATGATTACGAACTTTGTTTTACCGTCCCTCCACAAAACACTACAAATAAAATTTTAAAAAAATTTCACTGTACACGTATTGGACGCATCGAACAGCAATCCGGTTTGCGGTTGAAAAAAAAGGATAAAACGCCATATCAGTTAAAAAATAAAACAGGATTTCAACATTTCATCTGATAAAAGTCCGTGATACTATTTTCATTTTCTAGTAATGATAAATAAACTATGTCCCCACCCCTTGCCCAAATAAAAACTGAAGATAAATTATTGCTCCGCTTAGAGGGAATACAAGAACGTCTTATATATCTTTCAGGTATGGAGGTTCAAAAAAATTCCCAAGCTGATTTTATTCTCAATACTTTAGAAGACATTATTAACGACTTATCAACTTTAGAAGATTCTGTTAAAAGTTATCCAGAATCACCAAAACTTCAAACTTTATTTAATGAAGTATTTGCAAAAGTAAAACGAGAAACTTACAAACAACTACAAATAAAAAACACTTTAGAAAACCAAAAAGAACTTATGGCATCGGAAATTGCTTACGACTCCGACAAATTGAAAGAAGAAAACTATACTCAGTGGTTAAAAGATACGATTGAAGCCACTTGGAATGATTTAAATAACTTATCTTTAGAGGAAGAAAAAAGCACTTCTGGGTTGGAATATTTCAGGCGTGTTATTAATGAGGTTAAGCAAGAATTACATAAGACCAAACAAAGAAATATGAAAGAGGAAACCCGTGAATTGGAGCGCCTACTGAAACATGTCACGCAATGTCTACAAAAAACCCAAACAATGGTACGGGAACATATAAAGCCCAAAAGAAAAAGACTTTTTAAGAAAATTTTAAAACCAATAAAATTTCCTTCAAGCGCTCGAAGATTACCCGAGAAAAGAGGTTTTTTAAAATGGATGAAAGATTTATTTGTCGTAGAAGAGGAAGCGCCTCAAAAACCCGTGACAAGCCAAGGCATTTTAGCCATGATGGAAAAAGGTGAGCAAAAGCCAAGCAAACTTCGATTGTTTGCTAACGTCTTAAGTTCAACAGCTGCTGGCACCAGTGCCTATGACTCCCATTTGTTTGGCGATAAAACTATTTACAAATCACCTAAAGAAAAAGAGGCAGAAAAAGAATAAATTAACATAAATTTCGGACAAGAGAGATGTTATTTATTGATTTTTAAAGAATTTAAAAAATCTTGAATATTGAATGGCGAAATCGCTTCGTAATGTTTATTTTATATAAAATTTGTCGCGTAGTGATTTTGCAATTTAAAATTACATCAGTTACGCAATAGTTATGTGTAACTGACATCAAAAATAAGGGGGAAAACAATATGGATGAAAAAAAACAAAAAGCACTTGCTGCAGCACTCAGCCAAATCGAAAAACAATTTGGTAAAGGCTCTGTCATGCGTATGGATGATCTTAGCATGGCAAAAGACATCGATGTTATTTCAACTGGATCGCTAAGCCTTGACATGGCACTTGGGATCGGCGGGCTTCCTCGGGGGCGAGTCGTTGAAATTTATGGTCCAGAATCTTCTGGAAAAACAACGTTAACATTACAAGTCATCGCGGAATGCCAAAAATTAGGAGAAACTGCCGCTTTCATAGATGCTGAAAACGCACTAGATCCCATTTACGCTGGGAAACTAGGTGTTAAAATGGACGAGCTTTTACTATCGCAACCCGATAGTGGAGAACAAGCACTGGAAATAGCCGACATGCTGGTGCGCTCTGGCGCCATAGGCATTATTGTTGTCGATTCCGTAGCCGCACTCACGCCTAAAGCTGAGATCGAAGGCGAAATGGGTGACAAACATGTTGGACTGCAAGCTCGCCTTATGTCTCAAGCCCTGCGAAAACTAACCTCCAATATTAAACGTTCCAATACTTTAGTAATCTTCATTAACCAAATTCGCATGAAAATCGGCGTTATGTTTGGAAACCCAGAAACAACGACAGGAGGTAATGCGCTCAAATTTTATTCTTCCGTTCGATTAGATATACGCAGAACTGGCTCTATTAAAAAAGGAGAAGAAATCTTAGGCAGTGAAACCCGCGTGAAAGTCGTGAAAAACAAAGTGGCCCCTCCTTTCCAACAAGCTGAATTTGATATTATTTATGGCGAAGGAATTTCCAGAGAAGGCGAAATCATTGACTTAGGAATTAAACACAACTTAATTGAAAAATCAGGGGCTTGGTATAGCTATAAAGGAAATCACATCGGGCAAGGAAAAGATAATGCTAGAGATTTTCTAAAAGAAAATCCAATGACAACAAAGGAAATTGAGGCCGCTATTCGAGAAAAAGTGTTTAAACCTATTGAATCGTAGCGACAAAAATCAATTTTTTATATGGAACAAAACGCCTTTAAAATTCGTGAAACCGCCCTACGTTTATTAACACGTCGAGAGCATTCAACCTATGAGCTATCAAGCAAATTGGCACTGAGAGGCTTTGAGACTAGCGAGATAAACCCTGTCATTCAAACCTTAATCCAACAGGGTTTATTGAGTGATGAACGTTTTGTAGAAAACTACATCCGAATGCGAGTACGATTAGGCTTTGGCCCTGTTAAAATTCAACATGAATTAACGTTACACCATCTCGATTTTGCGCTTATTAACAAATATCTTAATAACTATGCAGATGAATGGCTTGATTTAGCAGAAACCGCTCGTATAAAGCATTTTGGGGGAAAAATCCCTTCCGACTATAAAACCTACGCCAAACAAGCGCATTTTTTGCAGTATCGCGGTTTTACTCATGATCAGATTAATACTGTGTTGCCCTACAAAAAATCGTTGTAAAGCAACACATAAATTCTTAATTTTTAATTATTTAAATATGACCCACAAAATCCTCATCATAAGCCCCAATTGGGTTGGCGATATTGTTATGTCGCAAACCTTATTCAAACTTTTAAAACAACAAAATCCTAATGTCACCCTTGACGTTCTAGCACCTCAATGGGCTCATCCCCTGCTCCAAAGAATGCCCGAAGTAAATCATTTACTCATTTTACCCTTTCGGCATGGAGAACTCGGTTTAAAAAAACGCCGCCAAATTGGCCAAGAAATCCGAAAAAATCAGTACGATCAAGCCATCGTCTTACCCAATTCTTTTAAATCTGCGCTCGTACCTTTTTTTGCAAAAATTCCTAAGCGTACCGGTTGGCGCGGTGAGTGGCGTTATCATTTACTCAATGATGTCAGAATTTTAAATAAAAAAAATTACCCCCTGATGATTGAACGTTTTATGGCTTTAGGATTACCACCCAAAGAAAAATTAACCCACCCTTATCCCATCCCACAACTAGACGTGAATATCAAAAACCGCACTAAAACGCTCAAACGTTTTCATTTAGCAGATCCTAGCGAAAAACCCATTTTAGCTTTATGCCCAGGCGCACAATTTGGCCCTTCAAAACGGTGGCCAGCTCAATATTATGCAAAAGTCGCTCGTGAAAAATTAGCTCAAGGTTGGCAAATCTGGATTTTTGGTGCTCAAAGTGACGCAATGGAAGCTAATGAAATTCAACTAGCTACGAAAAACCATTGTATTAACTTAGTAGGACAAACTACACTGGATGAAGCCATCGATCTCTTATCATGGGCAACGGTTGTTATCACTAATGATTCCGGTTTAATGCATATGGCCGCTGCTCTTAATTTGCCCTTAATCGCTATTTATGGTTCATCAAGCCCTAATTTTACACCTCCGTTAGGTACCCGAATCAAAATTTTAACGCTAAATTTATCTTGCAGTCCCTGTTTTAAACGCGAATGCCCACTACAACATTTTCATTGTATGTTGCATTTAAAACCACCATTAGTTTTAAAAGCGATTGATGAAATGGGGCTGTTGAAATCTGAACTTTTTTAAAAAATCAAAGACTATAAGTCTTTGATTTTACTGGATCCTGAATCAAGTTCAGGATG
>JAFGHQ010000007.1 GCA_016930035.1 Gammaproteobacteria bacterium | reverse complement strand
TATTCAGATGCTACGCGCGAAATGAATTCGCGCTTGCAATCAAAGGGGAGAATCGCGATTCTCCCCTTTGATAAAACCCCATCGCGATGAGAATTCACCGCTTAATCAAGGTGTTACTTGATTAAGCGGTGAATAGTTACCTTAATTTCTAATTATATTACAATCGGTTCTCGTTTTGAGCCCCAATCCCCCGGTTTTTCTTCAAAAACTCCTGCGCAAGGTGTGTGACAAAATTTACATTTTCCTGATTTGTCTAATTGATAATCCAAAATTTCGTAGCCGCCCCGTTTAATCACACATTTTTTACAATGATGGCAATAAGTACTACTGGTTTCCACATTATAAGCATTTCCCGTATAAGCATAGTAAATACCGTTTTTCAGCGCAATATCTCGAGCTCGCACCAACGTTTCAAGTGGAGTAGGCGGCACATCCAACATTTTAAAAGCCGGAAAAAAAGCGGTAAAATGAATGGGGACGTCAGGCCCCAGTTCTTTTACGACCCATTGTGTGAGTTTTTCAATTTCCTCATTCGAATCATTTTTCCCAGGAATAAGCAATGTCGTGATTTCAAACCAAACTTTGGTGTGATGTTTGAGATACACCAAAGTATCTAAAACCGGCTGTAGCGTGCTATAAGTAATTTTTTTGTAAAATTCCTCGGTGAATCCTTTTAAATCCACATTCGCCGCATCCATGTGTGAATAAAATTCGCGTCTAGGTTCTGCACAAATATAACCATTCGTGACAGCGACTGTTTTAATGCCCAGCTTATGGCACTCTTTAGCAGTGTCAACGGCATACTCCATAAAAATGGTGGGTTCATTGTAGGTAAACGCCACGCTTCGGCAGTGATGTTTTTTTGCAGCTTTGGCAATGTCTTCTGGGGAGGCTTTAGCAGATAAAATGGCAGTTTCTTTGGAAGCACTGATATCCCAGTTTTGACAAAATTTACAGCCCAAATTACAACCTGCTGTTCCAAAAGATAAGATAGGAGTGCCGGGCAAAAAATGGTTTAAAGGTTTTTTCTCGACAGGATCAATACAAAAACCAGTAGAAAGACCATAAGTGGTGAGCACAACTTGGTTATTTTTTCGCTGCCGTACGAAACAAAAACCGCGTTGGTTTTCTTTTAATTTGCAAGCTCGAGGGCAAATATCACACTGAATACGGCCATCGGGGAGTTTGTGCCAATACTGAGTAGGAAAATCCATTCGGTTGACTCCATAAGTTTATCTGTATAAATATGAACAAATATAACCATTTCTTTTATTTTTTGCTATTAGAAAATGGGATTTTGTCAACGCAATTTAAAAATGTCCCCGTTTTTTTAACCTGTGCAGATGGGTAACATTTTATTTACCTTGAATTATCTCATGTCATTGACTACAATTTTTATCAATTACTAGGTTATACTGAAATACAGGTAAAATTTTATGTTAAACGCAGTTACTTGTTTCAATAAAATAGTTGCTGTTTTGAGCCGTTTTTCCGCCCAATTTTTCTTAATTATTTTGGGCATCTTTCTTCCTGTCTTAGTTTTTGCTCAAACCATAGCGGCCATCCAAGGCACAGGCCAGTCAGCTGGGTTTGGAACCATGGCAGAAAATGTGACGACGAGTTTTCTAGGTACAGGAAAAGATATACTTTATGCGGCCTGCTATATTATTGGTATTATATTGTTAATTACTGCAAATAATCGATACAGGATTCATCATGTGGCTCCACGCGGCCTAGGAGTGGCTAATTCTGTTTTTATTGCATTAAGCGGCTTGCTTTTAATTTTAATTCCTATTTTGACTAAATTCATCCCGGGGGCATCGGGTTGATCATCCTTTCATAAGCTCAAAACATGAAATTCTTTAAATGGGTTCTTTTAGTAATAGTTATATTTTTAACCGCTACCGGGTGCCATCGTCATATTGATGACATCTATTTATTTAAACATCCTGATTTACTTAAAAAACAATATCTAGAATGTCAGTTCAATAATCTTGATCCTACTCAATGCCGCATTATTTCTCAGACCTTCATGAAATTAACTCAACTCGTTCGCCAGCTCATCGAAAACCCAGAAACTTTTGGGAAAGATGTTATTCATTTACAAATTAAAGCCGCTCAACTGAAAAAACAATTAGAAAAGCAGCCTAATAAAAAAGATAAAAAAAATGAATACCAAAAGATAAACAAAGAAATACAATTGCGGCTTATATTAATGGCAAAAGCGGAGGGGCTTTGATTAATTAAAAAATTAGAAATTAAAAGTTAGAAATTAAAAATTAAGAGTGGGGAGTCGCTTGCGCGACAACTTTCTTAATTTTTCATTAACAAAAAAATGCGTTTAGAAAAAATCAAATTAGCAGGTTTTAAATCTTTTGTAGATCCGACAACCATTATCTTTTCAAGGGACCTAACCGGTGTTGTCGGGCCAAATGGTTGTGGAAAATCCAACATCATTGACGCTGTGCGTTGGGTGCTCGGGGAGAGTTCTGCGAGACAATTACGCGGCGAACAAATTACCGATGTTATTTTTAATGGATCGACACGTCGAAAACCTGTGGGTCAGGCGAGCATTGAACTGACCTTTGATAATAGTGATGGGGCATTGGGCGGTGAGTTCGCAAATTATTCAGAAATTGTTATTCGTCGCCAAGTAGACCGCGAAGGGCAGTCTGTTTATTCATTAAATGGTACCCGATGTCGACGCCGAGATATTATGGATGTTTTCTTCGGAACCGGATTAGGTCCTCGCAGTTATGCCATCATCGAACAGGGCATGATTTCCAACATTATCGAGTCAAAACCAGAAGAATTACGAGTTTATTTAGAGGAAGTTGCGGGCATATCCAAATACAAGGAACGCCGACGAGAAACCGAAAATCGCATCGCAAGCACTCAAGAAAATCTATTAAGAATTAATGACTTAAGAGGCGAACTTGAAAAGCAACTTAAACATCTTAATCAACAAGCCAGTGCAGCCAAACGATATAAGTTTTTGAGAGAAGAGGAGCGGCATTTTAAAGCGCAATTATTAGCGCTGGATTGGCGGAATTTGACCACTGACATCCGTCAATCGGAACAAAAATTATCACAACTTGAGCATATTCTGACTGCTCAACAAACCGAATTACAGCACACTGAAACTGGCTTAGAAAAACAACGCGATGCCCAAAATCAGGTCAATGATACATTAAATAGCATTCATCAAAATTATTATCAAATAGGCACAGACATTGCCAAACTTGAACAATCGATTCAATTTCATCAGGAACGGTCACAACAAGCCCGAGAGGATTTGGAACAAATTGCTTTAGACGAGCAACATATTCAAGAAACCTTAAAAAACAATCAGGCAGTGTTCAATAAAACTATCGAAGCAATGAATATCCTTGAGCCACAATTAGTCGAAAGTGGGCAAGCTTTAGTTAAATCTCAAGAACTGTTAAAACAAGCTGAAAACAATATGCATCAATGGCGCGCGCAATGGGAGGCTTTTTTAAATGTTTCATCAAAAAATTCTGAAGAAGCTAAGATTCGGCAAACTCGAATAGGCCACCTTGAACAACAAAGAGATCAAATTCATCAGCGCTTGTCTGAAATAGAAATGGAATTAAATCAAACCCAAGAAGAGCTTAAAACTTTGGATAGTGATTTACTCAAAGCAAACTTAGCAAAAGCCCATGCACAATATGAGGAGCTCAATAATGAGCTCAATCAAATGGTTGCAGCCCTTCAAACCCATGAAATCCAAAGTCATCAGTTGCAAGTAGAACTTGAAGGGTTCAGGCAAACTTTGCATGAAAAACGGGAACGCCAAATTGCTTTGCAAACACTTAAGCAAGCTACATCAGAAAAGCAGTCTGAAAAAACTATATCATGGTTAAAACAGCATCATTTGAATCAGCAAGAACGCCTAGCACAAATATTAAAAGTAGAAGCAGGCTGGGAAAGGTCGATAGAATTGGTCTTGGAAACTTATCTCGATGCTTTCTGTGTGGCGAATTTAGACGATTTAGAAAAAATTCTGGTGGAATTTGAGGAGGGCAATTTAACTTTTGTCTCGATCAATCCTGCAAAAAACTCATCCCCCATTTCTGATAAACCTTATCCTTTGTTAAAAGATAAAGTTCAATCCAAAGTTAGCCATTTACTTGAAGGCATTTATATAGCGGATGATTTTGAGCAGGCGCTAGAAAATAGGCATTTGCTCAGCGAACAAGAGTCCTTTATTACGCAGGATGGTATTTGGCTGGGGCCTCAATGGCTAAAAATATATCGGGGCCACAAGAATCAACCCGGGATTATTGGGCAAGAAAAAGAACTCAAAGCAGTTGAACAGCAAATCGAAACTTTATCCCATCAAATTCGTCAAACGGAGCAGCAATCACAAGAGACGCGTAAAAAAATTCAGCATGCCAAAATGAATCAGACTCAGTTACAAAATCAAGTCTCTTTCGCAAAAGATCAATATACAAAATGGGACACCCAACACCAAATACAACAACAAAGATTATTACAACTCAATAAGTTACAATTAAAACTTCAAGAAGAATATGAGCAAAAGGAAACGCAATTTCAACATATCGAGCTTGAATTAAAAGACTTAAGGCGCTCGGCACAAACACAGGAGGATGTTACCAATTCTGACATGCAAAAACGCCAGACACTACTGGCACAAAAAAATCAGCTGGAGCAGATATTAGAAGAGATCAAAAAGCAGTTTCAAGACAGTCAAGAAGATCATCACCAATCTGAAATGAAGCTGGCCACGGCAAAATCTGAAATAATCCATCTTGAAGACAATATTACCAAGACCCACATCCAAATAAATTCAATTGGAGAACGCAAAACTCAACTTGAGAACATTTTAGCGCAAAATGATTTACCCATTGCCGATTTAAAACAAAGCCTTGCATCTTATTTAGATAAACGCCTGGATGTTGAAAAACAATTAGATGAAACAAAACAACGCCTTAATCAATTGGATTATCACATTAAAGAACTCAACACCCAACGTAACGCCCAGCAACAAAAAATTGATGGAACTCGAAAAGCACTCGAATCAGAACGTTTAAATTCTCAAACACTTAAAACCCGACAAACAAGTATTGAAGAAAATATTCATCAGTACGCGCAAGAGGTTACGCAAATTTTAGAAACCATTACCGAAGAAATGAGTATCGAAGTGTTAAATGAAGCATTGCTCAACATCGATACCAAAATCAAAAGATTAGGCCCCATTAATTTGGCCGCCATCTCAGAATATGAACAACTTGCCGAGCGAAAAACTTATCTTGATACGCAATGTCAAGATTTAGAAGAAGCTTTGGAAACTTTAAAAAATGCCATACGAAAAATTGATCGCCAAACGCGGGTTCGATTTAAAGAAACTTTCGACAAAGTGAATGAAATTTTTCAAGAATTGTTTCCTCAGGTATTTGGTGGCGGAAAAGCTTATTTGGAATTAACCAGCGATGATCTTTTAGAAACGGGCGTACGCATTCTGGCAAAACCACCGGGCAAACACATTAACAATATTCAATTGATGTCGGGTGGTGAAAAAGCTTTAGTCGGCATCACATTAATTTTCTCCTTGTTTCAATTTAACCCCTCACCATTTTGTATGCTCGATGAGGTCGATGCTCCCCTTGACGATACGAATGTTTTGAGGTTTTGTGAGCTAGTCAAAGAAATGGCCAAGCAGGTACAATTTATTTTTATTAGCCATAACAAAATCGCTATCGAAATAGCGCAACATTTAATGGGCGTCACCATGCACGAACCTGGGGTATCTCGAGTGGTCGCTGTGGACATTGGCGAAGCCGTTAAAATGGCCGAACAGGAAAAACATAACAGCTGAGCTGATATTTCAGACTTCAAAGATTACATCGTTTAAAAACTCCTACCTGATGAAAATATAGGTATTTAATACCCATAGCAGAATTTCATTTAGCTTATACAATTAATATCAGCGTTGTCGAAATCTACCCCTTTGTCACCCTAAATTTGATTTATAGTATTTCCAATTAACTTTTAGACGAGAAGTTGTCATCTAGAGGGAGCGCGCCGCCATTGCTGTCATTCCGAGGGAGCTTGCGTCCGAGGAATCTCTCCGAATGACGGCCTGGTAACAATTGTTTGTCTCAATGTTAATTGGAAATACTATAACAGTACGGGGGCGCAGATCTGCGCCCCATCCAATTCTTACTCCTCAATCTTGACTACTAAGGCCCCAAATCTTTTGATGATTTTTCATCGGGGTCACTATATAATGCACGATGTAAATTTTCAGTATTAATGAGGAGTTTTTCACTATGTTTAAGAAAATAAGTCTTTTATCAGTTTCAGCTATATGCCTATGTGGTTTAAATGTTGCATTCGCTGATACTAATTCTGTCAGTATGAATTCTGATTCCGGCCCTTATTTCGGTATTCAATTAGGAGGCTCGTGGACGCCTTATGAGTTTGATCCCATTCATGATCTGGTTTATTCCAAAATGGATGATAGTGGTTTTGCTGGTCATGCTAATGTGGGTTATGCATTCAATAAATATTTTGGCTTAGAAGTTGGGGAACAATATGTGCCTAAATATACCTTTACGGTGAAAAGCTATAATAACAAACCTAGCCATACTCGAGAAAGTTTCCGAAAAAACTATGTCGATTTAGCACTAAAAGCCACAGCTTATATCGGTAATTTTGGTTTATTTATTAAACCCGGTGTTGCTTGGGCACATCAAAGTGATGTAAAAGTCAATTATTCTGACGGCTCTCAAGATGTGCTACTCTCGAAAAAAGATCAAGTAGCCCCTTTATTAGGAATAGGCGCTCTTTATAACATTAATGATCATTGGTCTGTTGATTTGTCGACGACAGCTTATTTCAAAAGTAAAGATATTGATGGTGTGATCTTTGCAGGAGCAGGTTTGGCATATCACGTGTGAAAATAGGTCAAAACTATTCAAATCATATTTTGTTTTCAGTATGATCCTTGCGTTTAATTTAACTATTCAGATGCTACGCGCGAAATAAATCCGCGCTTGCAATCAAAGGGGAGAATCGCGGTTCTCCCCTTTGATAAAACCCCATCGCGAGAAGAATTCACCATCAAATCAAGTAGTTACTTGATTTGATGGTGGATAGTTACCGTTTAATTTTTATTAAATTAAGGAGTCATTTATGTCAACTTCCATTATCTTGGCGCTTTCATGTGCAATTCTTGCGCTTTTATTTGGCGCTTTTTCTATCCGTTGGATCTTAGTGCAACCAAAAGGCGATGCGAGAATGCAAGAAATCTCCGCGGCTATTCAGGAGGGCGCAAAAGCCTACCTTAACCGTCAATATCGCACGATAGGTCTTGTGGGACTCATGCTTTTTCTTATTATCGGATTTATACCGGATTTAGGTTGGCTCACTGCATTTGCTTTTGCTGTAGGTGCTATTTTATCCGGTGCTGCAGGTTACATTGGTATGCATGTTTCCGTGCGCGCTAATGTTCGAACGGCAGAAGCAGCCAAAAAAGGGCTTAATGCAGCCTTACAAGTTGCTTTCCGAGGAGGCGCTATTACCGGATTATTGGTCGTAGGACTTGCCTTGTTGGGCGTTGTTTTGTATTACCTTTTCTTAACTCGGTTTCACAGTTCCATTGGCATGCCCATTTCTCAAGTCATTAAACCACTTGTGGGTTTAGCTTTTGGCTCTTCTTTGATTTCCATTTTTGCCCGACTTGGTGGTGGTATTTTTACCAAAGGTGCTGATGTGGGCGCTGATTTGGTGGGGAAAATTGAAGCAGGTATTCCAGAAGATGATCCTCGAAATGCTGCGGTGATTGCAGATAATGTGGGTGACAATGTCGGCGATTGCGCAGGTATGGCCGCTGACTTATTTGAAACCTATGCAGTGACTACAGTGGCAACGATGTTGCTGGGTGCTTTAACTTTTCAAGTTTTTGCCTTAAATGCTGTCATTTATCCTTTAGTGCTAGGGGCACTTTCCATTGTGGCATCAATTGCAGGAACATTTTTTGTTCGTGCTAAAGAAGGGAAGGGCATCATGAGCGCTTTGTATCGCGGTTTGATCGTCTCAGAAGTGCTGGCGGCAATTCTATTTTATTTTGCAACTCGATGGTTAATGAGTGATGTTGCCTTGCAGATTGCAGGTTTGACTGTTTGGAAATTGTATGGCTGTGCTATGGTAGGTCTGATATTAACAGGTTTAATGGTGATCATTACCGAATATTATACTTCTTGCAGCTATTCACCCGTCAAAAAAATTGCAGAAGCGTCTACCACGGGTCATGCGACTAACATTATTGCAGGTCTTGCTGTCTCATTAAAATCAACAGCATGGCCGGTTATCGTAGTTTGTGCCAGTATCTTCACCACGTATAGCTTAGGAGGCCTTTATGGCATCGCTATTGCCGCGATGGCTATGTTGTCCATGGCGGGTATGGTTGTAGCATTAGATGCTTACGGCCCTATTACAGATAACGCCGGCGGTATTGCAGAAATGGCCAATCTGCCAACCTCGATTCGCACGATTACCGATGCGCTAGATGCAGTAGGAAACACGACCAAAGCTGTTACAAAAGGCTATGCTATTGCTTCAGCGGGTCTTGCTGCGCTCGTTTTGTTTGCAGATTACACGCATGCTTTAGCCGAAGTGAATAAGATCTTAGCATTTGATCTTTCCGATTATCTGGTCATTATTGGTCTCTTTATCGGCGGTTTGTTACCCTTTCTTTTCAGTGCAATGGCTATGGAGGCTGTAGGCCGAGCAGCCAGCGCTGTTGTCATTGAAGTGCGCCGACAGTTCAAGGAAATTAAAGGCATTATGTCAGGTAAAGCCAAACCAGACTATTCTAAAGCCGTTGATTTACTAACTAAAGCCGCCATAAAAGAAATGATTATCCCTTCTTTACTGCCGGTGCTGACGCCCGTCATTATAGGTCTATTTCTAGGGCCTAAAGCGTTGGGTGGCGTTTTGATGGGAACTATTGTGACCGGTCTTTTTGTTGCTATCTCAATGACTGCCGGTGGCGGTGCTTGGGATAATGCGAAAAAATACATTGAAGAAGGCAATTTTGGAGGTAAGGGCAGTGATGCTCACAAAGCGGCTGTGACAGGCGACACAGTAGGTGATCCTTACAAAGACACCGCTGGCCCCGCCATTAACCCGCTTATTAAAATTGTCAATATCGTCGCACTTTTAATCGTCGTGCTTATTTAAAATCTTCCGGTGTAACCTTTGGTGTGTCTGACAACCAAAGGTTACAACATCAAAAATTCTTACCTAATAAATATAGGTATTTAATACCCATACCAAAATCTTATTTAGCTCCTATACTTATCGAAGTATTTTATAAAAAATTTCCACTATTAATAATAAAAGAGGGTTAAAAAGCACTCTACACGTCAAAAAATTTAAAGAGGGTCAACACGAACGGACATCGGATCCGTTTTTTTGTTCATGGTTCGCATCTGAT
>JAFGHQ010000006.1 GCA_016930035.1 Gammaproteobacteria bacterium | reverse complement strand
CCATCCAAATCTGCCGCATTTACTTTGCAGCTGTAAAATGGCTGACCGCCGATTAATACTGTGCAGACGCCACATGTTCCATCATCACATCCACTTTTTACACTTACGAACCCATGCTGACGTAAAACACTTAATAGACTTTCATTAGGATCCACAAAGTAGCTACTGCTTTCACCATTGATTATCAGTTTGATATTTATTTTTTCAGCGTCATTCATCTATACACCTCCAAGCTTTGGTTTCTCAAAAACCTGCGCATCATATTTATAGTTCGTTTTCAATTTTACAATTACTAATTGCATTTTTCTTCTCAATTTCTAATTCTTGGAAATATTGAAGCCGAAACACTGCAGCAATCAATCCCATTGAGATCCAATAGTATGGTAATGCAAAGGAGTCAATACTAAAGCCTTCAAAAAACAATGCAATCAGGAACAGTTGCCCTACAAGCCCAATGCTCGATAAAAAATTTGATTTCTTAAATTCAAGGTATCTGGCACTTTTCCAGTGAATATATATCCAACTGGCAAAAAAAGAAAAACCAATTATGCCTGTTTCAGCCA
Source organism: Gammaproteobacteria bacterium (assembly GCA_016930035.1). Classification (GTDB taxonomy): domain Bacteria; phylum Pseudomonadota; class Gammaproteobacteria; order UBA12402; family UBA12402; genus JAFGHQ01. The sequence goes on along the minus strand of JAFGHQ010000006.1, from coordinate 2,300 downwards.
GAATTCGAATCCACAGATTTTTCGCATTTGGAATAAATGATTCATGGATGAGTATTTTTGTGACTTCAACCAGTTGGTAGCTAAAAGCATTAAAGGTTTCTGGAAAAAAATATCCAGAATTCCCTAAACCCACACCAAAAAATGGGTATTTAAGAAAAACACGGAAACCAGCAATCCAATAAACCAGGCGCTCTGCAAAAATCATTTCCCGCGCCCACCCCAAAATACCATCATCGCGGATCAATGCTAGATTAAATAATTCTTCCATGCGCCAGTCCATCCGATAGAAAATCATACCGGCACCGATAAGAATTCCAAACAGGATCACAATGAATATCGCCCAAAATAGTATATAAAGGAATGTTCGTTTTGTTTTCTTGTGTTTACTGATTTGCTTTTGTTCGATTTTGCTAATAAGAACATTTAAATATCTATTCATACCACGCAACAGCAAATAAGCTAATACAGCAATAAAAGAAAGCCAACCTATTCTTGAAAAAGAAAGTATCAATACCGAAAAACATAAAATTGCTAATATATTTTCAAGACTGAATTTTCCTAATCGCCAATCATGTGCTGAATCATTTTTTACACTCAGTCCAAGCCAAATGGGCAAATATAACATATTAAGTTGATGTGCTAACCATGAGGGCTCAAAAGCAAAGCCTGTCACCCTGGCTTTATAAAGCATCTGACTTGAAGAGATAACCCCCTGAAATTGGCGCAAAAGCCCAGGATAATCATCGGTTATAAACCAAAACCCAGCTTGCAGAAAACTGTATGCTAGGATCAAGATACCCGTAAGATTTATTACCCTGATGAATTTTTTTAATTTCTCAAAAGAATCAATGAAATAACTGATCAAAAGGTAGCTACATAATCCAATGCCAAGAGTAAGAAAACCTTCAAGGGAGCCTGTCCAATGTGAAGTTTTTTTTAAAGACGGAACAGGTAAAAAAGCAGATAATAGAATTGAGAGGATCGAAAATAAAAAGAAAATAATTAGCGGAATTGAGTGGTATGGTATTGATTTAATTCTAATTATTTTGGGTAAAAGCCAAAATATCGTTAAAAAAGCTAAGAAGACGAACGACAGAAGGGCGACGGATGTATTTCCTAGCAATTTTGAAATGAGTGGAAAACTTGTAATTGGCAAAAACAAAACAAAAAGAAACCAGAAACTTTGTACAAACCAATCCAAAATGCGTTTCATTTGGTTTTGTTTGCTCCAACGCTGTTCTTTATTTCCAGAATGATCACTGAGGTTATTAAACCGATCGCACCGCCAGCAAGAATTAGCAAGTTTTTCGAATAAAACAGCGGTTTGGCAGGTACATCTGCTTCAACGTAATGATTGACATAAAGGAATGGATGCAAACCAAGGCTTAAGTCTCTTGCCTCAGAAATTTTTACAGATAGTTCTGTGAGTGTTTCTTCTAATTGGTCTTGATCCATTCCAAAACACGGCTCTTTTGTATATGAACCTTCAGTCTGAAGCATACAAGACTCCATTGAATCTTGATAATCAGAAAGACTATCTGAGACTAAAGATTGCTCATATGCATTTTGGAGACGGTTATATAGAGATAGCCCCCAAGTATTCGCGATCCGAGCAGCAATGACGGGGTCGTGCCAACGTACTTTTATTAAAGTTGATGTCAATTTTCTTTCAACTGTTGTTATTTGTTTTAGCTGTTCTGAAGTGATATTATTTCCGTTTGCTGCTTCCTGTGCGATTAAATGATAGAGTACTTCTTGGTTAAAAACAAGTTCACCCACATGATTAATTGCCCCGTCTAACATTAATTCTGTAATTTCTTCTGTTGGATCTATCTCGAAGTTCGTAGTAAGAGTAAATATTGCTTCATAGGTTGGTGGTAATATGAAGGTAAATAAAAGACCTGCAATTGCCCCAAGGACCGCAAAAATAGGAATGATCCACCATAATTTAATGTGCTTAAGCCCAAGCAAGGCTGGATGATAATCAATTTTCATTATGTTTTTCTCTTTGTGTATTTAATTCACTAAAATAATTTTATCATGGGAAAAATCATAATTTCTCATAACCTATCATTTACAAAGGTTTATAATTAATAAAGTTTACTCTCATCGCGAAATCAATAGTAATTTTTGACTTATATTATTTTCACAAATCTTTCTTAAGATTATTGACTGTTACAAGATTAAGTTTGGTAGAATAAGAAAAAATAATTAATTTGGAGGTACAAATGGAAAAAATTGGTGATTTGTTCAAAAGCAGTGATTGGAAAAAAGAGAAACATGTTCCTGTGATTGAATGT
>JAFGHQ010000114.1 GCA_016930035.1 Gammaproteobacteria bacterium | reverse complement strand
TCGGGAATGAATTTTGGCGTACGAAGTACGCCCGAAGGGTGAAAACCCTGGACGGTTTTCATCAAAAATTCATCGGGAATGAATTTTAACGAGCAAGGAAGCGAGCTCGAGAGTCTCACGGATGAGACGAATAAAAATCAAAGACTTACGGTCTTTGATTTTGTAAAAAATTTCAGATCCCAACAATCCCTTATGTGATGTCATGAAATTGCATTTTTTTACCATTAAACTTTTTGATTTCAGCGATTGAGCTAACTCTGCGCCCCACGGGATGTTTTGGATCTCGAATAATATTAATCAGTACATTGACTGTCTCTGCAATCAAATCATACGGCGGGGGCACATGAGCTTCTTGAGCCAGCGATAATAGGCGCAAAACAGAGCTTTCGGCGGTATTGGCGTGAATCGTTGCGATCCCGCCTGGGCAACCAGTATTCCATGATTTTAGTAAGGCTAACGCCGCTCCATCCCGCACCTCTCCGACCAAAATACGATCTGGGCGTGAACGCATGGCTATTTTTAATAATGTCGTCATGGATACCTGTTGGCTCGTCATCATGGATAATACATTGGGCATTTCACATCGGATCTCAGCGATATCCTCTAGAATTAAAATGCGCTGCGCTGGATCACAAATCTCGCTCATTTTTTTCACAACGGCATTTGTTAACGTTGTTTTACCCGTACCGGGTCCACCAGAAACGATGATATTTTTACGAGCTAGCAAACTGTCACAAATAAAATGAAATTGATTTTGATTGACGATGTCTTGTTTTAAGTAGTCTTCTAGAGGATAAACAAATTGAGCAGGTTTGCGAATCGTAAAAGCCGCGCAATCAGTAATAGGAGGAATTGTGCCCTCAATACGTTCTCGGTTGAACGGGAGTAACGTTTCAATATAGGGATTGTCAAAATTAAGAAATAGATCTCGTAATCTTGCTAACTGTAACAAAAAATTTTGCGCTTCAAACTCGCCGATTGTTCCATAGCGATATACCCCTTTAACGCGAGATTCAAACCACACCGACCCATCAGGATTTGCCATGATCTCGGTAATGTCATTATTGACTAAAGCAGCACAAATGCCTTTACCTAACATCTTTTTTAAAAAATCAACCTTTAACTCAATTTGTGCTTGATTCTGTTCCATAAAATTCGTGCCCATTTTTTTTGAAAATCCTATATTCACTAAAATATTTTCCAAAAGTTGAAAAAATAATACAAGTTATTTAAAACAAAGGCAAGAATTTTTGAATTATTTTTTCAACTTTTTAAAAAATAACCTATAGATTCTTAATTCTTAACTTGTTATAATTTTTCATCTTTTGATCAAAAATCCAAATAGTAAATAATGTCTAAAAAGTATCCTCAATTGAGTTCTACTTTAAAAAAACTCCTCTTTGAAAAGGACATGAAACCTTCCGACCTAGCCAAAGCCGTTCATCTTCCCCAACCAACTGTTCATCGAATGGTTACTGGCAAATCCACCTGCCCTTATAAAAAATCACTCAAACCCATTGCCGATTACTTTTCTATCAATATGAAACAATTACTGGGTGAAGAAAATTTACCCTCAAAAAAAACTGAGCATCCCTTGGCGCCTGACGAAATACATCTGATCCCTTTATTGTCTTGGAATAATTTAAAAATGGACAACATTAACGAGGAAGGCAAAAAAATCCCTTTTATTGGAAAAATTGGAAAGAATGCTTTTGCTACGATTTTGAAAGATATTTCAATGGAACCCATTTTCCCCCGCGGAAGTATATTAATTTTTGATCCTGACAAGATTCCGCAAGATGGAAGTTATGTGCTCATTAAAGCATCTAAGGATAAGAGGCCTTTTTTTAGACAGTTACTGATCGATCTTGATCATCAATATTTAAAGCCCCTAAATCCTGACTTATATAATCTTAAAATACGCGCTTTAAAAAAAGATGATGTAATGATGGGTACATTAATCGAATCCCGACAAACTTATAATAAGTATCATACTCGTTATAAATGATAAAGTGGGCTGCCTCCAATAATCTTAAAAATCAAATCAGAACTTTAAAAGTTTCTATTAACAATAGAAACTTCTTATCGAAAAAAATTAATGATTCAGCACATCACCCATAACTTCATAAAACGCTGAATCTCCCGCAAGATGAAAAGCATTCTTAGGGGAGATGTTAGAAACAAAAATTAATGATAACCCCTTGACTTCACTAATTGCGCGATCAATTTCAAACATTATAGAAATATCACATATAGCTAAAGGACCATCGATTAATCGTTTGTTATCAATAGCTCGGACTTGATACCAAACTCGTCTGTCATTTTAAAAAAAAGTCTTTCATAAAGATCATTCCTCGGACGGGTACCCTATTACAAAGAGCATAAATTTTTAGTTTTAAGTTTTTTTTAAGAATTATTTACTATACTTAATAGCGACAGCAATTTAAAACTTTGTCAACGCTGTTTAAATAATAAAAAAGCGGGGGTAAGTTATGGGTATCAGAAACAAATTAAAAAAAGGTTTTGGAAAAGTAACTGGAAAAGTGAGTAACGGGTTTAAAAAAGTAATTGCCAAAGCCTTTTTACCAAGTTCTAGATTTAGTTTAAAACAACATAGAGAAAGAATTGCTCGAGCTCAATTATTTTTAGATGCTCACAATAGTGAAATTCAGGGTAGATTTCAAAGCCATTTATTAGAAAGAACACTTGATAATGGCGTAACTTTACGTGGTTTAAGTTTGGATGTACTGGGAGGCACGCAAAAACCAAAAAAGCAAAAAATAATTCTCCATATGTGTGCTAATGGGATGACATCTGTTGACAAGTTCGCTGTACCATACATGCAAAATCATTCATTTACTGATCGGATGAATTACTTGAGAAGACATCCGGAGCATCCTGAAATTTTATCATGGCCAGAAAGATTAATGGGGGATATCGGCGATCCTAATGTAACCGTTATGTGTATAGATTATCCTGGTGTTTTTTGTAGCGATGCAGGGGGTCATACTTTAAATTTTAAATTTATTTCAGAATGCATGACACAGTTTGTCAACTCCTTGATCGAGGAAGATGGAATTCTTCCGGAGAATATTTTGATTCATGGACATTCAATGGGTGGTTTTGTTGGGGCTCGAGTTGCTTCAAAAACGGGAACAAACTTTATTAGTGAACGGTCTGGAGGTTCTTTAGATCAATTAGCAGGAAAAATTATACCGTGGATTCCTGGTGTGGAGAAATTAACTAGAGCTTTAGACTGGGGAACAGATACGGTGCAAGATTATCAAAATATTAGCGGACAGAAAGGAATTATTTATGCTAAAAATCATAGCCAGGGCGAAGACGATGAAATGATCGGTTATGAGCAGTCCCTTTATAGAATGTTAAAGAAACGCACCTTTGAAGAGGATGACATCGATTCATATTGTAATGCTAAATTAAATGCTATTCGGGTCACTACAACAGGCAGGGGTAGTATGCATATGACTGAGATTTATAAGTGTAATCCAGAGCTATGGAATAAATTTATAGATATGACAAAACAATTCTTACATATAGGCGACCCAGGAAAAAGATATTCTCGAAAAACTCTTAGATTCCGCGGCGCTCGCTAATCAATATTGTCTTGAATGTTGAACGGAGGTCTCCTCATAAAATTCTGTAAAAAAAACCAATTAAATAAACTAAAAAACTTTTCCAAACTAATTTTGTTAATTTCTGCTATAATTTTTTTGAGTCAGCCAGACAATCGCTGTGTTGAAGATCAAAATTCAGCATAGAGGAAAGTCCGGGCTCCCCAGGGCGAAGGTGCCAGATAACGTCTGGGAGGTGTAAACCTACGGAAAGTGCCACAGAAAATATACCGCCCGGTTGATAAATGGGGTCAGACTCCATGCGGGGTCTGACCCCATTTATCAACCGGGTAAGGGTGAAATGGTGCGGTAAGAGCGCACCGCGTTGTTGGCAACAACAATGGCAGGGCAAACCCCACCTGGAGCAAGACCAAACAAGAGTCAATGAGCTAAGCTCAGAGTGTTGCCCGCACTTAGGACTCGGGTAGGTCGCTTGAGCAATGTAGTGATACATTGTCGAGATGAATGATTGTCCAAGACAGAACCCGGCTTATCGGCTGACTCATTTTTTTACAGCGATTCCCGAGCTAAATTTCATCGAGCTCGAAATCGCTTCCCCTTTATTGACGCTGCGTGCAAAATGAATTCGCACTGCGCGGTTAAGGGGGAGAATCGCGATTCTCCCCCTTAACTATCCCCCATCGCGGCAATATACGTACATAACTTATTTTTTATAACTTAATTAGCCCAGGAATTACTGATTTTTTTTACACCATGAACAAACTTAACCATCCTCTTTCTAACATAAAAATTATTGCGTTAAATAAAAAAGCGACGCACGATTATTTTATTGAACAAAAATTCGAAGCAGGTTTAATGCTACAAGGCTGGGAAGTAAAGAGTCTCAGAGCAGGGCGCGCACAACTTCGAGACAGTTATATTTTATTAAAACATCAAGAAGCATGGTTAATAGGATGCCATATATCCCCCTTAGTTTCGGCCTCAACTCATATCCAACCTGACCCTACTCGCACTCGTAAGCTTTTATTAAACAAAGCCGAACTTAATAAACTTTATGGCAGTGTAGAACGCAAGGGTTATACTATTGTGCCTTTGAAGCTTTACTGGAAAAATGGGCGTGCTAAATGTGAAATTGCATTAGTCAAAGGGAAAAAAGAATATGACAAACGAGCTGTCAAAAAAGAGCGCGATTGGGAGCGAGAAAAAGCACGAGTTACTAAGAATTACTTGTAAATTAACCCATTTTCAGTTCTATACTATGCTTCCTTATTAGGGTTATGGACTTCCTCCTACAAAAAATCATCTTTTTTTGTTCTTTTAAGATTTTCTTAAGAATTCTTTGATAAACTAAATAAGGTGTCAAAACGCGATTTCGCGTTTGGAGGTATTATTAACTAACAATGGATTGCCTCTCGATGAATACTATCACCCAGAAGCAATCGTAGCATAAGGAGAATAGGGATGCTTATTCTAACTAGACGAGTCGGTGAAACCTTAATCATTGGAGATAATGTCACAGTTACCGTGTTAGGTATTAAGGGCAACCAAGCACGTATTGGTATCAATGCGCCTAAAGATCTACCCGTTCACCGTGAAGAAATTTATCTACGTATTCAACGCGAAAAAGGCCAAAAAACCGAAGAAACTGAAAAACAATAAAAACCCAAAAAGGCCGGGTAAAAATATCTTTCCCCGGCCTTTTTATTTCTCATCATCTTCAAATATCCAAACGTTCAAAGACTTCCGAACTTATTTATCCATAATTCACCTTTTGATTTTCTAAAATCTTACGTCTATACTTGCGCTCCATTTTATGGAGAGGTGGCCGAGCGGCTGAAGGCGCTCCCCTGCTAAGGGAGTATGGGGCCATAAATCCCCATCGAGGGTTCAAATCCCTCCCTCTCCGATCTAAGGACTAATATTCAGAAACCACCAACCAAAAATCCTCAGTAAAAACTCTTTAAGGAGGGGTTTGA
>JAFGHQ010000113.1 GCA_016930035.1 Gammaproteobacteria bacterium | reverse complement strand
ATGGGGTTTTATCAAAGGGGAGAATCGCGATTCTCCCCTTTGATTGCAAGCGCGAATTCATTTCGCGCGTAGCATCTGAATAATTACAAATTAAGAATGATTTGGAGCAAAGTAGTATGTTAAATGATATCGATCCGGAAGATTTAAAAAAAGGCGGGTATCGACTATTTATTGTCGATTCGCCCCCTGAAAAAACTCGACCTTTATTAATTTCAGTGGTTTGCGTGTTAGGTTTTCTTTTTACCGCCCTGGGTATTGGCGTCATTCTTTTCTTCCCCCACTCTGTCGAGGAACTGGTCAGGCTTTATGGCCATCATTTGCCGGTGTGGAGTGTAATCACCAATATTTTCTCTTTGATTGCTTTTATCGGGATTTGGCGTATGAAATATTGGGGCATTATTCTTTATTGTTTTGCTTATGGAGCGGGCGCTTTTCACTCTCATATGACGGGGTATGAAATTTTGTGGGCTTATATTCCTGGATTGATCGTCATAGCCAGTTCTCTTTTATATTTAAGAAGATTTTCCACCTGAAGAGAAATAGCCTAAAAAGAGCCCGCATTGCTAGATAAGACCTCTGCTCTATATCAGGTCCTTCTTCTTAATGACATAACTGCTTCTCTCCACTCCTCCAAAAAAGGAGGCTCTTCCGACCAGAATGAAAATGAATGTTTGGCTCCTGACAAGTCCGATCCTGGCCCCTTTATTCTTTGGGCATATAGGTTAGAGAAGCTTTTTCCTGATTCTGGCACAATAGGAACTCCGTCTCTATTCGAACATAAACTACCATTAGATGCTAAATAATTGGTCTTTTCACTTCTTCTCCGCGGTAATAAGTTTCTTATTCTCCCTGACACTATTTCTTTTATTCTCTCGCGCTTCTCCGAAGGAATTAATTCATTTCTGTGTATAGAAAAACAACTACACCTCCCATCAGGTTTAACTTTTATATTTATCCATAATGTGTCATCAGGGGCCAAGGTTGAATATGTTGATACCCAAGTAGAAATTTCATCATTGTTTTGTAAAATAGATCTAATATCTCTACAAAACATACGATTCTGGATAATTTTATCTAACTGAATACTTTCAGAAGAATAGCACAAAACCACATTAAGTTTCTTAGTTTTAGCACTGTTATGGAAGCTTACCTGAATTATTTTCTTTTTTGTTTTTGGCATTAGAAGATATCCTCAATAAATTATTCTCGCGGCAAGCCGCTTGAAAAGCTTTTAAATGATAAACAATCTAAATGATAGTATAAAATTCTTAAGGGAATCTTAAATCCATGAGATTAATTTAAAAACTAGCGCAGAAAAGGTCTTTAGAAGTTAACTACTCTTCAAATCCAGTCGGAGTATTCCAATAAAGATTCCTCGTATCTCGATTTGATGCTTTTGATAAACTTGTGGAAGTAGGCGCGAATAGACGGGTAATAATGTTAATGTGCCATCAGGATTTTGTTGTAATCGTTTTATTGTTGCGGTCTTTTGATCAATAATGGCAATAACAACTTGCCCATTTTGAGGTTGTACGCAGTGCTCACCAATAACAAGGTCCCCATCAAAAATACCTTCTTCAATCATGGTGTTACCAACTACTTTTAAAGCATACCGATTTTCATTCAATAGAAAATCGGTCACATTAAACTCATCCTGCTGAAAGGCTTCATCAAGCAACTGTCCATCATGAATTTTCCCCGTCAGTAGAATTTTATGAGTCGTTTCCTCTACCAAACGAATATTTCGACGTTTATTAGGAATAATTTCTAATTTTCCTGAAGCGGCTAAAGCTTGCACATAACGATGGACAACTCCACGAGATTTGATTTCAATACCTTTGGCGATTTCGCTTATCGTGGGAGCAATGTTATTTTTTTTAATATATTTTTTAATAAAATCGAAGGTTTTCCTTTCGCTGACCGTTAGCACAATATTGTTCTCCTTTTGTTCCTTGAGACAAAGATGTGTTCTCTGTTTGTTCTTGGGAGGGCTAGGATACCGAACAAAACGAGAACGTTCAAGGTCTTTTTAAAGATAAAAAAACGCTTGATTTTTGATAAAAATTTATAACTGATTGATAAATCGCAAAGAGAAAAAAGGAAAAAAATTACTCACAAATCCTGTGGATAACTTTGTGGAAAAGAAAAAAATTGTCTATCAATTTCGATAGGAAAAGCGGCCCTGATACGCTTTGGACAATTTTTAATCAGGATAAAATGATTTATTTTTCAGCATGTTATAAAGGGATAACAAATGAGACAAAAGAGAATGAATCCAAATAAATTTTTATCCTCTTTCTGTGAACAACTCCTTATAGTGAATTCAATTAATACTTTGACAAAAGATAAGCGATGCTTCGTCGCGGAGTTTATTTCTTCGATAAACTCAGGATGGAGAGTGAGCGAAATCGAAACGCTCCTCTGAATGATCCTCCCGCGCCATCATTCCGAGAAAGCGCCGCCATCACTGTGTCATTCCGAGGGAGCACTAGCGACCGAGGAATCTCTACTCTGAGTAAAAATTGTCTAAATATTAAGCGAGGGAGGAAACGACCCCACCATTTCTAATTTTTAAATTGGTCGGGGCGACTGGATTTGAACCAGCGACCACTTGCGCCCCATGCAAGTGCGCTACCAGGCTGCGCCACGCCCCGAAATTTTTGATGGCAAAATATTGAGATGATTATTTCATCAACTCCAACAGTTCTTCTAACGAGAGAATAGTCTCTGCAAGAAGCTGCTGATAATGTTCACTCTTTTCAGCTGAGGAAATCTGATCCTCCTTCGCTCTTTGAGCGACAGAGGACAGGTTATGTTGTTGCAATAAAATTGCTTGAGTCCCTTCCTCCTGTTTTTCCTCGATAAGATTCACCATTCCATTTGCTTTTATTTGCGTTAAGCGTTGTTTTGCGCCAGAAATGGTAAAGCCCTCTACATATAATAACTGCCGAATAGTGCGAATAATTAAGATATCATCGATTTGATAATAACGACGGCCTCGACGCTTAGAGGGCTTGATGTGCGTAAATTCTTGTTCCCAATAACGCAAAATATGAGGCTTGAGCAAACATAATTGACTAACCTCTCCTATGGTAAAATAACGTTTTTCAGGTATTGACGGTAATTCCAACATGTTCTCTCAATCTAATTTACTTTATAAAATTTTTTCAAAACTGCAAAACTCGCGCTATTTAGCTTTTTCAACTGTTTCTTTTAATTTTTGACTAGGTTTAAAGGACACTACGCGGCGAGCTGAAATCATTTTTTCCTCACCTGTTTTGGGATTACGCCCTGGTCTCGCATTTTTATCACGCAGAATCAAGTTACCAAAACCAGAAATTTTAACATCATCCCCGTTTATCAAAGTCTCTTTAATTTTTTCAAAAAAAGTATCCACAAATTCTTTAGCTTCTCGGTTGTTAAGTCCTATTTCTTCTACAATCCGATTAGCAAGATGCGCTTTTGTTAATGCACTCATATTATTTCCTCAATGTAGCTCCAAAATTGGAAGTAAGCATTTTAAGCAATTGATCCATCAGATCACAAATTTCTTTTTCATTCAGTGTATGGGACATATCTTGTAGCGTCAAACCTAAAGCAACACTTTTTTTATCAGCAGCAATATCTTTACCTTCAAAGATATCAAAAACCTCTAAATCTATCAATAAATTACCGAGATTTTCTTGAATGGCTTTTAAGATTTGATGAATGGATATGTCGTGCGAAACGACAATAGCAATGTCGCGACGAATCGCTGGAAATTTCGATATAGGCTCAAATGACAAGCGTTTTACATGACTCATTTTATCTAAAAATAATTCAAAAACATAAACCGAGCGATCAATGTCTTTCATTTGAAGCAAGGATGGATGTAATGCCCCCACATAGCCGATAAGCTTTTCGTCTTGATAAATAGCCGATGATTGACCCGGATGCAATGCCGGATGAGATACTTCTCGATATTCCATCTGAGCAAAAGACATTAAACGAAATAATGCTTCCAAATCACCTTTAAGATCATAAAAATCGCTTGACCGTGATGATTCATTCCATTGACGTTTATGCATATCGCCATAAATTAAACCTGCGATCACTTCCTGCTGTTCCAACTTGTGATCAACATGAATAAACCGTAAACCCGTCTCAAATAAACGGACTCGAGTTTGTTGATGATTTAAATTATAAACTAAGGTATTCACTAATCCTGGCCACAAATTGGTTCGCATCACGGACATATTTTGCGCAATAGGATTATCCAAAACTAATGGTGTTTGATCAGGATCGAATAATTTTTGGTCTTGAGGGTCAATAAAAGTATAAGAAATAATCTCGTGATAAGCTCGATCGCGGAAAAAATATCGTATTTTTTGAAAAATCTGTTCGGTAGGATTTAAAGGGCTTCCTATCATCGGCATGAAATAGGGCTTATCTGGAATAGCGTTGTAACCATAAATACGCGCAATCTCTTCAATTAAATCTTCTTCAATACTGATATCAAAACGATAACTGGGCGGCTGCACTTTAAATGTTTGATCTTCTATATCAACCTGCATGTTTAACCGATTCAAAATATTCATTATTTTTTCTTGAGGGAGACTCTCACCAAGTAGGCGCCCTACCCGCTCCCTTCTCAAAGAAACGGTTGGTACAATCGGCAAATGTTGATCACTTTTTGCTTCGATGACAGGACCGGCTTCGCCGCCCATAATATCTAACAACAGCTGGGTTGCATATTCAATGGCTGTTTGTTGCAATTGCCAGTCAACACCACGTTCAAATCGAAAGGAAGAATCGGTTTGTAAACCATATTCTCGAGCTTTTCCTGCAATGACTTCTGGTTTAAAAAAAGCGCTTTCCAAAAAAATATGCTGAGTTGTCTCACTCACCGCGGAATCCGCACCCCCCATAACACCAGCAATAGCTACCGAACCTTGTGCATCTGCTATGACTAACGTTTCTTGGGATAGCTTTATCATCTGTCCATTGAGCAGCGCTAAAGACTCATTTTTTTTAGCAAATCGCACGTCGATATGTTGATGAAGCTTATCAAAATCAAAAGCATGCATGGGTTGGCCTAATTCAAGCAAAACATAATTGGTCACATCCACAACAGGATGGATGGGGTTAATACCACTTCGTCGCAATTTTTCTTGCATAAAGATAGGGGTTTTTGCTTTTGAATTCAGATGACGAATAATACGACCTACATAGCGCGGGCAAGCAGATTCTGCAACAAGATTGACGGGGAAAATATCTTTGGACGCTGGTTTAACCGGTTTAATATCTTTTTGATGAAGCGATTTTTGGGTAATTGCCGAAATTTCGCGAGCGATACCCAAAATACTCGCACAATCACCACGATTGGGAGTTAAAGCAACATCGATAATTTCGTCATCAAGATTTAAATATTCGCGAATATCAGTACCAACAGGCGCGTCTTCTGGAAATTCTAATAACCCTTGATGATCTTTTGAAAAACCAAGTTCTTTTGGGGAACACATCATGCCGCCGGATTCAACGCCCCGTAATTTGACTTTTTGAATGGTCAGATTGGGTAATTTTGCGCCAATTAAAGCGGTCGGTACTTTTAATTTGGGTCGAACATTCGCGGCTCCACAAACGATGGTGAGCCTTTCTTTCCCTACATTAACCTGACAAACATGTAATTTATCCGCATTGGGGTGGGGTTCAACTGTTAAGACTTCTCCGACTACGATTTTACTGAATTCGATAGCAGCAGGTTCTACAGAGTCTACTTCAAGCCCTGCCATTGTCAGCGCTTCAACCAACTCTTTTGTTGACAGTTCAATATCAACCCATTCTTTTAACCAAACTTTAGAACATTTCATAGTAAGGTATAAACTTTGTTATTCTGGAAATCCAGAGATATTTAACTTGAACGTCCCTGTCAACTGGATTCTGGCTTCCCAGCCAGAATGACGGATGAGGTTATTTATGCAACAACTCCATTTATAATTCAAAATTTAAAATAATCTTAAAACTGTTCTAAAAACCGAATATCATTTTCAAAAAACAATCGTAAATCGTTAACGCCAAAGTAAAGCATCGCAAGACGATCGAGACCGAAACCAAACGCATACCCTGTATACTTTTCTGGATCAATGTTGCCAAACCTTAAAACGTTTGGGTGCACCATACCACACCCGCCCATCTCCAACCAACGATCAGTGCCCATAAATTTAGCATCGACTTCTGCTGAAGGTTCTGTAAACGGAAAATAAGAAGGTCGAAACCGAGTTTCAAGATCATCTCGATCAAAAAAACGACGTAAAAACAAGGCCACCAAATGTTTTAAATTCGCAAAAGAAACACTTTCATCGACAACCAAGCATTCAATCTGGTGGAACATGGGTGAATGGGTTGCGTCAGAATCACATCGGTATGTCTTACCCGGCACAATAATTCGTATAGGCGGTGTATGGTTTTCCATATAACGAATTTGTACAGTAGACGTGTGCGTACGCAATAATCGCCCGTCGGGGAAATAAAACGTATCGTGCATCGTGCGGGCGGGATGATTCGGCAAAAAATTGAGGGCTTCAAAATTATGATAATCATCTTCGACTTCTGGACCTCGAGCCAACACAAATCCCATTGTAGATAAAATATCCACCAATCGATCTTGAACCTGCGTGACCGGATGGCATGATCCGATTACATTACGACGACCGGGCAAAGTGACATCAATCCGTTCTTCTCGAAGTTTTTTGTTCAGTTCTTGCGTCTCTAATTGAGACTTTCTTTGCTCGAGCCAAGACTGAATCTGCTCTTTAGCTTGATTGATTACTTGGCCTTCGGACTTGCGCTTTGCTTCAGGAAGGGTTCCCAATTGCTTGAGAAGTTCAGTTATTTTTCCTTTTTTACCCAAAAAAGTAACTCTGACTTGATCGAGTATATTTAAATCTTTTGATTGATCAATAGATTGCTGAGCTTCTTTGAGAAGATTGGTTATATTGGTGTTCATGATTTATGCTAGCGCTGCTTTAGCTGCTTCGGCTAGTTTTCCAAATGATGCTTTGTCAAAAATAGCTAAATCGGCCAAAACCTTACGGTCAACCTCAATTTGAGCTTTTTTTAGGCCATTAATAAATCGACTGTAAGAAAGGCCAAATTCACGAGCCGCAGCATTAATACGAATAATCCATAAAGCTCGAAACTGCCTTTTACGTTGTTTGCGATCTCGATAAGCATATTGTCCTGATTTAATGACTTGTTGCTTAGCTGCTCGATAAACTTTACTACGAGCCCCATAATAACCTTTTGCTAATTTTAAAATCTTTTTATGTCGTTTGTGTGCTGTCACACCGCGTTTTACTCTAGCCATGGATCTCTCCTCCTTTCGTTTTTGCTCTATCGTTTAATAACATTTTTGCCGCTCGATGATCAGAGGGATGAATAGGCCTCATACCACGTAATTGACGTTTGCGTTTTCTGGGTTTCCCCGTGAAACGATGGCCACGGTTGGCAGCTCTATGAACATAAGAGCCAGACGCTGTTCGCTTAAATCTTTTTTTAGACCCGCTATGAGTCTTAAGTTTAGTTTTCATTGAACTTTACTCCGCATTTGAGATAATTTTGGTGGAATGTAACCTTTAAAGTTACATTATTTTTTCTTTTTAGGGGTTAATCCCATAACTAAAACCCTATCCGTAGGAACAGGTTCACGATCCACGTCCGCGTAATCTGCAAGATCATTTTTAATACGATTTAACAATGCTATCGCTAAATCTTTATGTATAATTTCTCGGCCTTGAAGACGCAGCGAAACTTCGGCTCGATCCCCTTTTTCTAGGAAACGTATCAGGTTGCGTAGTTTTACCTGATAATCCCCTTCTTCAATATTTAAACTGATCCTTAGTTTTTTTGTTTGAGTGCGTCTTTGTTTCTTCCGAGCTTCTGTTTGCAGCTTTTGTTGTTGAAACAGATGTTTTCTGTAATCCATGATTTTACAGACGGGCGGTTTTGCATTGGGAGCAATTTCGACAAGATCGAGTTTGTCAGCCAAAGCTTGGGATAAGGCCTCATTTATTGGAACAATACCAACTTGATTGCCTTCAGAATCAATCAAACGCACTTGGGGAGCTTGGATCTGTTGATTAACCCTCGCTCTTTTACCTTTTTTAATAAATTTTTCTCCTAAAAAGTACAGAGACTCCACACCCAAAGCATTGGGTGCAGAGCCCTACAAATTTTAATCTCGATTACTGACGATCTCTTTGAGTTTTGAGATCAGATCATTTACCGACATACTGCCCAAATCTTTACCCTCTTGAGTACGAACGGAAATGAGATTGTTTTCAACCTCCCGATCTCCGATCACAATCATGTAAGGTATTTTTTGTAACGTATGTTCGCGAATTTTAAGGCCAATTTTCTCATTTCTCAAGTCAGAAATCGCTCTAAAGCCTTGTTTTCGCAAAGTTTCCACAATTTTTTGAGCATAATCGGCCTGACGATCTGTAATATTAAATACCGCTACTTGTACTGGCGCAAGCCATAACGGAAATAACCCAGCATAATGCTCGGTCAAAATACCAATAAATCGCTCTAAAGATCCTAACAAGACGCGGTGAACCATCACAGGTATTTGTCGGCTACCATCTTCTTCAATATAACGCGCTCCGAGCCGATCCGGCATGGAAAAATCAATTTGAACTGTGCCGCACTGCCAAACTCGGTCCAGACAATCTTTGAGTGAAAACTCAATTTTAGGCCCATAAAAAGCACCATCGCCTGGCGATAATTGAAAAGCCAAACCTTTTCCATTTAAAGCATCTTCTAACGCTTTTTCAGCTCTATCCCAACTCTCATCCGACCCTATACGCTTTTCAGGACGTGTAGCTAATTTAACTAACACTTCATGAAATCCAAAATCTTTGTAGACTTTATAGGTTAAATCAATCAGCGTATTCACTTCTTGGAGCAATTGGGCTTCTGTACAAAAGATATGAGCATCATCTTGCGTAAAGGCGCGAACTCGCATCATGCCGTGTAGTGAACCTGATGGTTCATTACGATGACAAAAACCAAATTCTGCAGTACGCATAGGCAGATCACGGTAACTTTTCAATCCTTGATTAAATATCTGAATATGGCCGGGGCAATTCATGGGTTTAATGGCATAATCTTTATTTTCCGAATAGGTAATAAACATATTTTCATGGAATTTCTCCCAATGCCCGGAACGCTCCCAAATGGAACGGTCCATAATAATCGGTGTATTCACTTCTTGATAACCATGATCTTGAAGAATTTCTCTGACATACTGTTGGATGATGCGATACACCGTCCAGCCTTTATCATGCCAGAAAACATTACCCGGAGCTTCTTCTTGAAAATGGAACAAATCGAGCTGCTTGCCTATTTTACGGTGGTCACGCTTTTCTGCTTCTGCAATATGTTCTAAATATTGATCTAAATCTTTTCGTTTTAGCCAAGCTGTTCCATAAATGCGCTGAAGCATTTCATTTTTTGAATCACCGCGCCAATAAGCCCCTGCTATTTTAATTAATTTAAAAACTTTAAGGAGGTCAGTGCGAGGCACATGCGGACCTCGACAGAGATCTACAAAATCACCCTGCTCATAAAGCGAAATTTCCTCACCTTCCGGCAAATCTGAAATAATTTCCACTTTGTAACGCTCTCCCATATTTTTGAAGCGTTCTATGGCTTCTCTTCGCGAAAGTACTTTACGTTTGAGCGGCAAATTTTGATTGGCGATTTCATGCATTTTAGCTTCAATTTTTTCCAAATCTTCCGGGGTAAATGGGCGTTCAAAGGAAAAATCGTAATAAAACCCATCTTGAATCACGGGGCCAATAGTAACTTGTGCTTGAGGAAATAATGTTTTCACCGCATGCGCGAGCAAATGCGCTGTGGAGTGGCGAATCACATCCAATCCTTCAGGATCTTTGTCTGTGATAATCCGCAAATGGGCATCTTTTTCAATCATATAATCTAAATCGACTAAACGACCATCTACTTCAGCAGCTATTGCTGCTTTTGTCAATGCTGGACTAATATCTTCAGCAATTTGCAAAACCCTCATGGGCTTTTTATAGAGGAGTGATTCTCCTCCGGGCAATTGAATTTTAATCATAATTTCACCTATTTTTAATGCTTTTAATTCGTTATAAGAAAATAATAAATAAATAAAAAAGACATATTTAAAAGATAGTAAACGCCGGGCGAAAGCCCGTAGTCTCCAAGGTGAATAGGGTTATGGTAATTACCAAATAATGAATCATACTTTCTTTTACTCTCATTTTATTCTTTCTCTTATACTGCCCGCCGTCCTCTGGAATAGGCACGAGTGGGATCGAACCACCGACCACCACCATGTCAAGGTGATGCTCTACCACTGAGCTACGTGCCTATACCGGAAGACGGAGAACAGAAAACAGAGGACGGAGAATAAGGATAGAAGATAACATTAGGAAATTTAAGAATCAAATGATTTTATAGGGTGCAAAGCATTACTACATAAATAATAAGCATTCATCATTCTGGCTGGAATGCCAGAATCCCCATCCAGTAAACGAGCCCCATAAAAGTGAGCATTCCTGCAATATGAGCGATCCAAGTAAAGTTTTGAGGCATGATCGTTAGGATGCGATCGTTTCCTGCGATGACAAATGGAATGGCGAGTACAATACCTGAAATGGATTCGCCTGCAATATAACCACAGCTCAATAGTAATCCCTGACGTTTCGTGTGTTCTTGTTGTTGATCTAAGTTTTTCTTTTTGAGATTAAATTGTTTCTCAGTCAATGATTTTTCTTCCAACTGCTGTGCTAATAAAGCATTTTTTTGACGAAATCGTTTGTCAACCAAGTGCGCAATCAAACCGCCTAACACTAACGGTCCTGATATTCCGGGTGGTAAAAACATGCCTAAGCCAAAAGCCATGGGCGGAAATGGTATCAAAAACTTGTTAATGCCAATAGCGACCGCGCCCAACCCCAGACCAAAAAACACCATGAGCCATGGAATATGGCCGGATAAGACACCAAGCGTTGTTTCTGCTATTAAAGTTGCTTGTGGGGCGGACAACATCTGGGCAGGATCCATTCCAGGATGCGGAAAAATTCCTGCAATACCATAAGCTGAAAACATCAATTGCATAATGGGTACAATGATTAAAGCGCCTGGAATAACCCCAATTAAAAAAGCCAACTCTTGTTTATAAGGTGTTGCCTGAATAATAGAAGAAGTTTTTAAACATTGCGTGTGAAGAGCTGCTGTGCTCATAACGCAAGTCAATATCGCATTCGTCATAATAATAAAGGCGGAAACAGCAACGGCATCCGCACTGCGATGTGGCGTTAAACCACAGCACAGAATTAATAACAATGAACTTAACAACAAAGAAAGCACGGTTAGTCCAGAGATCGGCATATTTGTCGAACCAATTAAGCCGGTTAGATAACCTGCAATCATGGTGAAAATAAATGCAAAAATGAGAATAAATATCCAAGAGAGGGTAACTGGCAAATAATGAGATACTTTAAAGGGCAAGTGGACATGAAGAAAACTTACCTGTAAAAATAAAAACACACCAATTAAGGTGGCCGCTAATCCAATGATCACATAGAGGATAGGAATATCTTGTTCATATTGAGGCCATTGTTGAGTTTTTTTCTTTTGAAATAATTCATAAAAAGAAAGGGCTAGTCCTTGATAAATAGGTTTAGCTAATCGCACTAGCGTATGCACTGCGGCCAAAAGCATCACTCCTATACCAATATAACGTAAATAATGTTCCCAAACATTAAATGCCACTTGATGATAAGAATGTGTGATAAACGTGTGATGAAAATAGGTGTAAAGCGGTAATCCCAATAACCAAGTCACTAAGGTTCCTGCAAAAATAGTGAACGTGGCGGGTAATCCAATAATGTACCCTACGCCCAGCAATGCGGGCGAAAAATCAAATCCGTATCCTAATAGCGCATGGCCTTTTACCCACCAACCCTCAATCGATTCCGATAAAACCCTCAATCCTGACTGAGAAACTTTAATGATGGTTGCAGCGAGACCTCCCCAAATAAGTAGTGTAAATTCGTTTTTGTGATTTTTGTGGGTTTCAATCGTTTTTGGGACCGTTGTGGTTTCTTCTGCGGATCCTTGGGGACTTTGAGATTCACGATCACTCAGTTTTAAGATTTCTGCAGTAGCTACACCTTCTGGAAACAATAAACCTTGTTCTCGAAAGAAAATTCGACGAAAAGGTATGGAAAATAAGATGCCCAAAAAGGCCCCTAATAAAGTGAGTAAGGCAGTTTCCCAAAAATGAAAATAATGCCAAAACCGAAAAATGATCAAAGAAGGAATCGTAAAAACGGCAGCCGCAATGACAGCCTCACCTGAAGAAGCAATTGCTTGAATAATGTTCGCTTCAAAAATAGTATGATCTTTAAACCAGCGTAACGTGAGAATAGCTGCAATAGCCGAAGGAATGGACGCCGCAATCGTCAGCCCTACTTTTAAACTCAAATAAGCATTAGCCCCGACTAAAATTAAGCTAATCAAACAACCCAGTAAAATAGCCCGTAAAGAAAACTCCCGGTGATTTTGAACGTAATCCAACATAAAAAATCCTTGTTTAGATGTATAGTATTTCCAATTAACATTTAGACAAGAGGTTGTCATCCAGAGGAAGCGCCACCATCGCTATCATTCCGAGGGAGCTTGCGACCGAGGAATCTCAAAGGAGAGATTCTTCGTCGGTGCGTAGCGCCGCCTCTGAATGACGGCCTGGTAACAATTGTTTGTCAAAATATTAATTGGAAATACTGTAACCTTTGGTGTCTTCAGTGTCAGACACAGACATGTCCAACTCCGAAAGTTACATTGAAAGTTACATTAAATCGTTACAAACATCTTTTTCTCTAACCGACGTATGGTTCGATAATCTTGCAACACAACCTCTTTATCAGGATGCATTAAAAAAATAATTCCAGGGCTTGTGTGTAAATCGACCGTCCGCTCCAATTTTGAACCAGGGGCCACCGCTAAGTCCATAAATCGAAAAGAAGGCAACTGTTTAATTTGATCTATATATAAAATTTGTTTGAGTTGCCCCACTTGATAAACATGAATGTGTTTGATCCAAAAATGCTTTGCTATTTTATAAGGTTGTTGAATCTTTTCTAGAAATAAAGTTGGATCTGTATAACTATCTAGCATCAAATCAACCTGGCTTCTCCCAATGGCTTCAACAACTAAATCAGGTGGAATAACGCCCATACAACGTGCCCCAGTTTCTACAAGAACAGGGCCCTCTTCTGTCAACATAATCTCATGATGGGCGGGTCCATATTTAATTCCTAACGCATTGGACACTTCAAAAGCATAGTTAACTAGTTCACGACTTTTGGGAAAATGGTGTGGAAAAATTTTGGTACACTCATAAACGGAACAGGCCCCCAGTATGTGACGTTTTTTATATTGCCATATATCAGAAAGGAAATGACGGCCATCTAAACTTACCGTGTTAATAATAAATTCTGTTCCTCGAAGAAAACTTTGAACTAAAACCGCTTCATTTTTTAAACCTAAAACATTTTTGTGCTGGTATATTCTCGAAAAAGCCTCTTTTACTTGGGTCTCATTAAAACAAAAGAAAACCAAATCAGTACCAGCACTATTTAGCGGTTTTAATACCACTGGCCATATTCCATGTTGTTTTACCCATTTGAGAATATCATCCAAGCGATCTGATTCTATATGTTTTACCGTTTTTAATCCGTGACGTTTTACGGCTTCAATCATTTTAAATTTATTACGTCGTGCCTCACTTAAAGCTGTTCCGTTCGATCTTAAACCCATCTGTTCACTCAGAACATCAGCTAACTCGACGGCTGTTTCATTTCCGGGCAATACAAATTCGATAGGATATTTTGCTAGCTTTTGAATAATTTCATCCAGATTCCCTGTATATATGATGTTTTCAATATAATCATTTGGCACAAACGAGTTTGAACAAGATGCCGGTAAATCGCGACTACTTTGCACATGAACACAATCATAGCCTCGAACCTTTAAGCGAGGAGCATAAGTTACTCCTATACGATGACCGTTAACAATTAAAGCGATTTTATTCATCAATAAACTTTTGTCCTTTATTTTTTGACATAAAATTAAAGTCTAGTAGAAAATTAAAATTTGGCCATAAACGCGATGTAACTTTTGGTATCAAATACCAAAGGTTAGATCAAGAAATTCTTCTAACTCTTGATCAAGCGGGGCTTCGGCAGTAATTGTTTGATGAGGTTCAAGTTCAAAACTCAATCGAGATGCATGTAAAAATAAACGTTTTAAACCTTTTTCTTTGAGTTTCTGATTAAACGTAGCGTCACCATATTTTTGATCCCCCGCAATGGGATGCCCCATTTGTGCGGCATGTACTCGAATTTGATGGGTGCGACCCGTGGCGATCTGTACTTTAACTAAATCCGCCATTGGATATCTTTTGATGAGATGAAATTCACTCAACGACTTTTTTCCTGATTCACTCACTTCAACCATGCGTTCACCTGAACGTAACACACGCTTTTTCAATGAAAGATCAACTCGATTCTTTTTGTGAGCCCAATGTCCCAAAGTCAGAGCTAAATATTCTTTCTGAATCTGGTGGTTACGTAATAATTCATGAAGTTTGCGTAACACTGTTCTTTTTTTAGCTATGATTAAACAACCTGAAGTTTCTTTATCAAGTCGGTGAACTAATTCAAGAAAATGAGCTTCTGGTCTGATCATACGTAACGTTTCTATCAAACCATAAGAAACACCACTCCCCCCATGAACGGCCATCCTAAAAGGTTTATTTATAATGAGTAATTGATCATTTTCAAATAAGATGCGATTTTTGAGTCGCTCTTCAAAATTCTTAACGGAGAGCTTAATTTTATGTTGAGGCGTAACTTGAATATCCGGGATATGAATTTCATCTGACAAATGAATACGATAACTTGATTTAGCCCGCTTTTTATTCACACGGATATGCCCTTGTCGAATGAGTCGATAAATTAAACTTTTAGGAACTCCTTTGAGTTGCGATAACAAGAAATTGTCAAGCCGTCGCCCCTCTTGTTCTACATCACGAATCGTCAATATTTGGGTCATATTCCTATGCACTTGTTAAAAAAACGCATTTTTCGTCCCACGAAAAATGACTGTAAATCAATCCGATCGTGGTGGAACTAGGACCTGACGAGAGCCATTAGTATTAGGTTCACTCACAATACCAGCATGCTCCATTTCTTCAATAAGCGTAGCAGCACGATTGTAACCAATGTGAAGCCTTCGTTGAACGTAAGAAATTGAAGCTTTCCGAGACTGAACCACAACAGCAACTGCCTGATCATAAAGCGGATCTTCTTCTCCAGTTAATTGCCCTCCTCCATCGTTACCCCCATTATCTCCACCTTCTTCCCCTGACATGGTATCCTGAATCACCTCGTCGATATAATCTGGTTGCCCTCGTTGTTTCCAATCATTAATTACGCGATGCGTTTCAGCATCTGACACAAAAGCACCATGAATGCGGGTTGGAATTCCAGCCCCAGTCGGCAAATACAACATATCGCCTCGTCCTAATAATTGCTCAGCCCCTTGCTGATCTAAAATAGTCCTCGAATCAATGCGCGATGAAACTTGAAAAGCAATGCGGGTCGGAATGTTGGATTTAATTAATCCAGTGATCACATCGACCGAGGGACGCTGTGTTGCTAAGATCATATGAATCCCTGCGGCACGAGCTTTTTGAGCAATACGGGCAATCAATTCTTCGACTTTTTTACCAACCACCATCATCATATCGGCTAATTCGTCCACCACTAAGACAATAATAGGAATCGGTATGAGTGTTTTGGGTTCATCGAGCAAGTCTTGCGCTTCTTTTGGCACGGTAGGATCAGGAATCGGGTTGCCCTCTTCAATGGCTTGTCGTACTTTTTCATTAAACCCTTCCAAATTGCGAACGCCTAATGCCGCCATCAAGCGATAACGTCGATCCATTTCCATCACACACCAACGAAATGCGTTAGCTGCCTCTCTCATATCCGTTACAACAGGAGTGAGCAAATGGGGAATCCCGTCGTACACTGAAAGCTCTAACATTTTTGGATCCACTAAAATTAATCGAACCTCTTCAGGCGTGCGTTTAAAAAGCAAGCTTAAAAGCATCACGTTTAAACTGACGGATTTACCCGAGCCTGTCGTACCCGCCACCAACAAGTGCGGCATTTTTTCGAGATTCACAATAATGGGAGATCCAGCAATATCTTTACCCAGCGCAAGACTTAAAGGTGCGGTTGCTTTTTGATATTTCTCCGACTCAAGCACTTCGCGCAAAGTGACTTCTTCGCGTTCTTGGTTAGGAAGTTCAAGGCCAATATAAGATTTTCCAGGAATGACTTCGACAACGCGAACTCGCGACACAGAAAGCGATCGAGCCAGATCTTTGACTAACGTGGTAACTTTACTTACTTTAACCCCAGGCGCCAAATCGAGTTCAAATCGCGTAATAACAGGACCGGGGTAAACCCCCACGACTGTTGCCTCAATGCCATAATCAAGCAGCCGTTTTTCGAGTTGGCGTGATAGAGATTCTAATTGCGCAGGCGTGTACCCTTTGATTCGCGTTTTTTTCGGTGGATCTAAGAGTGATAAAGGCGGCAGGCTCCCTTTTGCTGATTTACCTATGTTAATAGGAATCGTTGTTGGTTTCGGTACGGCATGTTTTTCTTGAGCTTTCTCTATCCCAATCGATGATGTGGGTGCAACCATTTCAAGATCTTTATTTTTATGGGTTGGGATCCTCGAAGTATTTTGTGAGGGGTCTATAATTTTCGATTGAAATCGCTTTTTAAGGAAGCATCGTTGTATGTGAATATAAATCTTTTGAATCGCAAATAAGGCCATGCTTCCCAGCCGATCAATAAGATTAAACCATGAAAAGTTCATCAACAATGTGACGCCAATTAAAAATAATGCGATAAATAACAATCCTGCACCGAATGGATTCAGCATCGTATGAATATGAGTATTAATCACTTCGCCAATGATACCACCTGCTTTAAATGGCAATCCTGCATGCGCTCGAGGTAAATATAAATGAAACAACGCGGTTCCCGAAAATAACGTTAATAAAAATCCTCCGAATCTTAAAAAGAGTGGATAAACTTCATGCGTTTCACCCGAAACTATAAGCTTATCCCAAGTAAATCCCAAGACAGGAATAAATAAGGCTAAAGGAAACAAATAAGCCATGTAACCAAACCAATACAAAAAAATATCGGATAAAAATGCCCCTAATTTGCCTACGTCATTAGCAACAAGCGCCCCTTGGCCGGTTGTGGACCAACCGGGATCGGAAAGGTGGTACGTGATAAACGCAACGAGTAGGAACACGCCAAGGGCTGCTAATAAAATAGATAACGCTTCAAAGAGTCGTGCTTTGGCGTGCATACTGAGTGTTTTTTTAGGATTGTTATTTAATGCTAATTTGGGCATAAGTACTGTGTGTTATTTGATTGTACGGGTCGCATATATGCGATCCATATATCCATATATTTTACAGAAAATTTATGACATTACCATTCGGAAAATTTAAGCAGAATGAGACAGTTCGATGACTTTTTCGCGAAGGGCTAGCGCGATCGCTTCATAATCATCTTTTGCCCCAAGTTTTTTGCCCTCTTTTTGTAAAGCTTCAGGAGTGTACGGTTTTCCAAAAATAACTTTAATGGGATGCGGCTTAAAAAACCGCCTGCCCCGCGGCCAAGCATCAAAAGATCCTTTAATATAAACAGGCACTAAATTGACCTGAAGCTCTTTTCCTAAAATGCCAATGCCTTTTTTAAATGCTTGAACGTTCCCATCAATAGATCGAGCGGCTTCAGGAAAAATACACAATATTTTGTTGTGTTTCAGCACATAGCCACTTGCTTGCATCGCATCAATGAGACTCACGCCTGGATCTATCGGGATGGTGCGCGCCAATCTTATTAGTTTTTTTGTGATTGTCGTTTCAAAAAATGCTCTAAATCCAATGAAAAATAATTGATTAATCATATCGTTTGGGATCGTAGCTGCAATTAAAAAAGGATCTAAGTAACTATTGTGATTAGGACATAATAAGTAGGGACCTTTTCGCGGAAGGTTCTCCCCTCCTTCCCGTTGAATCCAAAAAAATACTTTAAGTAATCCGTATAATCCTTTGGTAAATAAAACAGAAGCTGTTTTAACTGTTTGACTTAATCGGATAGCAATTTTTCGAGCAATCTCCGGGCGAGGAGGCGTGTTCAAAATTTCTTGCCACAATTGGGATTGAGTTTTGGTGACGGAGCGAAGACCCGCGCCCTTTTTTTCAAGCTGCTCCGGTTTTTCGACGATTTTTTCTAGTGCGACATACAGTTCCCGTACCGTAAATACCTGAGCCATGATGGTAGGCGTTATCAAAACACGCAATGCTTTTTCAAGCTGGGCGCTTAGTTCCACTCTGCTTAAAGAATCGAATCCTAAATCAATTTCTAAATGGTCTTCAAGTCGAATAGCGGGTCTGTTAGTGGCAAGCTTTAAAACAGATTCCAGTTTCCGATAAAGTGGTGAGGCTAATATATTTAAATCTGCCTCACTTATAGGAATCTCTTTTTTCGCGGGCTCGATTCCCTTTAATCTTTGTCCGAGCAAGGCTTCTTGATATTGATCATAAATTTGAAATCGTTTTAATTTACCGAGACGCGTTTTGGGCAACTCTTGATGAGTGAGCACAAACCCCATAATGCGTTTATAAGCAGGATATTGTTTTGAAAGCGTTTCTAAACTCCATTTTATGGACCATTCAACATTAATTTCGCCTGTTTTTCGAAAATAATCTAAATTCGGCACAATCACGGCCATTAATTTTTCTTCGTGAGTTTTACTTCCCACCAATAACACACATAATTCTTGAATGTATGGACTCTGTGCGTAATAAGTTTCTACTTCTTCTGGTGTAATATTTTTGCCCGAACTCAGTACGATCAGT
This sequence comes from Gammaproteobacteria bacterium, assembly GCA_016930035.1. Taxonomy (GTDB): domain Bacteria; phylum Pseudomonadota; class Gammaproteobacteria; order UBA12402; family UBA12402; genus JAFGHQ01. The sequence goes on along the minus strand of JAFGHQ010000113.1, from coordinate 4,597 downwards.
TCTTTTTTTCTGCCCGTAATAAAAAGATAGCCCTCATGATCAAAATACCCCAAATCACCCGAATAAAACCAGCCTTTTTTGAGCGATTCTTTTGTTTTCTGGGGCTTATGATAATACCCTTGCATAACATTAGGACCGGAAATTGCTATTTCGCCAATACCTTGTTCGTCGGCATCGATAATTTTAACGCTAACCCCAGGGATAACTTTGCCAGCCGATCCAATTTTGGGTTTAGCAAGCGGGTTAAAAGTTACCACTGGCGCGGTCTCAGTGAGCCCGTAACCTTCAATCAGGGTAAATCCGTATTTGAAAAAAAAGCGTTCAATATTTTTGTCTAATTTTGCTCCGCCACAAACAAAAAATTTCAACGATTTTCCAAAAGGGTGATGAATTTTCTTAAAGATTAATCTTGCTAAATTTATTCGAGTCGTTTTTCTCAATAACCATAATAATTGTACCCAGCCTAAAAATGGCCAACGAATAGCCCAATGTATTTTATTAAGTTTTTCGTTCAATGCGTTGTAAAATAAATAAAAAATTTGAGGCACTCCGACAAAAACAGTAATTTCATTTTCTCGCATTGCGCTTAGCATATCGTCTGATTTTAGACTCGAAACATAAGTAACCTGACCTTTAATAAAAAGAGGCACCAATAACGTCGCCATGAATGGAAAGGAATGATGCAGGGGTAAGATAGAAAGCAGATGATATTGCTGTCTTTGAAAAACACCCGATTTTTCAACACTCTCAAAGTTTGCATAAAAATTAGCATGAGTGAGCATGACTCCTTTAGGTCGTCCTGTTGTACCTGATGTATAAAGAATAGAAGCAAGGTCGGCGGGTGAGATTTTTGGGAGTTTAAAGCGCTTTTCCTTAAATGCGGTTTGAATAATATCTTGATAAATATGCCACCCTGCTTTCGTTACTTTTATATCGCTTACACGTTTGTCCCATGGTTTTTTTAATACGATCACACTTTTTAATGACGTATTACACTCAAAAAATTCCTGATAAGTCTCAGAAGTAAAAACTACTTTTGCTCCTGAATCACTTAAAAAATATTCCATATCTTCTTGATTAGACTGCGGATCTAAAGGTATAGCGATGCATCCTGAAAATAAAATACCAAAATAAATCATTCCCCATTCGGGACAGTTTTCCAAAACAATGGCAACACGATCTTTTTTTCGAAGAGGAAGCGTTGAAAGAAAATAAGCGATTTGTTGGGCGGTTTGATGAAATTCTTGATACGTGACTTTACGATTATTTTCTTGGCTTTTCATCACAACATGACGGGGAGATTGCCAGGCAATTTCGGATAATTTAGCTGTTAACGTGGTTATTTTTTCCATGATAAAAATATCAATCCTCGTCATCCTGAACTTGATTCAGGATCCAGGGATACTTAACCTTAACGTCCCTGTCAACTAGATTCTGGCTTCCCAGCCAGAATGACGGATGAGCATTATTAAAGCAATAATGCCACTCTAAATTTTTAATCTTTAATTTTTAATTTTTAATTATATCACTCCCCCGCGACGGTCATTTGGTCAATAAAGATGGAGCCTGTTTGAATAGTAGCTTGCTTTTCTATGTCGTTACTTATTGCCATGATACCTTTAAACATATCGCGTAAATTTCCCGCGATGGTGATACCTGATACGGGATATTGAATGTGACCATTTTCTATCCAAAACCCAAAAGCGCCTCTTGAGTAATCCCCTGTCACCAGATTGATTCCTTGGCCAATAAGTTCGGTAATCAAAAGTCCCTTGCCCATCATTTTCATTAACTGATCTAAATTCAAATCATTCGGATCGATCATTAAATTAAACACGCCCCCGGCATTTCCTGTCGTTTGCATGTTTAATTTCCGGGCCGAATAACTATTGAGTACATAACTTTCCAAGCATCCATTTTTGATAAAATATTTAGGCGCTGTTACGACGCCTTCTGCATCAAAAAAAGTGCTGCCTAAGCCTTTTTTAAGATAAGGTTCCTCGTGAATCTGAACAAAATCAGGAAAAATTGGCAGGTCTAAACTATCCAGCAAAAAAGAAGCTTTTCGATAAAGCGCATTTCCTGAGACGGCGCTTACAAAAGCGCCTAACAAATTTTTTGCCGCTCGCGCCTCAAAAATAACAGGCACTTTTTGGGTTTTTAATTTTTGGGGCAATAAGCGATTGACGCTTCGGTGTGCGGCATCTTTTGCAACTGCTTGAACAGAGGCTAAATCTTTCGGATCTCTGGATAGCGTAAAACTAAAATCGCGTTCCATCTGGCCTTTTTCTTCGGCAATAAAATTGCAATCGATCAAATGTCTGGTACTCGGGATCGTGCCAATAAAACCATGTGTATTGCCATAACAATAAAAATGCTGGCCGGTCGAAATCATCACCTCTTCTGAACGTTTGATTCGTTTATCCGTATTCAATCCTATTGCCTCACATTGCAGAGCCAAATCAATAGCTTGTTCGGGTGAAATATGCCAAGGATAATAAAGATCAAGATCGATCGGTTTTGCGCACATCAAAGACGCATCCGCCAAACCGGCGCAAGGATCCGAATCAGTAAATTTTGCTATGTTGCAGGCCTTTTCCACTACTTTTTTTAGTGAGTTCTCACTCATATCGGAAGTAGAAACCGAGGCCTTACGTTGATCAAAATACACTGTAATATCAATGGCATTATTGGATTCATATTCAATAGTTTCGGGCTTGCCTTGGTGCACCGTAACTGAAAATCCCGTTTCAATCTCCGCACTAGCTTCTGCTTGAGTAGCTTGATGTGAACGTGCTAAAGATAAAATGAACGTGATAATGGATTCTAGTCGTTGAAGTTGTGGTGTCATGAGTTATTTTTGAGGGTTAGTTATGGTCTGGGTGTCATAGAGTTAATTAATATTTCCTCCAACTGTTTCGAGCATGGAGATTCTGTTAATTTTACGATCATATTCTCTCCCCTATCGTTTCGAAGTTCGGCCCAATGACCACGCTCACCTATACCAAATCCAGTAAGCCTCCATCCTTCTTGTTTGATGAAGTCCTGAAAATCATCCATAGTCATCCTAACATTTTTAGATACTTTATCTCCCCTTTGTTCAAAAAACATAACTAAAATCCCTCCAAGTGGTTTTTTATAGAGGAGTAATTTTGATCGATACTGCAATAACAAACAAGCATTTTATGAAATGGGGTCAGCACTATTGAATTTAATAAGAATTATTAACATCGTGATTTAATTTTGAATTGAAAATTTTATAATGATTCTTAATTTTTAATTATCATCATTGTTGGATTGCGCTATATGGATCGCATATATGCTTGTAAAGGGCGCAGATCTGCGCCCCCTACAAAGTGAGCTTGAGTAATATAAATTAACAAACAGATTATTGTTGGTTTTTATATTCTATTTCCGGAATAAAGGTTTTCTTTCTTCTACTTCCTCTTCCTTCTTTTCTTCTACTTCCTCTTCCTTCTTTTCTTCTACTTCCTCTCCCTTCTTAATAACTACGGGAATACGTCTTGAAGGAATATCTTTATCTGCATCCATGATGGCATTAAGCAGTAACTCGTTAATAGTGTCCTTATTTGTATCTGCGTTTTCTATAAAGACGGCGTGCAAAAATTCAATAAATTTCGATGTAATTGGGACAACTGTATGACGTTTTTTTATTTTAAGCCAAGGATCATCGCTGCTGGCGCCTTCTATTTGTGAAACATTTTCATTTAAATTTTCTACTACTGCGCTGGGTAATGCCAATATACTTTCTGATATTTTACTATTACATAATTCAGAGGCGGTCAACTCACTAATCTTGCTCACATCTTCGCCGAATCTTCCATCTTGTAAGGCGCGCGGAGTAGAAAAGAAAATTTGCAATTTTCCTTCCTTATCCTCAAAATCTACGAAAGTCGAACCGTATGTCTTCATCCGTTTGAATGGCTTTGATGCTTTTATATCCTTTATCATTCGCATTATTTCGCGTTCTCTACCCGTAATATCTCTTACTGATAATAGTATTGAAATTTGATATTGAACGCTTTCAGCTTTTTCACATGTTTCTCTAGTTTTTTTATTTTCGCTATTCTCATGAATAAAACACATAATTGACCTCCTAAAAAAAATTGTTAATGATTTTCTAATTCTCGCTTATGCGAGAAGGTTTAAATAAATAATAGCGTGTTTTTAAGAATTCGGTATGGGTATTAAATACCTAATTATTTCTGGGTTAGTAACTATTCGATTGAGTGAGCAGGTGTGCATTGAATCGGTTTTCCTTGGCTATCTTCATGAATTCCATCGTGATTGGTGTCTTGTGAAAATCGTGTTCGCCCTGATTTTGAGATAAATAACGCCCTGGCGAGTGTTAAATCATGATTTTTAGGACAAAACAAAAACGTCCCGTTTTGATCTTTGGTCAAACCACTCGGTTGAAATTGTAAAAAAGGATCTCGAGAAAAGCTTTTCCAACTTACTGCAATAAAATGATTGTCGACAGTTTCTATAAATTTAGAGCCTGTCCCAACCGTTAAAAAGCCATAAGAAACAAAGAATTAGAGATCAAAAATAATCGGGGAAAAGAGCGAAAAAGCAT